>JALYIH010000057.1 GCA_030775865.1 Pseudomonadota bacterium | reverse complement strand
CCAGGCAGCCTCCGCCGCCGAAGGAACCGGTTTCGGAAAGACAAGCCGAAAGTACCGCGCTGCTGCCGGCGGCCTCGCCCACCGGCAATGTCGATACCAACGATTACGGCGTCGGCCCGGGCAACACGGTGGTCGTGCAGGCGGCGGAAACCTTAGGCCACTTCGCGGATTGGACCAAGGTCAGCTCGCAATCGCTGCTCGCGCTCAACAAATTGCACAAAAATGCCAGGGTCACGCTCGGCCACAAGATAAAGCTGGATCTGTCTCGAGTGACCGCCGCGCAATTCGAGGTAACGCGGCGCGATTATCATCGACAGCTGCAGGAAACATTCTTTGCCACCCACCGGATCTCGGGCACCGAGAATTACGTGATCAAGCGCGGTGAGTCTCTGTGGATAATTGCGCAGCAGCGGTCGGAATTGCCGGTGTGGCTGGTGGCCGAATACAACCCCGATGTGGATTTCGGCGATGTCCGACCCGGGACCACCATTGCCCTACCGCGGGTCGAAGCGATCAATCGTCAGTGATGCCGCGTGAATGCAAATAGGCGGCCAGGGTCGGACGTGTATCGCCAGTGGCAGTGAAATTCACGATAGAGTCGTCCGTTCCGCGGACATTGAGTTCCAGCTTCGCGCTGGCCGCCATTTGCTTGAGCAGTTCCGCGGTCAGCTCGAAGTAGGCTGTCTGGCCCCAGGAAGCAACCGGCTGGTAGGCGCCTCTACCCAGTTGCGGGGCATCAATGGGTGTTAGCACCCGCTCTGCGCGGTCAAGAATCAGCGTGAGTGCCGCGGGAGAGCGGATATCAACGATCGCTCGATCGTTGCCCGGCGCTATATGGACCCACAATCCGTAAACAATCGCACCGCTTCGATCCCATTCGACCGGACCTAAGTAGGCAAAGCTGACCCTCTTGCCCAGGCTCAATAGATGCAGGCCGCCTTGATGAAGACTCGGCACCAGCTCGATCGGCTCCTTGAGGGAACCTATGGTCATGGCGGTCCGATCGTCCAAATATTCCACCGGTTTGATGGACGACGGAGACGCGCACGCGCTCAGGAGCACAATGCTTAGAATTGGAATCCATGACCGGCGCATACCCTGCAGTATACCGGGACGTGAGCTGGAGCTGATTATTGAGTTGCCGCTACCAGGTATACTTTTGGCAATGATTAAGCGATTCGGCCGTTATTCGGCGATAAATCTCTGGATGTGTCTGGTGCTGGCGACGGCTGCCGGCTGGATGAGCGGCGCCTGGGCCGCGGATTCCGCTCTTGCCGATCGAGTCGTCGTTCACAAGGCCGAGCACAAGCTATACCTGTACAGCGGCGACCATCTTTTGGGCGTATACAAAGTCGCGCTGGGATTGAGCCCTGTAGGACAGAAAGAACGAGAACGCGACTTTAAAACTCCCGAGGGCCGCTACTTCCTCGCCCGGCGCAATACGCGCAGTGATTACTTTCTGGCGATTCAAGTGTCCTACCCGAATAAACAGGACGAATTGCGCGCGCATAAGAAGGGCTGGGCTCCCGGCGGCTCGATCATGATTCACGGTTTTCCCAACTCTCCGCACCATCCGTCGGCGTATTATGAAGCGAACGACTGGACCGACGGCTGCATAGCCCTATCGAACTCCGACATGGTCGAAGTGTGGATGCGCACGCAGGACAATATTCCGATCGATATCTACCCTTGAGCATAGGTGCTGCGTGGAAGCCTCGATTCTATCGTCTGACATGGTCGATGCGCGGGTGGCCCCAAAGGGCAGCTTGGAGCACCTCTCGCAGCAGGAAATCGCCAAACTGCTGGATTCCGGCCAGGGCGGACTCTATCCGCTGTTCAGACAGTGCGCGCTCGCGGTGCTCAATTCAGGCAGCGAGATCGACGATGCGCGGCTGATATTCGAGAAGTACCGCGACTTCGATCTGCGCATCGTGCGTCAGGCCTGGGGAATCAAGCTCGAGATCAAGAATGCACCGGCGGCCGCATTCGTCGATGGCGTCATGATCAGGGGTCTTAAGGATCACCTCTTCGCCGTGCTGCGCGATGTGGTGTTCATCTCGAACGAAATCATGGAAAGCGGCCGCTACGACCTCAATTCGTCGGCCAGCATAACCAACGCCGTGTTCCACATCCTGCGCAACGCGCGGGTTCTGGAGCTGCAGGTGCGGCCCAATCTCGTGGTCTGCTGGGGCGGGCATTCCATTCGTCGCTTCGAGTACGACTATACGAAAAAAGTTGGTTATGAACTCGGGCTGCGCAGCCTCGATGTGTGCACCGGCTGCGGCCCGGGCGCGATGAAGGGCCCGATGAAGGGAGCGACCATCGGCCACTCCAAACAACGCATTACCGACGGGCGGTACTTGGGGATCACCGAGCCCGGCATCATTGCCGCCGAGCCGCCCAACCCCATCGTGAGCCAACTGGTCATCATGCCGGACATCGAAAAGCGCCTGGAAGCGTTCGTGCGCCTGGGTCACGGTATCGTGATCTTCCCGGGCGGCGCGGGAACTGCCGAAGAGATTCTGTACCTGCTCGGTATTTTGCTCGATCCCGCCAATCAGAAATTGCCTTTCCCCGTCGTATTCACCGGTCCGGCCGACAGCGCGGAGTACTTCGAACAGATTCACCACTTTGTCGGGGCAACCTTGGGGAGCGCCGCGCAGGCGCGCTACAAGGTCATTATCGACGATCCGGCCGGTGTGGCACGCGCGATGGTGCAGGGCATGGCGGAGGTGCGCGACTATCGGCGCCAGGCGAGTGATTCATACGGATTCAATTGGCTGCTGAAAATTCCCCTGGAATTTCAGCGTCCGTTCGAGGTCACCCACGCATCCATGCGTGCATTGCGCTTGTCGCTCGATCAGCCGGTGCATGAACGCGCCGCCAACTTGCGGCGCGCCTTCTCGGGAATTGTCGCCGGCAACATCAAAGAGTACGGTGTCAACGCCATCGAACGCTTTGGGCCGTACGAACTGGCCGGAGAGCCGACCATCATGGAGCCGCTGGATAAATTGCTGCGCTCCTTCGTGGCGCAAGGCCGGATGAAATTCACGGGTGCCGAATACAAGCCCTGCTACCGACTCGTGGCATGACGCAAGCACTGCGCATCCGCTATCGATTCGACCTGCCGGATGGCTCTCAGAAGCACGTGGATTTGAAATTCGCGGCCACGGACTTCCGGTTGACGAATCCGACGCCGGCCGAGCCTCCGTTTTGGACCGAACTGAAGTTCAACCAATGCGCGAATTGCCCTTTGAGTACGGCCGAATACGCGCATTGCCCCGCCGCGCTGCACATGGCGCCGGCGGTCGAGGCGCTCAAGGCGCTGGTTTCCTTCGACACGGTGGGCGTGACGGTGACGCAGGCTGAACGCACGGTTCATGCGGAAACCAGCGCGCAACAAGCCATGAGCTCCGTGCTGGGATTGATCATGGCGACCTCGGGTTGCCCGTGGACCGATCGACTGCGTCCTATGGCGCGCTTTCACCTCCCCTTCGCGAGCGAAGCGGAAACCGTGTATCGAAGCGTGTGCATGTTTCTGCTGGCGCGCGAACTGGCGGGTGTGGGCGGAACCCAAGGTTTCGCGGGGCTCAATGATCTGTATGAAAACCTGCACGTCGTCAATCGCGATATGTCACGCCGCTTGGGCGCGGCGACACGCACCGACCCCGCACGCAACGCAATGGCACTTCTCGACTCTTACACGACACTATTGCCGGCCGCACTCGAGACCTCGCTCGAGGAACTCAAGCCGCTGTTCGATGGCTGGCGGACGACCTAAGAATTCGTCCATTTAACTTACCGCGACGCATCGTGAGATGCGCATCCCAATGCGCGTCGCTATTGCACGACAGTGCCGCCTGCGCGTGACACAGTTCCTGTCGAGGAGAGGGCGCGACACTTACTGTCGTTCCCATCGACAGAGGCATACGAGATGAGCGACGTCAAAAATCCAACTCGATACACCGGCGTGGACCGCAGGGCCCCTCGCGCCGACTCGACGGTTGCCAAAACCGGCGGGCGCCACGCGGCGATCACCAACAGTCTTTACAATTGGCACAGTTACAAGAACTGGGCGGAAAAGGCTCGCGGCAATTTCGACGAGAAAAAATAAGCGGAAGTTACGCCGCCCGGGCTGCGGTGCTCAAGCGGGCACGGGCAACGGATTGATGCCTTCAATAGGATGGGCCGCACCTTCCTTCGCTTTCAGCCAAGCCAACATCGGCTGCCAATCCTCCAGATCCTGTTCCACCAGATAGCGTTTCATCTCGTGAACGCCAAGGCCCTGTTCGGCGGCGCGCACGTAGTTTTGCGAGTCCCGTAGCGTGGCGATGACGGGGATGCGCAATGTCTCGAGAAACCGCATCAGCGACTGATAGATCACGGTGTTGCGCTTGACGCGATTGGCAACCACGCCGATGCGATATTCATCGCGCCGCACTTTGGCAATCAGCAGCAGGTCTGCGATGCATTTGGAGCAGGCGTGAATATCGATGTCGGACGGCAGAACCGGCACGATAATGGCATCGGCATTCTTGGTCATATCGGGCATTTCTTGGGCAGGCACCGCGGCCGGCGTATCGACGATGACATGCGCGGCGTCCGGCGGAATGCGCATCTGCCAGGCGCGGGTCATGCGCGAATTGCGTTCGAATGCGGCAATGCCGTGAATAAACGGCTGATCAGGCTTACGTTTTCTGAGCCAGCGGCTGCTGGAGGCCTGGGGGTCGTTATCCTGCAGCACCGGACGGTCACCCTGGCTCGCAAAATAGCTGGCGAGATTGGTGGCTATCGTCGTTTTGCCCGAACCCCCCTTGGGATTCAAGACGAGAATGCGCTGCATGTCCGTAGAGCCTACGCAGCCCCAAGCACCATAGCAAGCCGATTGCCTGGCTTAAGGTTGTGATGCCACTCACGGTTAGCCGCGAGGCATGTACCTAGACTGCTTGCCGATGGAATGGCTGTTACAAGTGGCTGACGAAGTCGATGATGCCGTCAGCGCAATGCGCCTGTTCGCGATGGGCTGGGGCGAGGAAATCGGTTTCGTGGTCGTCGTCGGCGCCGCGACCTGCGCCATGTGCGCGGCTGTGCTGCGGGGCTTCGGCTAGGCCAAGCTGCGGAAACGCTCGCCACGGCGAAATCCATTATGATGTCGCCATGACATCCAAACATTTTGCCTGCATCAGTCTGGTCCTCGTCATCGCGGTCACCGCGGCCTGCAACGGCAAGTCCGATGCGCCACCCGTAACCGCCGTGGCGCCCGCCGCCAATCCGGTAACCTCGCTGCAGACGGTCACGCTCAAGCCTGGCACCGGCGCAACCATCGGCGGCGGACAGATGGCAGTCGTCCAATACACCGGTTGGCTGTACGAGGCCGGTGCTGCGGACCATAAAGGCAAGCAATTCGACAGCTCACGCAACGCCGGGCAGCCCTTCAAGTTCCCGGTGGGAACCGGCTCGGTCATCAAGGGGTGGGATCAGGGCGTACCCGGTATGAAGGTTGGAGAGAGCCGCCGGCTGGTGATTCCGCCGGAACTTGCCTACGGCGACAGCGGTGCGGGCGGGGTTATTCCGCCGGGCGCGACCTTGGTGTTCGACGTCGAACTCGTCGGTATCGAATAGGTGATTTGAAGCGGCCGAGTTTCCTCAGCCGCTCCCAAAGGCCAAGCTTAAATCAGTTGACGTATTCTTTGAGCGTCTTCAGTGCGGCAATGCGCACTTTCTTGCTGGCCGGCTTTGCCTTGAACATCATTTTTTCGCCGTTGAACGGATTGACACCCTCGCGCGCCTTCGTGGCGGGCTTCTTTACGACCTTCATCTTCAACAGCCCGGGCAACGTAAACAAGCCGTGACTTCGCAGACTCTTCTTGATCGAGGCGCCAAGCGAGTCAAACACGGCTCCGACCTGCTTCTTAGAGAGCTCTGTTTCCTTCGAAATGGTAGCGAGAATTTCAGACTTGGTCGGTGCTGCATTCTTTTTCGCCATATTTAATCTCCTAAATGTTTTGCGAGCGCGGGCAGTGAATGCCCCACGTGGGCACAATGCCCACTAATTCAACTCGGCGCCGAAAATAACATAGAAAAAAGCCGATGTTTAGCGCAAACGCGAAAAAAGATTTCTAAGCTCGATGCAATTCGCGCTGGTTTTTCAGGCTTTCGCGCCTGCGAGGGTCGGATTCGCGCCGCCATGCATCGCTTCGTTCACAGCGATATCAGGCATGTACGAGGCGATGTTCAACGCAGTAACACAAGCAACGCACCGATCGCGATCGAAACCCAGAGCACGGAAAAATCTATTTGTCCGATGCGGGGAATCGTGCGACGCACGGGCTTTAAGATAGGTTCGCACAGCTGAGCAAGCAGGCGGATACCCGGAGCGTAGCCGCCCGGCGACACAAAACTCGTCAGCCAGTAGAGCAGCATCGCGAATAAATAAACTCGAAGCACCAAGCCCACCAGGTCGAGGAGGGTGATGCGCAGGAACACGACCACATCGCCGAGGCCACCGCCTCCCAGGGCCGTCAAGATGAAAGTGCGCGCCGCGGCCACCAAAAGCACGGCGACCACGGTGGCCGTGTCGATCTTGCCGATGGGCGGCAGAACCTTGCGCAAGGGCATTATCAGCCAGTTCGTCACGCGCACGATGGCATCGGCCATCGGATCGCGAAAATCGGCCCGCACCAATTGGAACAGAAACCGCAGCACGAAGGCGAGCAGCAGGAGCCACAGCAACATGTCGACGATATATCTGATCGCTTCCATTTCAGGCGCTCATAGTTAGGCGCTTCGCGCCACCTTTCAACGGGGCCGATGCGGCCCCGACCGAAATCATATTAGTTAAATCCTAAGGAGCGCCGAACTCGGCAGCGAGTTCGGCTGAACGGCGGTCGGCTGCCGCCACCGCGTGCGCGACGATAGCACGAAGACCCGCCGCATCGAGGACCTCCAACGCCGCTGCGGTCGTGCCGCCTTTGGAGGTGACCTGCTCACGCAGGGTGGCGAGGGAATCCGTGGATTGGCGCGCCATTTGCGCGGCGCCGAAGGCCGTTTCCAGTGTGAGGCGGTGTGCAATGTCGGTCGGCAGCCCACGTTCATGGGCCGCCGCTTCGAGCGCTTCCATGAATAGGAAAAAATACGCCGGACCGCTGCCTGACAGAGCGGTGACGGTATCCATTTGCGACTCGTGCTCCACCCACACCGTGGCGCTGACGGCAGCCATGATGGCCTCCGCCAGTGCCCGATAAGCGGCCCCGACACCCGCGGGAGCGTACAAGCCCGTTGCGCCAAAGCCGTTGAGCGCCGGCCGGTTGGGCATGGTGCGAATGAGCGGGATCTGCGGCCCGAACCAACGCGCCAGAGACGCGTGAGGGATGCCGGCCGCCACCGATATCACCAGAGGCTTAGGAGAGGCCAGATGTGGCGCCAACCCCAAGGCCACCGCGCGCATTTGCTGCGGTTTGACGGCGAGCACGACCACCTCGGCGCCCTGAACCGCGCTGACATTGTCGGGCGCTGTCTCAACGGCGTAGTCGCGCACCAGGCGCTTCAGCTGATCCTCGCTGGGATCGGCAACGACCAGGCGCTCAGCAGGCAAACCCCGCTTGGTCAGGCCGCTGATCAGCGCCGCGGCCATGTTGCCCCCGCCGATGAATGCCAGCCGTCTTATATTGTGCATCCCCTTCCCCTTGCGATGTCCATTGGTAGCTTGGCGAGGCGCCTTTAGCGAGATCCGAAAAGCGCCGTGCCGATGCGAACCAGCGTCGCTCCCTCGGCGATGGCGGACTCGAAATCCGCGCTCATGCCCATCGACAGTGTATCGAGCTTCAGGCCTCCGGCGTTCAGATCCTCGAGCGCGACCTTCAGGCACGCGAAAACCGCACGCTCGGCCTCAAGGGTTGGTTGCGGCGGTGGCACGCACATGAGACCGCGCAGCCGAACGCGCGGCAGCTCGGCAACGGCCGACGCCAGTGCCGCCAGGGCGTCCGGTGAGACGCCGCCCTTGGTCGGCTCAGGCTCAAGCGCCACCTGCAGGCAAACGTTGAGGGGTGCTGCGTGAAAGGGCCGCTGTTCCGAGAGCCGTTTCGCGACATTCAAGCGATCCACGCCGTGTACCCAATCGAAGCGTTCGGCGATGGAACGGGTCTTGTTGGACTGAATGCCGCCGATGAAGTGCCACTTGAGCGGCAAGTCCGCCAACTGCTCCATTTTTGCAAGAGCTTCCTGCAGATAATTTTCACCGAAATCCGTGACGCCGGCGGTGGCGGCGAGACGTACGGATTCGGCAGTCTTCGCCTTGGTAACTGCGACCAACGTGACCGTGGCGGGATCTCGCCCGGCGGCAATGGCTGCAATACGTATCCGAGACCGGACGTGGTTCACATGAAGCGTCAAATTCTGCGGACCAATTAACATATTGGGTGGCAACACCCTCTTATATACTGCTGGTGGCTTGAACCAGTCGAATTAGGAGCCGTAAATGGCGGTTGATATCGCGCAGCTTCTCGCCTTTGCGGTGAAGAACAATGCGTCGGACTTGCATCTGTCGGCGGGTGTCCCACCGATGATTCGCGTGGACGGCGACATGAAGCGCGTCAACATGCCTGCCTTGGTGCACAAAGAAGTGCACAGCATGGTGTACGACATCATGAACGACAAGCAGCGCAAGGCGTTCGAAGAGTTCTACGAGACCGACTTTTCGTTCGAAATCCCCAAGCTGGCGCGTTTTCGCGTCAACGCATTCAATCAAAATCGCGGTGCCGGCGCGGTATTCCGCAATATTCCGTCCACCATCCTGTCTTTGGACGAATTAAACGCGCCCAAGACTTTCAAAGATTTATGCATGCTTCCCCGCGGTCTGGTGCTGGTCACGGGACCGACAGGATCCGGCAAGTCGACCACTCTGGCCGGCATGGTCAATCATTGCAATGATAACCGTCCGGATCACATTATAACCATCGAGGATCCGATCGAGTTCGTGCATGAAAGCAAGCGCTGCCTGGTCAATCAACGCGAGGTGCATCGGGATACCTTAGGATTCACCGAGGCGCTTCGATCAGCGCTGCGCGAAGACCCTGACGTGGTTCTGGTCGGCGAAATGCGCGATTTGGAAACCATTCGTTTGGCATTGACCGCGGCGGAGACCGGGCATCTGGTGTTCGGCACCTTGCATACCAGCTCCGCGGCCAAGACCATCGATCGCATCGTCGATGTGTTCCCGGCTGCGGAAAAGGACATGGTCCGCGCCATGATGTCCGAGAGCTTGAGGGCCGTGATTTCGCAGACCTTGATGAAGCGCGTCGGCGGCGGCCGTATTGCAGCGCACGAAATCATGATCGGCACACCCGCCATCCGCAACTTGATTCGCGAAGGCAAGATCGCCCAGATGTATTCCGCCATTCAGACGGGCCAGGGCCAAGGCATGCAAACCCTCGACCAGTGCCTGCAGGAACTGGTGGCAAAAGGTGTTGTCAGCCGCGAAGAAGCCAAGTACAAGGCGCAGAACAAGGACTCTATTTAGTGCGCCGTGCGCACCCTTTTAACGGGGTTCGCGAGGAGCCGCGAACCCCGAATTTGTGGCGGCGCGCCGGGCGCGCCGTAAGATAAGGACAAACAAACTATGGAACGCGAACAAGCCATACGATTGATGCAAGACCTTCTGCGGCGCATGGTCGAGAAGAAGGGTTCGGATCTGTTTATCACCGCCGGTTTCCCGCCCGCGATCAAGGTCGACGGGGAAATCAGGCCACAGTCGGACCGCTCCTTGAGCCCCGAGCAAAGCGCCGGGATGGTCCGCGCCATCATGAACGATCGGCAAACCAAAGAATTTGATTCGACCAAGGAATGCAATTTCGCGATTGCACCGCCCGGCATCGGGCGTTTCCGCGTCAGCGCCTTCGTGCAGCAGGGGTACACGGGCGCCGTGCTGCGCACCATCAACGCCAAGATTCCCACCCTCGAGGAACTCGAACTGCCGCCGGTATTGAAGGAGGTTGTCCTCTCAAAGCGCGGCTTCGTGATCCTGGTGGGAGGCACGGGTTCGGGTAAATCCACGTCGCTCGCGGCGATGGTAGGTTACCGCAACGAAAAGACTCGCGGACATATCGTCACCATCGAAGATCCGGTGGAATACGTGCACGCTCACAAAGGCTGTGTAGTGACGCATCGCGAAGTCGGTGTCGATTGCGAGAGCTGGCATCTGGCGCTTAAGAACACCCTGCGCCAAGCGCCGGACGTGATTCTCATCGGCGAAATTCGCGACCGCGAGACCATGGAGTACGGCATTCAGTTCGCCGAAACGGGCCACTTGGTGCTGGCTACCCTGCACGCCAACAGTTCGAATCAGGCGCTCGACCGCATCATCAATTTCTTCCCCGAGGAGCGGCGCGAGCAGCTGCTCATGGACCTGTCGCTGAACATTCGCGCGCTCATTTCGCAGCGCCTGATTCCACGCGAAGCAGGATCCGGGCGCATCGCAGCCATGGAAATCATGCTGGCTTCGCCGCTGATTTCGGATTTGATCTTCAAGGGCGACGTCACCAAGATCAAGGACGTGATGGCGCGCTCCAATCGCTTAGGGATGAAGACCTTCGACCAGGCGCTGTTCGAGCTGTACGAGGCGGGTTTGATTTCCTACGAGGACGCCTTGCGCAACGCGGATTCGAAGAACGAATTGCGCCTGCGCGTGAAGCTGGAAAGCAAGCGCGAGATGAAGCATCCGGAAGAAGGCGGTCAGTCGCTGCAGATCGTCGAAGAAGAAGAAGGCCAGGTGTTCTAAGTGCAGCTCTCGGACAGGCTCCCAACATGAGCGTTCCTGCCGACCTGCCGCCGCAGGTGATGAACACCAAGCCGCTGTTCAAACTGATGGTCGAGAAAAGGGCTTCGGATCTGTTCTTTACCTGCAACGCGCCGGTGAAGATCAAAATCGAAGGCAAGATTTTCCCCGTCAATAAACAAATATTGACCCCTGAAACCGTGCGTCAGGCTGCCTTGGGGTTGATGACGCAGGACCAGATCGAGTACTTCAACGAGGAACTCGAGATCGATTTCGCCATCTCCGAAATCGGCCTGGGCCGCTTTCGCGTCAACGTGTTCTATCAGCGCGGCTACCCCGCCATGGTGCTGCGCTACATCACGGCGGAAATGCCCAAGCTCGAAGATCTCGGCATGCCCGATATCTACAAAGAATTGGTCATGCTCAAGCGTGGGCTGATCCTCATGGTCGGCGCCGCCGGCGCGGGCAAGTCGACCACCCTCGCAGCCATGATCAATTACCGCAACGAGACCTCATCCGACCATATTTTGACCATTGAGGATCCGATCGAATTCCTGCACACCAACAAGAAATCCATCGTGAATCAGCGGGAAGTGGGCCTGGATACCAAGACTTTTGCGCGCGCGCTGCGCAGCGCGGTGCGCGCGGCTCCCGACGTCATATTGGTCGGCGAAATTCGTGACCGCGAGACCATGGAAGCGGCCATTGCGCTGGCCGGAACGGGCCACCTTTGCATCGCGACCCTGCACGCCAATAATTGTGCGGAAACCCTCGATCGCATCATCAACATGTTTCCGCGCGATCAGCACAACCAGATTTTCCTCGATCTTTCGCAATATCTTCGTGCCATTTTGTCGCAACGCCTGGTGTTCGCCAAGACCGGAACACGGGTTGCCGCTTCCGAGGTCATGGTCAATACACCGCACATCTCGGAACTCATCAAGAAGGGCGATGTGATCGGCGTGAAAGAGGCGATACGTACCGGCACCGAACGCGGCATGCTGAGTTTCGACAGCGCGCTCTACAATCTGGTGCGCGAGGGGCGCATCGAACTTGAAGAGGCATTGTCCAGCGCCGATTCACGCACCAATCTCGAGGCGAAGATCAACTTCGGCTAGGGCCTGTCGAGGCCGCGAGTAGTATCCGCGTCCTAGGCCGCGCGGGAATCGCCCAAGGCCGCGTTGCGGCAGGGAACCAAATTGTTCTCGAACTCTCGGCTCGAAATATCCCATCCGGACTTGAGGGCGCGCGCCCGGCACGCCGCCGGATCGACGTTTAGCGCTCGCAAAGCTGCCGCGGCGAGGTCAACGTCCAGTGCTCCGGTGACGCCGTCTTCAACGACATCGATGGGTCCGGTGACCGGGTAGGCGGCGACCGGAACCCCGCAAGCCATCGCCTCCAGATTCACGAGGCCAAAAGTGTCGGTGCGGCTCGGGAATACCATCACATCCGCGGCCGCCAAATGACACGCCAGGCTTTCGCCGAACTGATAGCCGGTGAACACCGCGTGCGGGTACTGGCTCTGCAGGCGGGCGCGTTCCGGCCCGTCGCCGACGACGATCTTGCTGCCGGACCAAGGCATGCTCAGGAATGCATCGATGTTCTTCTCAACGGCGACGCGGCCGACATAGGCGGCGATGGGCCGCGGCAGGTCGAGAAAGTGCTTGAGCCGGGGCTTGAACATCTCGGTGTCTACGCCGCGTTGCCAACACACCAAGTTCTTGAAGCCCTGCGCGGCGAGTTCCGTGCGCATCGAGGCTGTGCTCACCATGCAGCGCGCGCCGGCCCCGTGAAATCGGCGCAATGCTCCGTACGATACCTTCAGGGGTATGGGAAATCGCGCGCGCAAATACTGCGGAAATTGCGTGTGGTACGAGGTGGTGAAGCGCACGCCCCGGTTGACGCAGAAGCGCCGTGCACTCAAGCCCAAAGGCCCCTCGGTGGCGATATGCAGCGCTTGCGGAGCAAATTGGACGATTTCTTTTTCGACTCTTCTGTAGGGAAACAGCGATAGACGAATCTCAGGATAGGTCGGGCAGGCGACGCTGCGAAAAGCATGCGGTGTCAGAACTTTGACCTCGTGCCCAAAGCGGCCCAACCACACGGCGGTGTGCGCCAGCGTGCTGACCACACCGTTGGTTTGAGGCAACCACGCGTCGGTGACGATCATGATTTTCATGCGGCAACAATGGCAGGCGAGAATGACGATTGGATGACGATCCTTGACGCCGTTGACCGCGAATGTGCGCCCGAAGCGCCGCATGTCATCGGGCTGTAACGGAAATCCTATATTTGCTTCGTGGCCAAGGTCATCAATACCAAGGAATCAACATGCAAAGCTTTTTGGCCGAACTTAAGACCCAGCGCTGGGACGATCATCGCTACTATCACCACAGCCGCATCAATCAGTCGCTGCACTTGTTGAGCGCCATCAGCTTCATCATTGCCTATGTCACGATGTTCTTTGATCCTGTGAAGTCCGCCTTGATCGGCTGGCTGGTTTCCATGGTCAGCCGTCAGTCCGGTCATTTCTTCTTCGAGCCCAAGGGTTACGATCGGGTCAATCGTGCGACGCACGAGCATAAAGAAGGCATCAAGGTCGGCTACAACCTGCGCCGCAAGGTGATCCTGCATGCCGTCTGGGCGCTGGTGCCGTTGGCGTTGTGGCTGGATCCGACCTTCTTCGGGGTATTCACGGCACATTCCGGCGGCGCGGGTTTCGTGCGCCATGTGGGCGAGATCTGGCTCGTCGTCGGCATCGGTGCATTGCTGTTTCGCACCGTGCAATTGTTTTTCTTGAAGGGGGTGCAGACCGGCTTGGTATGGGCGACGAAGATCCTGACCGATCCGTTCAACGATGCACTGATTTACGCCAAGGCGCCGCTTTACTTGATGCGGGGCGAGTTGATCGATCCCATGGGCGAGGCGGCCGAACCCGAAGCCCATCGGGCCTGAAACATTTCCTTCAGCACCCGACGTTTGATGGCTTTGTTCGTGAGCTGCGCATCAGACCACCACCAGCCGTCGCGCTGCATTTCCTCGGCCGCCGACACGATCCGGTCGGCGACCGCAGTGAATTCATCTTCGGTGAAATTCAAACTGAAAATCAGGCGTCCCGTGCCCACCCAGCTCAGGGCCAGCCCGGCGGCGCGCAAATAATATTGAAGCATCCAGTTATAGCCCGATGCCCGCGGGTAGTAGATGGTCCAGATGGTGGACAGGTTGGCGACCCGCACGGGCAGCTGCGCCGCCGCCAGCCTGTCGTTCAGCCTCCGCGCTCTTTCATTCCAGGTGTCGTCGAGCCCTCGGTACAAGGCGCGCACCGGCTCGCTCTCGAGCTTGTTCAAGAACTCGTGCATGGCACCCATGACATAGGGGTGCGAGTTGAATGTGCCGCGGGCAAAGCAAATATCGGCCGGGCGATCGTCGCGAAATCGCCGCATCAGTTCATGCTTGCCGCAAAGCACGCCCGCCGGCAGTCCGCCGGCAACGGTCTTGCCGTAGGTCACCATGTCGGCGCGAACGCCGAAATACTCCTGGGCGCCGCGCAGGCCAATGCGAAAACCCACGAACACCTCGTCGAATATCAATGCAATGCCCCGCTCGGTGCATACCGCGCGCAATTGCTTGAGCCACTCCGAATAAGCGCTGCGGTCGAAATGCGCCTTGCGCGCACTGTCGAGGAGGGTCGAATCCCCCGGTGCCCCGGCATTGGGATGCAAGGCCTGCAGTGGATTGACCAGGACGCAGGCGATATCGCGGCGCGTGCGCAGCACGTTGAGCGTCGCCGGGTCCATATCCTTCAGCGTGTAGGTTTCTCGCGCGGGAACGGGATTGCCGACGCCGGGTTGTACGTCCCCCCACCAGCCGTGGTACGCGCCGCAGAAGCGCACCAGGTGGGTGCGCTGCGTGTGATAGCGCGCAAGCCGGACCGCCTGCATCACGGCTTCGGTGCCGGACATGTGAAAGGAAACCTCATCGAGTCCCGAAATCTCGAGCAACCGCCGAACATTATGCGCGGTGACCGGGTGATACGCGCCCAGCACCGGCCCCAGGTCGCGCACTCTTTCGCCGCCGCGCTCGATGCACTCCTTGTAAAAATCGTAGCCAAACACGTTGACGCCATACGAGCCGGTCAGGTCGTAAAAGCGGTTGCCGTCAAGATCGGTGACCATCACGCCGCCGGAGGATTGGACGAACGAACCGGACTTCAAGTATCGGCGCACATGGCCGCTGAATTGGAACGGAACGCGATACCGCGACGTGAATTCGAGATCGGAAACGCTGCCCGCGAGCGCCGAGGTTTGCTCGACGGTGTTCTTGAAGCGCGCTGCGAACAGCGCCGAGAGCCGCTGGAAGCCGACGCGCCGTGCCGCGATGATCTGCGCCGGCGCCGAATCGACGCCAAAGAAGCTGGATTCGTCGTATTCGTAAAACGGTACCCACGAGGCGAAGCGGCGCGCCATGCGCGAATGGCCCGCGAGCGAACGGTGTTTCGCCAAAGAGAGCTGCAGCCGTACGTACGCTTTGCGCAGCAGGAATGCCAGGGCGAACCCGGCCAAAATATAGCTTATGGTAATAATCGTCTCCTTGCACTTAGGCTATGTGGTGGACTGTATTACAGGCGAGTGACACTACGTTGACATCCTCCTCGCCCTCAAGGGCCGAGGATTCCTTCTGCAAGACGGCGATGTCCCGCCGCGAGGATATTGTGAGCTGCATTGACGTTACGATCATGGATCGCTCCGCACACAGTGCACTGCCAT
>JALYIH010000056.1 GCA_030775865.1 Pseudomonadota bacterium | reverse complement strand
GTCGCCACGTTCGTGATGCATCAGCGCGAGCATCTCTGCGCCATCGCGCCGCAGGGTGCATCGCTCATGCTGTTGACCTTGCGCTTCGCTGATGAAGTGCTGCCGGCCACCGATTATAAAGCCTCAGCTAAGATAAGCTCCGCTGAACTGTCAATGGCCAAGCAGCTGGTGCAGAGTATGCAAGGCAAATTCGATGCCTCTAAGTTCAAGGACACCTACCGAGCGGATTTGAAACGCCGCGTGCAGGAAAAGATCCGCAATAAGGAAACACATTCGCTCGAAGTACAGGAGCCGCCGAGTGAAAAGCGGCCCAAGGCGCAGGTGATCGACTTGATGTCGGCGCTCAAAGCCAGTCTTGCCAAATCGGGTCGCGGCGCATCAAGGAGTGCACCGAAGCGCGCGACAAAAACCCTGCGCCAGCGCGCCTGAGAACCAAAAGGAGGGCGCCATGACCGACACCGCGCCCCCCTGGAGGCGTCCTCTCTTTGCGCGACAGCGCCGAGCTGCGCTTCGCAGCGTCCCTATCGTGCTCGCGCTCCAATTTAACTGCTTTTGACGATCTCTTCATTTACTTCGCCCGCACTTCGGCCAAGCCCGCTGCCCGACCCGTCCGCGGACACTGTCCGCCGGTCACTCACCCGCCGCCCCCTTTTCTTGTTGACCAGCTATAGGGCAATGACGTGTACCGTGGCGCGCCCGGAAAACAAATTTTTTAGCCGCGACTCTGGTAGGGAAGTCGTGTTCTCGTTCGAGGACAAAACTACTACCATGGATCTCGGCGGCGAACAGAAGGCTGTCCGGCACAGCCAGCCGTGACAATTAGGGAAATATTGCGGATTCCGCGCTCTGGGGCATACTAAAGGCTAAGCACGCTTTTCCCGCAAGTGTCACGGATGAACACGCAACGCCTCACATCGCCCTACCACGACCTGACCCACGGATGGCACGGTTTTGTCGTGTTCTACGTGCTCATCGCGGTTTTCTCACTCGCGGGCCTCCAGAAATCTGGTTTCGCGCTGATTCCCGCATTTTTAAAAAAGGATGGCAGATTCTTTCGTACTGAAGCTCTACTGTTGTCCCTTTGCCTTGCGCCGACACTTACTCCGGCCATTGTCGTGCGCCACGATCGGGATGCGACGCTTTTTGAGCAGCTCGGGCGACAGTTCCCTTCGACAGTCATGTTACGCCACGGCGACGGTAAGGACGGACTGGGCGGCGAAGGCACACTGATCAACCGCAATTGGGTGCTGACTGCGGCTCATGTGGCCAGCGACTTAAGGCCCGGAGATCCGGTGACGATTCTCGGGAAGATCTACAAGATTGAGCGGGTTGTGATCTACCCCGATTGGCATCACGACGCCGACATGCCAGTTGACATCGCGCTGGTCCGACTCACCGAGTCAGTCACCGATGTAGTTCCGGCACGTCCCTATACCGGCACCGATGAGCTGGGCATGGTGGCCACACTGGTGGGGCGAGGTCAACAAGGCACAGGCCTCACGGGCGCGGTTCCTCACGAGGGGACCGTCCTGGCCGCTACAAACCGCGTGGAAAGCACCCTTGATGTGTTTCCCGGCACCGCTGCACGTGGTCAGTATCCCGCCGAAGGATTCCAGCTACGATTTACATTCGATGCGCCTGGCGATCCCAACGCGACCGATCTCGAAGGCATCTGCGGCGGCGGCGACAGCGGAGGTCCCGCCTACGTCAAGCAAGGCGATGTTCTCTATGTAATAGGTGTCAGCTCAGGACAAGACTCCCGACCTGCGAATCGTAAGGTCGGGCGGTACGGCGTATTTGAATATTACACACGTGTCTCGCATTTCGCGAAGTGGATTCGACGGGTCCTTGGCAACTGAACGGCTGCCCAATTCAAGAATTGACGCAGCTTGGTCTTAAGACGACAAGGGCACGACGTACTTCGAACGTTTCCAAAGTCGTTGAACGCTTTGTGGTGAGTTGAAAAGGGCAACGTACATGAACATGTGGTCATTCTTGCGATCGCGCGCGCCGAATTCACCGCAAAGCATCCCTGACTCGGGGCCTGGCTTGGAGTTGTCGCCTTATGTAGCCGAATACCTCGCAGCGATTGATCGTACCCAAGAGTTTGGCTTTGATGCCCCGCCGCGGCTCCTCGTGAGGAAAGACTGCGTGGACATGCAGATCATGCTTCCAGCTCTACTCGAGTACTTCGAGCTCAGCCCACCCGACTCTATGATTGGTCAGACCGCTGCGATCAATTTTGCGCTGCCCGCTCCTTCGCGATAAAACCGGTATCGCATTTAATCTGACCATCGGCTGGCTAGTGCGCAAAGGCAAACCGATCTATCAGCACGACGAGCGGCTCATTCAGCATTTCATCGAGGGAAATACTGACGCCTGGCTTGAAGAAGGGTGCCCTTTCCATCTGTGGCTTACCTCTCCGGCGTGTGAGATTCTCGATGTGACTTTCGCCATGAATTTGGGATGGGCCAAGACTCCCGAGGAATGCGCTGAGATCATCGTCTACCAATCGGCACACGAACCCCTTGGCGATTCGATCCATCACCCCACATTGGCCGGGCCCGATTTCTTTCACAAAACGGGTGGTGTGTTGTGAAATCGTTGGCGTGCATCTTGAACCCCTGTTGACCGGCGGCGCAAACCCTGAGATCGTCTACCAATGAGCGGTGAAGCGCCATGTCCTTCGATGGGTGCTGATCAATCTCCATTGCCGCCTGCGCAGGCGTGGTCGCTACTGGGAGCTTACGTTTCATGACCTGTAGACATCTTTACGGTTTCCTTGGCCTTCTGCTTTGCGCCTTCGCGACATTTGCCGCAGATATCCCCGAGTATCCATTTGTCTTTGTCGTGGGCCATGCAGACATTGACACACCTCCCGACATCGCAGTCTGCTCACTCACCTTGCATGCCATTGATCCTGACCCTGGCAAGGCGGAGTCGATGATTAATGAGCGCCTCAAATCCGTACTGGCAACCTTGAATGCCAACCACGTGTCGCCGGGCGACATCGAATCCTTCAGCATCAATAAGCAAATTCTGACGAATAATGAATACAATGCCAAAGGCCCCGCGGCCATCCGCGGCTATGACCTGTCGCGACCCCTCAAATTCACGGTCCGGCAACTCGATTCGTTGCCAGTAATGGAAAGCCCAATGGTGGGTGAACCCAATATCGACAATATTAACTGTCGATTTGATCGAAAGGATCGAAAAGGCATTGAAGCAGACTTGCTGACTAAGGCGCTGCAATCCGCGAGAGATCAAGCAGACAAGCTTGCGCAACCTCTTGGCCGCCGCGTGACCACCGCGGTAGCAATCTCCAAATCGCCATTCGACTCGATTGCTGCATCGCTCGGCATGGGCGGCTTTTCTTCCTCAGCTGAACTCGCCGGCAGGATGTTCAAGAAATCTGCGGCGCCCGACACGTTACTGGTTCCGTCCACTATTGCGATGTCGGCTACGGTGAACGTGTTGTTCAAAATGGAGTGATGCATATCGAACGAACGCAACAACGATCGGGATACCGGTGTCAAATGAAACCAGGCATCTTTGACGTTCGGAAACCGGCCCCAGGGAGGCACCATGGAATTTGCTTCTGGTCTTATAAGGCTTAAGCCGGGGTCGGAGGAGAAAGTCGCGGAATGGTGAAGCACGATTGCCTCGCGGCTCGATGAAGCGGCCGCGACGCTTATCGAAACTGTCACCGAATTGCAAGCTTTGCAGCCTTGGGCTTGCTCGTAATAGTAGTCGCTGGTTGCGCATCGACCGGCGGAACTCTGGGCGGCCTAGTACCCCTGCCCAAGACTCTCCACACGCTGCCTTTGGGGATTCGCTCCCGCATCATCGACAACAACAACGGCGTCAAGATGCACATGCTTGAATCTGGATTCCAGGATCGAAGCAGACCCTGTGTCGTCTTGCTGCACGGCTTCCCGGAACTCGCATACACCTGGCGAAACCAGCTGCTGCCGTTGGCTCAAGCCGGTTTTCACGTGATCGCACCTGATCTACGCGGCTACGGGCGCAGTGTGCAGACTCCCGTCATATATGACGACGAGATACCATACCAGCGCTTGATAAAATCCCAAGCCTAGGACGCACGCCATGCCAGATAGAAAGGAGATTTGGCCGAGTACCGCTCCGCTGTCTCGTGCAGGAACGGTGAATGTTTTGGCACCGGCGGTAAGAAAATAGACAAACGGACTAACCATCCAGTGTGACGCGCCGAGATGCAGGGCCAGGAGAATCCTGCCCGGTGAGCGTCCCATATCAGTTCCGACCTCCTTGTGTCCCCTCTAACAACGCCGTCCTACGCTTCAGGTTAGCCCCAGCAGACTCACTACACCGGAAAGCACAGCCATAATGCAGAGGACCGCAAGTGTGGCCCAACACAACGTCATCACAGGTACAACGACCGCATAGCCGGCCCAGCTTGCGCTGGACCTAATGACGAGCCTGCTTGGCCAGAATCCCGGCACGGGCCCCCAACGGTAGGTCCATTTCAATATGGGAATTAGCAAAATTGCAGCGACGAGTACCAGATTGTGACGCAAATACAGAACACACACAGTTACAAAGAGATCGACGCCCACCGAATCCAGGAACATAAGGAGAATTCGCCCTTCCGGCTCAACGGCAACGAACAACGCCAAAACGACCAAACCACCTAGGATCAAGACAAATGTACTTTCGGATCGAGTCAGCCGCCGATTGATTCCAACCAGAGACAGCAACTGCACTAGCATGCCCTGATCGTTCTGAACGAGAACAAGCAGGCACGCGAGCAACAAAAGGATCAGCAAGGTTTCCATTAGTCGATGATTCTACTGCGGCATAACCTCTAAGGGACCGCAAATGCGAAAATTTGTGGCTAGCGGTCCCAAAAAAGGGAAGATCGACTGAAACAGCATTAACCGGTACTAGAGGCCCAGTGTCCCGCGATGCGATAGAACTCGGCGCCTTCACCTGGACTCTCATCCAGCGGCTCTACGATCCCGACGCGACCGCACATTGGCAGCGCTGCGAATTGGAAGGCCTGCAGCGTCCCCAAGGCCTGGTCGGGCCCGATTTCTTTCACAAAACGGGCGGAGTGCTCTGATGAACCAAGTCAGTGAGCCAATTCGGCGGATCGCAATCGAGACTTCAGCATTATTTGTAGCTGCCCATACATGAGCGAGCGCCATAGCCATTCCAGAGGCCCCAAGCGGAACCAGCGCAGCCACAAAGCGCTGCCGGCCATTTGCGCGACATAAATCGCGATGCCGAGCAGAAATGTTGTGGTAACACTCAAGCGACCAAACTGGCCAAGTCCATAGCCAAAGAAGATCCAGCTGAAGATCAGGGATTGAAGAATGTAATTGGTAAAAGACATTCGACCAAGTGGTGCAAAAAGATTCAGAAAAGCTGTCAGGTACGGCAGATCCACAGCGATGACAGTTAGCGCGGCGTAGCCCAACGCTTGAACAGTGGGCGCTAGGTTGGACATCGAGGCGCCAAGCACTGGGGTACTGGCAAAGATTCCCGCCGCGCCGGCCGCCGTCAACGCGATGCCGACTGCGGTCGCTGCAATCCCAAAGAGTAGGAATTCTCGCCTACAGCTTCGCCAATTCTGCAGCATGCCGGATCGCCATATCGCTGCACCCAGCAGAGACAGCGCCAGCGTGCGGGGGAAGACAAATTCGTTCAACGAAGAAATCATCTTCAGCTCACCGAGGCTGAAACGCCATACTTGAATGAGGCCGCCGTTGGCATATACCTGATTCGCGGCCTCGACATGTCCCGCAAAGGTATCGGTGCTCGGCCAATAAATGGGCAAGTGCAGCGCCGGCATCGCCAGATAAAACCCGAACAGTCCCAATGAGCAGAGCGCGAGAGTCTCCTTGTCTTCGCGAATCAAGGGCAAGACCAGCAATCCAGCCAGCGCGTATTGAGTCAGGATGTCTCCGTTCCAAATAAACAACAAATGGAACAAGCCAAACGCCAACAGAACCACGAGGCGCCGGCGCAACCAGTAGAGGGGGCGCCCCCTATTTGCGAGCCGATCAAACTGAACAGCCAGCCCTATTCCGAACAAGACGGCGGCGCCGAATAGAAAGCCGCCCGCTACGAGTGATAATCCTACGAGATCCCGCGCCGAAGCCCTGCAGACTTGAATGCATGGAAGACGCATCATTCCCACGTTAAGTTTGCCGCCGGAGTATTCATGAACGACGCCAAAATCCAAACTGGTGATAGAGACACCCAAGCGCCGTCGCTGGCCGCCCAGAGTAACGAGGACGCGTCCCAGCCGGCCAAGTCCCGCTTTGAGAAGTTCGCATCCACCCAGGCCGCTGGCGACGGTATCCAAGGCGATACCCTCAAACCCCATAAGACGACCGACGAGAAGATCGGGGCCAACATGGCTGACCGAAAATAGAACCATGCCCAACATACCTGAATCGACCGAACTCTTAAGCGTTGACGACAATATCGACGAGATCGCGCGCGAGGCGCTGGCGGAAGCGCGTCGCGTGGACGAAGCCAAGAAGTATCGCAACAATCCGGGTCCGATTATCCCTCTTAGCTGCTGAACCTGAGCCCGAGAGCGCTTCGCTTGCCCGCCGTACCTTCGTCAAAGGTTCGATGCGGGCGCAGCAACTCGACTAAATATCGGCGCGAACCCAGGCGATTGCGCGTTCCTTTCCAAGCTATCCATTGTTCTCGCGGTCTTCACTAGCCCGCGCTCGTCACGCCAACACATCCGCTAGTTTCCGGCGCACGGTCTGAAATCCCACTTTGATCGGCGTAGGCAACTTCCCTTTCGGTAACATATTTATAGACGGTAGATCGGCCGAGACCGATCCTCTTGGAAACCTCCGAGAGCCGAATCAGTCGTTGAGCGTGGAGCGCGGGATCGAGATGACTAAGGCTGGCTTCATCAAATCGGGGGATCGGCGGACACCTCCCCAAATCCCATGAACCAGCCTAAAGTTTCTTAAGCGAATTGCCCAATTCCAGCGTCTTGTGCCGCTCAAATCTCCGTAAGTGACTGATTTTGCGCTTATTCATTGACGATCGACGCGCGCGCCTGTTTAATACGCTCCCCACGGCGGCCAGGTAGCTCAGTTGGTAGAGCAGCGGACTGAAAATCCGCGTGTCGGGGGTTCAATTCCCTCCCTGGCCACCACTTCCACGCTGTGTCCATACCGGGCACTTAGGTAACGGTTTATACCGGCGGTGAGTGTCAAGATAGTTGTCGCCTGATTCAGGATTCGGCGGCTTCCTTGGCGTCACGTACCGTATCGCGCTGTGCCGGTGCTCTCCGTTGTACCAGTCAACAAAGTGTGCGACCCATCGCGCGTCTGCGGCGCTGTCGGTAAAGGGCATCCGAGGGTAAGCCGGCGTGTGCTTCAAGGCGCGCAACAGAGCCTCGAACTATGGATTGTAGTCAGAGACGTGCGGACGACTAAAGGACGGCCGGACTCACGCGCGACATCTCGGTACTGCGCGCCGCCCTCTTCCATCGCCAAACGCACAAATTCACCGCGACCCTGAACTGTCGGCCAATAGTAAAGCTGATAGACCATCGGGGGTATCTCCTTCGTCTGGTATTCTTTGTCGGCCGGGCCGTTCGAGTTCCTGCCCTCGGCCGGCGTCGGCGAGTCAGGCGTGCGAGCCCGACTCGCTTACCGGATTCTAGTTCAAAGCGCCTTCGAATCCGTTGCTACATCCCTGTCAATCTACGTTTGATTGTCGCTGCTCTAGCACCACCACCAATACTCCGACCTCGATGCGCAACCACTGAAGTCCACATACTTCCTGACGAGTCTACCCAGCCGGCACTTTCTTGTGCCGTCGTTCGACCGGCTCAACGAGACTACCTATTTCGTCGTAAATGCATCCGGCCTCACGCGACGCCCGCCGCCCGCTGCGGCGCGTCTGGACACCAAATCAACCGGTAGGAAAGGAAGGAACCAACATCGACCGCCACGGATGTGATTGAGACGTACGTCTCAGAAATCTCCGATTTCACTCGAAGGCAACATCGAAAACTCGGTATTGTCCCTCGGAGATACGATAAAGGGGTTATGCCATGAAGTCTCTGATTAGCTTGATATACGCTAGCCGGTCGACTGAATGCTTTCACGAGCATGAGATCCCCGATTTGTTGCAGCAGGTTCGCATAGCGAATGCAAAGCAAGAACTCACGGGCATGCTGCTGTATATCAGCGGCTCATTCTTGCAAGTGCTGGAGGGTCAACCAGAAATCGTTGACGCTGTGTTCAGCAGAATTCTTAGGGACAACAGACACGCCCATTTAACGTTAATAGCGAGGGAATCCATACCCGAGCGAGCGTTTGAGGGATGGACGATGATGCACAAAACCCTGGACCCCGTTGAGGCGGGTGAACTTATTGGAGAAATCGACTATTTCATATCTCCCACGCTGATTACACAGTTGGACTTTTGCCGTGCGAAGAAGCTCCTCTTGGCCGCGAGCTTGCGTTGGCAGATGGAGCACCGTACGGGAAAGTACCGAATGCTCGGCGGCCGGACCGCATAGCGAAGCACAGATGGTGCTTCTCCATCGGACGGGCTGTTCGGGCTTCCTGCCCTCGCCCGACTCGCCTTCCGGATTCTTGTCCAACGCACCATCGAATCCGTTGCCACGTCGTGTGGCAGGATGCAACGTGTCCGCGAACAAACTCCCCCTGCTCTTTGTTTAAACCAGCGACCAAAGGACAGCCTTGCCCTGCCAACGTCAGAGCGTGTCACCATAATTAAAAGGGGGTAGATTACCGACGAGACAAACGTATCCACCTCATGCTTGAGTTTCTCGCGATCTCGTTGCGCCTGTACGGTGATCGAATCCAGCGAGTCAGCGCTCACTGCAATTGCGGGGAATGACAGCCCAATTGTTACAGTGCACGCCCATAGCACACGGCACATCGACAATACAGGTACTTCCATGCCACTTCCGCGAGTCTGCGTTAGACCGGCGAAGGTCTATCATAGCGCCGTCTTCGTCAGTGTACAGGCCGTGACCGCGCTGGTGGGATTGTTCACGGTATTGCCCGTTTGGTTGCTGGCGCTTTTCAGAATTCCGCGTCCAGCGAATCGTTGAAGGAGTGCGACTCCAGTCGCGCCTGCAGAACGTGACATATTGCATGCGTGAGCGTGACCGGTACGGGCGACTCCCCTCGGGTATCTCGTCAATAATGTTATCGATGCCCGGCAGCACGGATGTGATCGTCAGGGTGTCGATGATGCAGAAAAGTCGCACGCAATGACGCGTGCGCGCTCCCTCGTCCCTCGCGACGTCCCTGTCGCAATCTCCGCCGGCTGCCGCTACCCCGGCTTCCGATTGCTATTCTTCGTCTCGCCGGGCCGTTCACACATCCGTGGGTTCGCCCGGTAACGGCGAGTCAGAGGCGTGACTCCAACTCGCCTCACGGACTCTCAGCCAAAGCCCTTTCGAGTCCGTCGCTACATCCTGCAGCGAACACTCTCAGACGCTGCGCTTCCGGTTGATCGACCTGAACCGCACTCCTAGCGCCATCGCCTTCTGCGCAACCGCGCCACGCGTGCGACGCAGTTTCTTCGCCACCTGAGGTCCCGAGAGCTTCGCCTTCGCCAAAGCTCTTAAGGCTTTCACATCTTCTGCCGACCATGCACGAATGACCCGCCGCTTTTTCTTCGCCATCATCACTCCTTAAAAGAAAAGCGCGCATTGTACCGGGAGCATGGAGCAACTGCTCATTTGAACTTCAATCCTAGCGCGCACCCGGGACCCCGGCACGGTACGACGGTGCGCTCCCGTGCCGTAGGTCAGGCCTCTAGTTCTGACCTGCCATTAATTCGGTTTCTTAAAGCGAAACAGGAACTGGTCGGTGTGACCGCGGACGGACGCGTCGAACACATTTTTGGTGTGATCATCGGCCTTGTTCGCAAGAATTGAGCTCTCGGCATCCAGCTTAAAGCCGGCTGCTAGCACGTCCGTCTTCACTCTTGCCGGATCGATCCGGTGCAGTGTATCGGTTGCGCCGACCCCTGAGCCCGCTATCGCTGCGTGATCCAACACGACATAGACACCGCCCGGCTTGAGGGCGGCAAAGACTGCCTTGTTGAATGCGGGTACATCCGCTGGTCCCATAAACTTGTCGTAGAGATCATGATAATTCTGTCGAATGAACACGGCATCGAGTCCCGACGGCAATGCCGATGCGACCGGCTCCGCACTGACGATGACATTGGGCGACTGACTTGCTAGCGCTTTCATGTGCGTTAATGCTTCGGGATGGGCTTTGACGACTTCGGCCGTTTCGACCGCGTACACTTTTCCAGACGGCCCGACAGCCTGCGCAAGTGATGCGGTAAGGCGCCCCGCCACGATGTCGGCTACTTTGTCACCCTTTTTAAGCCCGAGGAATTCGACAACTTCCGGCGCCTTCCAAGCGGGATCGACGGTTGGTGCGGCGGATTGCGACAATGCACTCGTTCCAGCGCCCATTGAGATAGCCAACGTTAAAGACAATCCGAGCTTTCGCATATGCCAGTCCTTCTAAGTAGTTTCACAGTAAGCAGCGTGATTTGCGGGTCAGTCTTGAATCTTTCGCTTTTTGTCATCCACATTTCAACGATCCGTTGCAGCCTTCTATTTCGAAGGCGTCTCCGAGTCGCTAATAACTGTTTGGCAGATAGTAACGCATAATTGATGCTTCTTAAAAAACGGCAGGACCAGCCCCGTTTGAGCATCGCGTTGCCCAAACTGCGGAGCATCTGCGATCGCGTGAGGGAATCACGACTCACAGCTCACTTATCCCAGCGCAGCAGCGTTGGTACCCGCTACTATCGTGTGCACTTAAGAACAAACCTGTGGGAGAAAACGCCTCATGCGGTATCTGAAGATCGGCGGGGCTGCGCTGGCGGCACTGGTGCTTGTCGGCCTGACGGCGGTGATCATTCAGGATCGGTTGAGCCAGGCGCCGGCGCCGGCCCGCGCGACCCTGATCGCTCAGGCAGCGCGCTATCATGCCCGCATACAGCGCGACCATTACGGTGTGCCGCACATCAGCGGCCCCAAGGATACGGACGTGGCCTTCGGGTTGAGCTTCGCGCATTCGGAGGACGATTTCGCCACCATCCAGCGCGCGGCACTGACCGCGCGCGGCCAGCTGGCAAGCGTCGAGGGCGCCAAGGGGGCGGTGACGGACTATCTGGTGCGCCTGCTGAAAGTGCGCGAGACCGTGGCGTCGCAGTACGATACCGCCCTGCCGGCCGATGTTCGCGCAGTCATGCAGGCCTATGCCGATGGGGTCAACTATTACGCCGCCCTGCATCCGGAGAAAGTCGAGCCGGGCCTGTTGCCGATGACGGGCGAGGACGTGGCCACCGGATTCGTGTTCCGTACGCCCTTCTTCTATGGCCTCGATCATGTGATCGCGAAGATCATGGCGCCCGCGCCGAAGGCGAGCCAGGTCGCCATGACCGGATCCCTGCCGATCGGTTCCAACGGCATCGCCGTTGCTGCCTCGAAGTCGGCGGACGGCGCTACCCGCTTACTGGTCAATTCGCACCAGCCCTATGTGGGGCTGGTGGCGTGGTACGAGGCGGTGCTCGATTCCAGCGAGGGCTGGCACGTGGCCGGCGGCTTCTTCCCCGGCTCACCCTTCATGCTGCACGGACACAACGCCCACTTGGGCTGGGCCAACACCGTCAACGCGCCGAATGTGTCAACCGTCTATCGGCTGGACGTGAACCCAGCCAATCCGGACCAATACCGCTTGGACGGTGCATGGAAAAACTTCGAGCACGGCGATGCGGCCATTCGCGTGAAGATCTTCGGGCCGCTGGTCTGGACGGTGCACCGCCCGCTGTTGTGGTCGGTCCAGGGTCCGGTCTTCAAGTCCGATCACGGCATGTTCGCGGTGCGCTACGCCGGCATGGGCGAGGCGCGCCAGTCGCTGCAGTACTATCGCCTCAACAAGGCTGCCAACCGGGACGAATGGTTGGCGGCCATGCGATTGCAGGCCCTTCCCAGCATCAACTACATTTACGCCGACGAAAAGGGAAACATCGGCTATGTCTACAACGGACAGTTCCCGATCCGCGCCGAGGGGCGGGACTGGACAGAGGTCCAGCCCGGCGATCGGTCTGATCTGATCTGGCACGGCTATCTGCCATTCGAGCGCGTGCCGCAAATCTGGAACCCCAGCTCTGGCTATGTGTTCAACTCCAACAACACTCCGTTCCAGGCCACCGGAGTAGAGGACGCGCTGAAGCCGGCCGACTTCAACCCCACCATGGGCATCCAGACCGACATGACCAACAGGGCCTATCGCGCGGAGGAGACCTTCGGCACCGACGCGGCCATCACCGCCGAGTCATTCCGCGCCTACAAGTTCGACATTACCTACAGCGACCGCTCCGACCTGGCCCGGGAGATCGCCGAGGTGGTCAAGATCGATCCGGGGTCTGATAGTGATTTGAGTGTCGCCCAGGCTCTGCTCAAGGGCTGGGACCGACGCACGAATATCGCCAGTCGGGCGGCGGCACTGGCAGTGCTGATGCGCACCGAAGCTGCGCATTCGGACAGCCACCCCGATGTGCAGCCCATCGACGCCCTGCGCCACGCCATCAAAACCCTGAAGACCCGCTTCGGCCGCATCGATCCGGAGTGGGGCCAGGTCAACCGCATCCGCCGGGGCAAGCTCGACCTACCCATTGACGGCGGGCCAGACATCTATCGCGCCGTCTATGGCGTTGCGCAGCGGGACGGCACACTGACCGCGACGGCGGGCGACACCTTCATTATGTTCGTCACCTGGGACAAAACGGGCGCCCTATCCTCGGACAGCATCAACCAGTTCGGCTCGGCCACGTTAGATTCGCATTCGCCCCACTACGCCGACCAGACGCCGCTGTTCGTGGCCATGAGCACTAAGCCAGTACTGTTCACCCAAAGCCAGCTCGACGGAAACGTCGAGGCCGACTACCATCCCGGCGATCGCGAGAAGGCCGATTGACATAGAGCATCCGTCGAGCACTGGGAGCGACCCCTCTTGCCATCTTGCGGCAGTTTCAGCAAGAGAACCTGCTAATTGCCGCGCGGGGCGCCATAACCGGTGTTGCGCTGTCAGTAGCTCTGAATGTATGGTTGGTGCAGCATTTCGAAATGAATCGAATCCACGGCGTCAATGTCGCCGGCGCGGCTGTCGCGCTGATATTGCTCGGTCAGATAGCGGTGTATTGGCCGGCGCGTCACGCGGCCAGCATTTCACCCGCCGCTGCGGTGAGGGGTGCGCAATTCCGCGAGTCGACCGGCAGCTACCGACTGGACGGCAAAGACGTCAAGGCGCTCAACGACAATCAACGCTCCCACATTCGCAATCGGCAAATTGGTTTTGTCTTTCAAGGGTTTAACCTGATTCCCAACTTGAATATCTACGACAACGTGGACGCCCCCCTGCACTACCGTCGCATGCCGGCCGCCGAGCGCCGCAAACGCGTCATAGATTCTTTGGAAAAGGTCGGGCTAACCTCACGCATGCATCACTTTCCAGCCCAGCTCTCCGGCGGTCAGCAGCAGCGTGCCGCCATCGCGCGAGCCATCGGCGGCGAGCCGCTAGTGATTCTTGCCGATGAACCGACCGGCAACCTCGACACGACCATGTCTTCGCAAATTATGGATCTACTGCAGTCGATCAATGCTTCGGGTACGACGATTCTGATGGTCACGCACAACAACGAGCTCGCACAGCGCGCGCACCGCCAGGTTCATATGGTGGATGGGCAGATTGCAACCGATAGTCCGATCGGGTCCGCAGAACGAATCTACGCGAACCACCCAGGCCAGACACTGACTTAGCGTCGCTAAGCCGCGCGTGTCGCCACCGCCGATGGGACTGTACTTTGCTGGTCGTAATTTTGACCGTGGCCCTGACTCGATATCCAGAAAATGTTATCTAAATCCATCCCTGTCGGCCGGCTCGTATTCTCGAGACGGATGGAAACAACGTATGCAACATTGGCTAGAATCACCATGCTCAATGCGACCTGAGCTGCGAGCAGTAGTGGGCCTACCGGACTGCGCCATAACGAACTGCAAACAGCTTTGATTGCCATTTTTCCGGACCCGCTATTGAATCTTGAGAAAGGTCGCCGGCGCCATTCGCCCAATTCGCCAAGCCGGATAGATACCTGCCAGCAAACCGGCGAGCAGCGACAGACCTACCGAGATCAGGACCATTCGCGCATCCAGATGCGAAAGCGATTGCGCGACCGTCGCGAATTCGGCGGCTCTAACGCAGACCAGGTATCCTAGACGTGCTCGCTGGCGGTCGTCGATGACCGGGGCGATCACGATCGTAGGACAAATTCGCTCACGACTGTGCTTCGACCAGACCGCCGCAATGTGCACCCCGCCTCTGCCACATTGGCGGTACCCATGAAGGTGATCCGCCCGCTGGTGCGGCACGCCGCTAAGTCCGGGATGTCGCTTCCGAATATCTTGCGTGAGCTTAACCTTCCGGCAAACATCCTCGATGGATCACGTGCTGCTTCCGTCAGTCTCGCCGATTACTTTCGTATCCTCGAGCGCCTGGCGATCAGCGCCCACGATGAAACCTGGGGCCTTTCGGCTCGCCCTCTCCTGCCCGGCGCCACCGGCCTGGTGTTGTCGAATCTATCCAGCTGCGCCACGCTCCTCGAAGCCATGAAAGCGGTGGCTCACGCCTATAACCTGCTGCACGGCGGAGCGTACAACCGGGTCGAACTGCGCGAGGACCGCCTTGCCTATATCATCGACGACCGCGGCTTTCCCTACGCGCCACGCATGGGCCCCTCGCAGATGAGATTCGCGATGGTAAGCGTGCTGATTTTCTTGCACGCCTTGCTCGTGCTCATATCAGACAGTGGATTGCACCGAAGGCTTAGAAAAGTGCATATCAAGGGCACGCGACTCGCCGGCGCCCGGGGATACTTGGAGTTTTGGGCGGCACCTATTCGCTGGAAATCCAACGCGTACGGGCTCGACTACGATCTGGAGGCAGGTTCAGCTCCGATTGCGCACGGAGGTCCTGTACCCTCCTCCCAATCGATCTATCGCAAGATCATTGATCTGATTGATCGCAACCAAAGCATCGACCTACGGCATCGCAGTGTGCGTGAGCGGGTGGTCGATGCGTTTGAGGATCACGTCTTCACCCAGCGGGCGGTGGCCAAGCGGCTCGGTCTTAGTGTGGCCACCTTGAGGCGACGGCTGGGAATGGAAGGGTCACCTTCGTTTCGCGTGCTGAACGAGCGTGCACTCAAGCGCGCGGCAGCGCAGCTTTGCTCGCGCCTTCAAGCGATGGATCGGTGTCACGCCGACCGTCTACGCTAAGCGCTTGGCTCGTCTCAAGTAAAAACAGCTATTACTGTTCGTGATTTGAGAGACAGTGCCGATGCATCTAGGGAACGGAGTCTAGCTTATATTGACACCACACCAGACTTGATGCGTCTGGCGACAACATAGTGCAACACGCTGGTCTGTATCGCTGAATAGCCATTGGAAACCGCCCAATAGACCGCCAAGGCCGAACAAAACTTCAGCGCCGCGACGGCCGCCAGAATACTGGGCACCACTATGAGTACCAACCGCATGTGTTCGGGCAGGTCTGGATTCGCTGCCATCACCAGCATCATTGTGAATCCCGCCAACAGCGCAAACCAAGGATCCGGACGCGACAGGGTTTCGACCCAAAGGAAACGAGCGCCATTGGCACCGGCTCGCAGCGTCTGATACATCCCCAAGAACAATGGCATTTGGACCAGCGAGCCCAGGATGCTCCGCCAATCCATCACAGTCACACCCCTTTCTTGGTACAGCTTCATCATGCGTTGCGCATAAGCCCGCGGCTCATCGCCACACTCCACCTTCAATCGCTGAAGCTCGGGTTGCAACCGCAACATTTTCTTTTGTCGAATCGAGCCGCGATAAGCAACGCGCCAAGAGATCGGCAGCATCACCGTTCGAAGAAGAACGGTTAGGGCGATGATGCCGAGGCCCGTCCCTAAGCCGACCTGCGACGACAAAATAGTGAGCAAGCCTTGAATGGCGCTTAGCCAGTACGTCCAGAGTTCCATCTGTGTGCCTCCTGTGATCAGAGACATTCTAAGGCTGTGGACGCGCCTTTACCAATTGCCGCAAATGACGTAGGTATTCACGGCGCGCGCGGCAGCAGCCCTGACTCGACCAGCACGGGTGGATGGCGGTGATGCGTTGCCTGTTCGTAACCGTACGCATAGCCGAGTAGTTCGCCGTCACGCCACGGGCGCGCCGAGATCTCCAGTCCGAACGGCAGCCCACCGGGATAGAAGCCGCCGACCACAACCACCGCAGGCACACCGAGCATGTTCACCCAACTCGTGTCCGAATGCGGGCCATCGCTCAGTTGGCCCTTTTGGGGCATCGTCTCGTCCACCGGCGGCATCTGGATCGCCGGGTAGACGTAGCCGTCCAAGTGCAGCCGGTCCATCGTCTGCAGGTACGCTTCCATCATCCGCCGCCGCGGGCCGTGGTAGTTCGCCTCGGCCTGCGGATCGCTTTCCAGCGTGCGCTGCGCGATCGTAATGCCGCCGAACTGCGCATTGAGCGCCTCGGTACCAATCACCGATTCACCAATCGGTTGGCCAACGACTTTCTCATACTCACTCGCAGAATGGTACTGCTCCGGCCCGAACGTCTTTAAGAATAGATCGGTGCCTTCGCGTACGTAGGGATAGGTCGCGACGCGGGTCGCGGTCGTGGCGAAGCTGTCCGGCAAAATCATTGGATCGACCAGGACCGTCGCGCCGGCCGCGCGCAACTCATCGATCGCCTTCATGAAAGCGGCTCGAGTCGCCGGCTCGAGAGGATGGGCTTGGTCAGCGGCCTGCTTCGCGGCCAGCTCGTCCGGCACCTCGGCCGGTACGCCGTGGAATGGAGGGCCGAAGCCGTTCAAAATAAACGCGGGAACGCCAAAGCGTTTGCCGCGCAGCGCATCGGCCTTGAGAAAGCGGGTGTACGGGCCCGGTTGCCCCTTTTGCAACGCCTCAGCCGTCGGCGGATCAAGCGCATCCACACCGGCCATCACCGACAGCGCGATCGCCGCGTCGGTCACGTTGCGCGCAATCGGTCCGGTATTGTCGAGCAGCCAGTCCAGCGGCGCGATCCCGGCGATGCTCACCAGCCCCCGCGTCGGAAACACGCCGACAACGCCGCTGGTCGCGGCGGGCATCCGAATGGAGTTGCCGGTGTCGGTGCCATTGCCCAGGACCGCCATGTTGGACGTGACCGCTGTCACTGTCCCGCCCGACGAACCGCCCGGCGAAAATCGCACGTCATAGGCATTGCCCGTGCGGCCGAATGAACTGCTGCGGTTCGTGTCGGCGTTCGCAAAATCCGGCATGTTCGTGTGGCCGATGAGGATGGCACCCGCGCTGCGCATCTTTTCGACGATCGTCGCGTCACGCGGCGCAACGAGTTCATGACCCGGAATGGTGTAACCGGCCCAACCGTCGGTCGTGATCTCGCCCCGGATGCTCGTGTTGGCCTTGATCACAATCGGCACGCCCCAGAGCGGTCCATGTTTCGCGCGGCCGGCCTCGGCGTCCTCACGCGCAGCCGTTTCGAGCGCTTTCTTCTCCATGACCGTTTCGATGGCACGGTAAATTCCGTTGTAGCGATGGATGCGCGCGAGGTGCCACTGCACCACCTGCGTAACGGTGTATCGATGTTCTGCGTAATAACGCTGAAGCTGCGGAATCGTGACTTCCATCAGATCCCGATCCATTTTCGGCGCCACGGCCGCTTTGGGTGCGGCCGATGCGATGACCGAAAGTCCAAGCGACAGCAAGCCGCAAGACATGAATACAAAAATTCTGCGTGCGCGCATAACGGAGGTTCTCCTAAGAGTTGAAGGTCGGCCTGGATCGTTACATCGGAGATCCGACGTCGGCCACAGAGGCACCGTCCGCGTTCAACCGTATCAGCCACCGTAGAATATCTTATATCGTGCGAGTATTTCGATGCCGTTCAATAGCGCGTTTACTTGGAGATACCTGATGCGTTCGCCATTCCGTCACTGATTCGCGTGGCGACGAACCAGCCCAGAACGGTTAACGCCCAGGCTCACGTAAGGGTGTGCTTCTGCAGAGATGCTGGCACCCACACCCCCAGCCACAAGAGCAGCACTCAACGCAACGGAGTTTGTTCATGATGGCGATCCTTCTCTTGATGAACCTTCAATGAATGAAACGTCCTGCCGCATGCTGCAGTCGGGGAGCAACTGCGTTTTGGCCCTTTGAAGTGCAAGATCAATGAGTGCGCAGACGTCGGCGTGCTCCAATGTTGCGGCGGAGTCGAGCCGTATATTGCGCACAACATGTCCGCTTCCGCGAAGGAGACCACCCGGGTCGGGAAGACCCGCGCCTTGCAAGAAACACAGGCTGAGGCCCTTCGCCTGGGCTGAGTTGACCTCACATCCACGCTCCAAGTTCGGCCAGATCGGTCCCGTGAGATGGTAAAATGCCGCCGCCACTTCAGAGGTTCCTCATGCTTCTCTACGTTGATTCCAATTTTGCGAGCCCCTATGCCTTGGTCTCGTTCGTCAGTCTTCTGGAGAAAGGCTTGACGTTCGACATCGAGCCCCTTGAACTATTTGCGAACGCGCAGCACGAACCCAACTTTGCCTCGACTTCGATCACGAGGCGGGTCCCGACGCTCGAACATGACGACTTCGCGTTGTCTGAATCCTCCGCCATCTGCGAATACATCGACGAAACCTTCGCTGGTACACGTCTTTATCCGACAGACGTGCGCGACCGGGCGCGAGCGCGCCAAGTTCAAGCGTGGGTGCGCAGCGATCTTATGCCGATTCGCGAGGAGCGGCCCACATGGGTCGTGTTCTGCGGCGCCCGCAAGCCCGCGCTGTCGGCGCAGGCCACGGAAGCCACTCATAAGCTATTTGCAGCGGCTCTTCAGTTGCTCGACGGTCGCACCGACAACCTATTCGGCCAGTGGTCGATTGCGGACGTCGACTTGGCCATGATGCTGCAGCGCCTGGTCGCGCACGGCGATCCGGTGCCTCAGCGACTCGTCGAGTATGCCAACCACCAATGGCGTCGACCCACCGTGCAACAATGGATCAACCATGCGCGTCCCCGCCTCACCGAGTACTGATAGAGGGCAACACTGCCGCGCTTGACTCGCGCTACCTGGGTTGTTTCCGCGACTGGGCGCGAGGTACGCTTACGACTTAGTGATTCGGACCAACTCGAGGATTTATGGCCATGGGAACGACAATCTCTTTCAATCGCCCTGACGGGAAAAAAGTAGACGGCTATCTTGCCGAGCCTGCAAGTGCCGCCAACGCCGCCCCTGGGATTGTGGTGATCCAAGAATGGTGGGGTGTCAACGAGCAGATTCGTGGCGTCGCTGACCGGTTGGCCACTGCCGGCTACCGTGCCCTCGTGCCCGACCTTTACCGTGGCAAATCCACGGTCGAGGCCGAAGAAGCGCACCACCTGATGACGGACTTGAATTTCGCCGATGCTGCGTCTCAAGATATCCGCGGCGCCGTGCAATTTCTAAAAGCGCGTAGCAACAAGGTTGGCGCGACCGGCTTTTGCATGGGAGGCGCACTGACGCTGCTGGCTTCGACCATGGCGCCGGAAATTGACGCCAGCGTCGTCTGGTACGGCTGTCCGCCGCTTGAATACATCGACGCCGCCAAAATCAAGGCGCCTCTTCAGGGCCATTGGGCCACCCAAGACGAGTTCTTCAAGATCGCCACCATTGATCAGCTACAGGACAAGCTTCGCGCGGCGAATGTCTCGTATGACTTCCATCGCTATCTCGCCCACCACGCGTTCGCCAATGAGACCGCCGTCGGCCCGCACCGTATTCCCCAAACCCAATACGACGCCGTCTGGTCGAAACAGGCGTGGGATCGCACCTTCAGATTTTTCGGCCGCTGGCTGGGGTGAGATCGGACCTCACCCGATCGCGAATCCCACGCTTTCAGTCTCACAGCCCGCTTAGTCTATTTTTTTCGCTGTGGTGACTGCCCGAACTAGTCACAATGTTGCCCGCTGTGTGCCCCAAAAGCCGCTTCTAATGCTCTAAACGCCTCACGAGGCGTTAGGAGCAATTAATGATAGAGAGTCGCATGGCCGCATCCGGATTTTGATGGCGCGTTCCTTCCCATTTCGCACGAGCTTAAAGCCCAAGGCTATGCCGCGAAATGGGAAGTGCTTGAACTGAATCGCGCTTTTCCACAAGTATGGCGCGGCGCATCCGTCACCGATTCTGCTCTGCTGGCAACCGCGTTTGGTGTGCGACTCTTTCAGCCCTCCAATATCTATACGCAAAACTACCGCGCGGTGCGCTACGGTATTCTATTTGTCGCGATTACTTTCGCGTGCTTCTTTGCCTGGGAGCACCTCGTTCATGGGCTGCGCCTTCATCCGATGCAATATCTGCTGGTCGGTCTCGCCCTGGCGACCTTCTACCTCCTTCTTCTGGCGCTGTCCGAGCACATCGGATTTGCCTTTTCCTATAGCGTGGCCGCCACGGCCCTGGTCGCGCTGATCACAGCCTACATCGCTGGAGCTACCGACAATCGAATTGCCGCCTTTGGGATAGGAGCGGCCCTCACGATCACCTACGGCATTCTGTACGTGATACTGCTCTCGGAAGACTACGCGCTTCTGTTTGGCTCGCTCCTGCTATTCGTGGTACTTGCCGCATTGATGGTTGCCACGCGACGTCTGGACTGGTCCAAGGTTGGCCGCGTGCGTGGGGACTAGCGTTCACCGCAAAACATCACGACACACCGTGTGCTGCTTGCCCATTCCGGGTCCTATGGCATATTGTGACAGACCCCATTCCGCATTCATCAAGGGATACTTCCATGACCTTGCCCACACGCAAACTCGGCAGCCAAGGACTGGAAGTATCAGCGATCGGATTAGGCTGTATGGGCATGAGCCAGTCCTATGGACCTGCGGACGAGGCGGAATCCATTGCGACGCTGCATCGCTCCATCGAACTGGGCTGCACCTTCCTCGATACGGCCGAGGTCTACGGCCCCTACACCAATGAGGACCTCCTCGGGCGCGCATTGGGTTCCAGGCGCGCTCAAGTCACCATCGCAACCAAATTCGGATTTCAGATCAAAGACGGCAAAATCACTGGAACTGACAGCAGTCCCGCTCGCATCCGCGAGGCCGTACATGCCTCGCTCCAGCGATTGCGCACCGATCACATCGATCTGCTCTACCAGCATCGAGTTGACCGCAGTGTGCCCATAGAGGTCGTTGCCGGCACTGTGGGTGAGCTGGTACGCGAGGGAAAAGTCCGTTTCTTCGGCTTATCCGAAGCCGGAGTCAGCAACATCCGCAAGGCCCATGCCGTGCATCCCGTCTCCGCGGTCCAGAGCGAATATTCGCTATGGGAGCGCAATCTCGAGCAAGACGTGATTCCAGTCCTGGCGGAACTTAAGGTAGGGCTCGTACCATTCTCCCCGCTCGGCCGCGGTTTCTTGACCGGTGCCGTCAAACGCGCGGAAGAGTACCCGGCTGACGATTTCCGCCGCAATGACCCCCGCTACCAAGGCAGCAATTACGATGCCAATGTCGCTGCTGCACAGACAGTAGGCGACATCGCCAACTCAAAGCGCGCGAAGCCCGGACAGATTGCCCTCGCGTGGCTGCTGCACAAGTCGCCGTCCATCGTGCCTATTCCTGGCACCAAGCGCCGAACCTATCTCGAGGAGAACATCGCCGCCGCTGAGATCTCCCTCAGTCCTGGAGACATGAAAGCTTTAGACGACGCCCTTGCACCGAACAAGGTTTCTGGCCCTCGATACGGCGCGTCGATGATGTCGATGGTGGATCGGTAAAGGAATCAGGTCATGCAGGGAGCATCAAGGACGTTCTTGGCCGCGTGTTTCGCGATCCTCGTATCTGCATGCGGCGGCGGCAATAGCGCTGCGCCCCCGTCGTCCTCCAATTTCGATTTACAGGCCGGCATCGCCAAAATGGTGACGAACGGCTTGAGCGCGAATGTGAACCTGAGCGGAACGGTGAGCGTCAACGGCGTCTCGACCACGTTCGCCGGATCCGGAACCTTTACCCGCGCGCCCGCGGTCAGTGCCACCTTCAACGGCACCGCCGCTATGTCGCAAACCACCACGGTCGCCGGATCCATTACCGCTGCGGGCCAGACTACGCCGTATTCGACCAGCGTCACGGACTACTATGCCAGCAGTGACAGCGCCTTCCTGGGCGAGGTTTCGGGCAACGAGTACGACGTCGCGCAGGCGCCGATCATATACCCGACCACGGTGATGGGCGGATCATCCGGGACCTTGGGCACGCTCAGCCGTTACACCGACAGCACCATGAGCGTTTCGCTCGGCACGGCGCAGGTGAGTTATTTGTTGAGGACGCCGGTGGATCCCGGTAGCCCCATCGGTATTGTCGTAACCACCAAGATCTTCAACACGCAGAACACGCTCATCGAAACTGACGTGACGGACTACACCATGACATCCAGCAGCGTGATCTCACTGAGCGGCGCCTCGGCGCAGAATCAGTCTGGCATGCTAACGGTAACCGTGCAGTAAGCGCTCTCGATTAAAGCGGCTCTCGTTGTCGCTCCGCGCGAAATCTTGCGTGCCGTCAGGATTCTCGTTGCTCACCCAACCGCCATCCCTGTGGCGGCGTTCGCCGGCTCACGGGTTATCATCGTTCGCGGCGGCGAATCGAAATGCGGGACGACAGAGCGTGGGAACGTCCCGTAGAGGTAGATGACGCGATGAATGGGTCCTGATGAGAGCGAATAATCGGCGGCGTTCCAAGCCTGAGCGACGCAAGTTCAAACCGGCCGGCCTTGGTCACGCGGAATGTTCGCGACCCTTGGAGCCCAGTTTCTCTCGGCTTTCGGGGACAACGCGCTTCTTTTTGCGGCGCTCGCGCTCGTCCGAAAAGAGGGCTAAGTTGGCCGAGCGCTTCCGGCCGGCATTCTGAATAATGCCCCTCCGCTCGGTGCGCAGCCAATGAGGGCCTCGAGGAGACCGCGGGGTGTGTGAAAAAATTGACAGATCAGTGCCGGCGGGTGGATAGTTCGATGGCAGTCCGCACGCCGGTTACGGCCTAATAATAATAAGGGGAATTCCATGGCTCTATCCAAGGTAGGAATGGTCGGATTGGTGCTGCTGCCAACCCTTCTCTGGGGCGCTACCGCCGAAGTTAAGCGGCCGGTCAAACCCATCCAACAACTGTCTGACCGGCACGCGGCCACTGCGCACTTTCGGGCGCTCGGTTATCGGGCCCGTGGCGGTATTGACAGAGCCACGACGGAACGCGATGAGTCAAACGGTCGATCGTTTCCGCACTTTTCCTCGTCGTTCTCCGTAGGCGGCACCACTTATCCGTTTACCATGGTGGGATACCGGCCCCAGTCCGGACGCTCGGCCTCGTTAAAGAGCGTCATTATTCCGCTTCGGATGAATTTCGTGTTCTTCGGCACCAACGGCGACGTCAGCCATTCTTTCGATCCGTCGCCAGCCGTGGCCAACATCGTCCACTCGCCCCTGTATAAGCCGGCGCCATTCGCTAACGGCGTTGGGCAGTTCGTTGATCAGATGCAACGAGCGGCATTTTGGAACCAGATGGACGAAGGCCACAATTGGCATGTTCGCATGGAAGCGCCGCGAGTTCTTGAACCGGTGGATATCGAAGTGACACCGGAGACGGGCACAACCCTAGCCCAGGATGCCAACGGCAACTTCTTCGGTGACGTATTCATTGATTTTCTCGATTCGCAGGCTCGCACCATCCTGCAGCTTCTCCAACTTGATGCCGACACCCTGCCTATTTTTGTAACTGACAACGTCACGGCGCAAGCGCTTGGCTATCACACCTCCTACACCATACAGAACGACGAGAACGACACCAGGCTGCAGACCTTCATCTACACAAGTTGGCTCGATCCGGCGTTGGTCGATCCACTATTTGCCGATGTCAGCACCTTCAATCATGAGCTCGCGGAATGGACGAACGATCCGTTCACGAACAACGCGACCCCGGATTGGTTTTATCCGCCACCCACCGACCCGGCCACCATTTGTTCGGGCAATCCCTCTCTCGAAGTCGGCGATCCGCAAGGGAATGGACCGACTTTCGCAGACTTTCCGACCTTCCAGTCGACCATTGGCGGCGTCACGTATCATCTTCAGCAGCTGGTGCTGTGGCAGTGGTTTGCCGACCAAGTTCCGTCGAGCGCGTTTGGCGGCTGGTACACCTTCCCGATACCCTCATCGCTAACGGTGCCGGCAGTGTACTGCCCGTAGCGGGAAGTCAATTGTGGGACTCTAAGGGCTGAGAATCCCAATACTCGCGACGTCCGCCTTCGCTGCAAAGGCGGTCCGTGAAGCGCATGACACTCGATCCGAGCGCTAAGCCCGTCGGCAGCTGATGAACATCCAACCGATCGCCGCGCTTCCGCCGATTCCTACAAAACACATGAGTGCCATATCAGGATTTCCGGTTAGTAGATGAAACACAAAACCGGCAAGTGACGAAATGGCGGCAAGTCCGAAGAGACGGTCGATGAGATAAGTGATGAACGACATCGAATAGTCTCCGATAGGGGTGCCTGCGATATTCGCGCAGGTTTCTAGCCCTCGCGAGATGTCTGTGTCCAGCAACACCAGCGGTTTGGACCTTTTGACTTATTAAAGCAGCCTTTGCACGCCGCTTGCATGAGGAACACCATCAGCCGACCTACCGCGCACCGCCATTACCCGGCGAGATCACCCGTCCAAAGTCTGACGCACGACTGAGACGGTCGAGCACGCCATAAGCCAAACTCGAAATCTTCGTGATCGCCCTCGCCGGCACGCTCGTTCGCAAGATACGTGGTCATGACACAAATCACATAAGGCCTGTTGTTGAGAAATACGATGAAAAATCGTCGAGCAACGGCGGCCCGATCACCTTGCCGCCGGGTTCTCCGGCTGGTCGAGCCGTTCGCTGAATCTGCGCGCCCGCCTCCGTACTCAATTCAGGTGACGTTCTCAAATTGCACGGGAGCCACCGCGAGCCTAGACGGGGTAACAGCTTCCGGTCTCGTGACCCTCGATACCAGCACATCCCCGACAACGATTACCGGCGGAATGACCGGCACTGTCGCTGGCCAACTCTTTGTAGAGGCGTTTAATTTAGCTCGCATGTAACCCCAGCGTCGGCCGTAGTTTCCGACTGCGTCTCCCGCTTCGCCGCGGTCGCGGCCCCTATGCAATCGCGCCTAGGGTGCCCGCGGTGAACAACATTACCTTGTATGGTCCTGCCGGCCTGCTAGAGTAATGCGCGAACGATGCGTAGCTGAAAAAGGGAGATCCGCTGCCGATGAAGTCTCTGGCTGTTTCAACTGTGTTTCTAATGCTGTTGAGTCCGGCACTCAAGGCGCAGACGAACTCGCTGCTGATCGAAGATATGACCTGGACGGAAGTGCGTGGCGCCATTGCCGCCGGCAAAACCACAGCGATTTATTACGCCGCAAGCATGGAACAAAACGGCCCCGGTGTGGCGCTTGGCAAGCATGTGTTCATCGCGCATTACCTTGCCCCCCTGATCGCGGCGCAGCTCGGCAATGCTCTCGTTTATCCCACCATGCCTTTTGCCCCGACTGGAGATTGGGGCCTCACCGGTCCAAGCGTCATCGACCCTGCGAAGAAGACGGGTCACATGCGATATGCCGGCAGCGTGAACCTCGCGGCAGAAACCTTTGGCGCCGTGGCTCATGACGTAGCCTTAAGTGCCATATCAGCCGGTTTCAAGAACATCGTATTGATGTGTGACCATGGGGGCGCCGCCCAAACTCAACTCGCAGAAGTGGCCGAAAAGATGAACAAAGAGTGGTCGCCGAAGGGCATCCACGTGTTCTACATTCCTGACCTGTACTACAAAGAAAAAGAGGTGATGAAGGAGTACATGCAGAAGCACGGTTTGCCGGTCGATTCACACGCAGGCACGGACGATACCTCCGAACTCCTCTACGTCGGCAAAATGGTAAACGGGGAGCCTTCCAAATGGATCCGTTCGGCCAATTTGGTCAACGCGCGGGAAGGCGATGGCACGGGAGTCGACGGCGATCAAACCAAGGCGACGGTTGATTTGGGCAAGATGTTTACCGATGCCAAGATTTCATTGGCGGTAAACCAGATTAAACAGCTGATTGCCGCTGCGAAGTAGCCGGAATGCCGGCAGCGACCTCAGCAATCACCGAGCGTATTCCTCGCTTGTCGAGGTTGGTCATGTGCACCTCGACGTACGGAAAGGGCAATGCCCAGGGCAATGCCCGCAGACTTCTCCGTGTTCGAAAGAGCGGTGCAACTTGGTTTATTCTAAGCGCTGCTAATCTCCTGGGACATGCCTCGTGATCATTCATCTCATCGACGGCACATACGAGCTTTTCCGCCACTTCTATGGCCTGCGTCGATTCACCAAGGATAAGGATCGACCGTTCGGTGCCGTGGTGGGTGTGCTGAACACCGTCTTGCAGATGATCGAGGAAGGTGCGACACATCTAGGCGTTGCAACGGACCATGTCATCGAGTCTTTCCGCAACGAGCTGTGGAGCGAGTACAAGACCGGTGAGGGCATTGAACCCGCACTCCTTCTCTGAACTCGTCATTTCAGAATGCGTTACGCAATGGTAGCCTCGGATGTAGTAACAGGTGTTTGCGGCCAAATGGCCCGCACGGCTCGAAGCTAGAAAACGAGGTATTTCAATGGCTAATCGAATATGCTTCGTCGAACTTCCAGCCGCAGCCACCGGCCCCACGAAATCTTTTTACGCTGAGGCATTCGGTTTTGCGATGACTGACTTTGGTCCGACCTATTCGTGCACGATGACGGGGGACGTAGATCTCGGGCTTCAGGCCGATGCCAAAGAAGCCTCGCGCGCTCCCCTTGCGGTTATTCAGGTCCAATCGCTTGAGGCCACTGAAGCGCTCGTCAAGCATGCCGGCGGAGTCATCACAAAGGCGATCTTCAGCTTTCCGGGTGGCAGACGCTTTCATTTCCGCGACCCGGCCGGCAATGAGCTCGCCGCCATGCAGGCAGACTGAATCCTCACAACGCCAGAAGGGTCGGCTTTTCTCAACGTGCACGTCTTACTCTCAGCAGGAACGCATTTGGCCAAATGGCGGAGTAAACAGAGTGGGCACATTGACGGATTTTTCTAGCCTGGCGGCTTTCCGGGCGACGGTGCCTTGCCACCGCGATGTAACCGGGGCGGCGGCAGGGTCTGCCACATGACCCGGGTGAATTTCCAGGACTCGTCCGGCTCTTGCTTCATCGTTCGAAGAAAGCGTGCGTGAACTTTGCGCAGCGCGTGGCTGGCAGGATCCTGAAAGGAAGCATCGAATACGCCCCACTCTACGGCCATGCGGCCTGACACTTGGATGTTTTCGATACGCGGAGTATAGCTGAGCACCTTGGTTCCCTCGCTCTGATAGGCCTGCAGCAAGGCCGACTTCCCGATTACCGGGGTTACGCCGCCGGCCAGTAAGACAGCGTCGGAGTCCCAGAGGTCGGCAAGCTCGTGGGGATCGGCATGGAGCGTCGCGGTAATGTCCTGCTGATGCAGTGCCGCGATGCGCTTCAGGGCTTCGTCATCGCTCTGCTCCGCCCTGGCGATTGGCGGCAACGTGAATACCGCCATCAGTGCGACGAGAGCCATTCGACCGGCGACGCCGTTGTAAATGGCTGATCCCGACTCACAGAAAAAAATACGCATGAGGATAAACCTCTTCGGAATTGGTCGACTCTTTCAAGGTTCCCGACGCAAACATGCTTCCGTTGCTCAGGATTCCTTCGCCGTATTGACCGGAGCTGAGAGCCATGCCGCCGCAATCAAACACACTGCAATCACAGTTGAGAAAACAATGGGGGTGGTAAAGGCGTATCTCCAGCTCAATGCTGTGACTGCAACAAAGCCAATGGCGAGCGCCCAAGCAATGCTGCGCACGCGTGCCAAAGTCTCTGCCGGAAGCCTCCCCAGCAGCCACGCTAATACAGCCGCCAACAAAAGAAACACGGAGAAAAAAAACCCGAACGCGCTGAAGAAGTCCCAATAAGTCCGGCTAAATCCTTGCGCATCAAAGTGGATGGACCGCATCAACTCAAGCACCGCGTCCGCCCCCCATCCCGGATTATTCTGGCGAAACCCAAACGTGTGTCCGGCGGCAAAAAGCAGCAGAAGAACAGAAGCGATTCGATAAAGAATTGGCGCTTTCACGTACTGCCTTCTGAACATTCGCGGACCCAGTTTACCACTTCGATCAACCCGGTCTTGCGCCTGCCGCTGCAGCGCTATTACGTCGCAGGACGCCAACCAAATGATACGCGATGCAGATGCCGCCTGTTGTCTGCAGGCCAAGGGCTACACATTCCAGCGTGCAAGATGAATCGGCGCGATAGAAAAGCAGCTGTTGGTCCATTGGGCCTATGCGCCAAATTTCCACCGTGCCGGTGAAACCGTGCGGCGGTAGCCACTTGGCCATCGCATCGGCGTCGAGAAACGCACGAGACCCGGCCAGTGCTACAGTGGCCGGAATTCCTTTACCCCAATATAGAGCAAGCGACGTGACGACGAACCAAGCGCCCTATCCGATCGGCACGCCCGGACTTCCCTGGGGGGAAGCGGAAGTGGCTACCTGGCTGTCACGGCAGACTGTCAAGCGCAGTTATGAAGCAGACGTGCTGCGCGTGATTGAGAACTTAAGTTCGCGCTACGACGTGGTGCAATATGGCCGCCTTGATTATCACCCCGATAAATACCCTCTGTTCGCGATCAAGAGCCGCGGCTGGCGCGACGCGCTTCCCTGTGCGTTGGTGACGGGGGGCGTACACGGCTATGAAACCAGTGGCGTGCACGGGGCGTTGCGGTTTGTCGACCAGCATGCGGCATCCTATGAAGGTCGGGTCAACCTCATGGTCGCGCCGTGCGTCAGCCCCTGGGCCTACGAAGCGATCCACCGCTGGAACATGCACGCAGTCGATCCGAACCGCTCATTTCGCGACAACAGCCCGGCACAAGAATCGGCGGCCCTCATGTGCCTGATCGCGCCATTGCGCGATCGCGTGCTCGTGCACATCGATTTGCATGAAACCACCGATACCGATGAGTCCGAGTTCCGCCCAGCGCTGGCCGCTCGCGACGGCGTGGCGCATGTGCCGGGTGAAATCCCCGAGGGCTTCTATCTGGTCGACGATGGCGACCATCCGCAACCAGAGTTCCAGCAGGCGGTGATTGCGGCGGTGGCGAAAGTCACACACATTGCGCCAGCGGATCGCCACGGCGAGATCATCGGATCGCCCATGGTCGCGCCGGGCGTCATCAACTACCCGCTCAAGCAGCTCGGCCTCTGTGCAAGCATCACCCGTGCACCCTACAAGACGACCACCGAGGTCTATCCCGACAGCCCTCGGACGACGCCTGAGCAATGCAACGCCGCACAGGTGGCCGCGGTTCGCGCGGCAATTGATTTCGCGTTGGCGCACCGCCCGACGACTTCCGTCGAGCGGTGAAGCCCGCGCCGGTTATCCGGCGCGGGCAGAGGTTACGACAGCGGCGTCTCGGCTCCGCGCTCCGTCAAGGGCACGGGGGGCCCGCATCGAGAGGGTTGCCCGCCTTATCGCTAAACGTGTTGTTGTTGGAAAACCAGCCATGCACGGCGGTCGAAGGCGCTCCGTAGAACCACGAAAAGAAAGCGAGTTCTTGCAGGTGATAGCTAAAGCCATTGGGCATCTTGACGGGCGCCAGATCCGTTCCCGTCAGCGGATCGCCGACTTCGAGATTGGCCTGGCAGCCACCCACCTGGCCGATGTGGCCCCACGGCGCAGTTAGGTTGTCACCCAATGGATCATTCATCCACTCCCCGATCTCATGAGAGAGAGGCTCTGTATCCAGGCCCGCCGCCGGCCCCACGAAAAACTGGGTCCGATCGAAATCAGCGACCGAATAGGTTTGGGTGACGATTGGAGAACCTGTCGAATTGTGATAGCCAATCGCGCAGCAATTGCCGAGATTGGTCACATCGCCGACGGGCCACGCTGCCTCGTACGACAGGAAGACGGGCAATGAGCCTGCCTCGATCCCCTCCTCTGCAAGCGCCGGAATAACAGTGCCTTGCACGTAGCTGTCGAACCAGTTGATGTCGACGAGTTGAAGCGGCGCGCAAATGGAAAACCCGAAGGCTTGAAAGAAATTTGGGTCGTTGATCGCAAGGCCCTCGTTCGCAGGGGCATCGATGACAACGGGCTCGTGCATTCGAATGGGATCGAGAAGCACGTGGTAGTCATCCGCGCGGGAGCCGAGCACCTTGAAGAAGCTGGCGCGCTCGAATGCGTCCAGATACTGCGTCGTTCCCATGTCCGTACCGCCAAAGACAAACTTGGTCGGCGTCATGATTGGGGATTGCCGCACCAATGTCGCGGGAACGTTGTTTGGGGCCTTCAAGCATGCGCTGTCAGGCGCCGTCGGATCAGTGACGGTATCGCCCGCTACGGTCGTCAGCTGAAATGTTTTCGGATCAATTGCAGTCGCGACACGATGCGTGCGGATGAGCAACGGGACGATGTGTGTTGGAATCCTGTCTGTTTGGGGATTCTTGAATGGGCTGTGCCCCACGATCGCCCCGAGGTGATGGTTTCCATCCCTGGATCCTAGGATATCGAATGTCCAAAGCGGCAAGAGATCTTCGCTTCCGGGAAATGACCGGGTCGAAATGCTGAGTCCCGGTACAGAAGCTGCCGACTTCAATGTGGCTTCGGCTCGAACTGGACTCCTCGGAGTCGAGCTGCTACCGAAGACTCGCGGCACGCCCATAGTAACCGGCCCGGTATGGAGTGATATATGAGCGGCGGTGTTTGTTTTGCCCACCGTGTCCGGGCTCTGGGCGAGGGCAGTTACGAATGAGCCAATTGCAATGACAAATCCCAACATACTTACTGATTTAAGTTTCATCTGAGCTCCCTGATGACAGACGCGTGCTGACGACGGAATTGGACCCCATGGGCAGTGTGAAATTGCTAGCTGATGATCGGAACCGGCGAGTGAAATCGCTTGGAGTTAGTTATTTGCGCAAAAAACGTACACCCGAAGCATATACGTGTCAACTAGCAGGAACGGGAAGGTGCCACCGATGTCCATGGTGTCGCGATTCTACCTGCGCCGCACAACCGAGACCGCCTCTGTATGAATACTCTTACGGTTTACATCGATCCACGTCCGCGATGTATTTATCGACTGTTGCAGCATCGCTAATTTGCGCCCGAGCTTCCTGTTTTATTGGCTCCGGCGCGATCATGTGTTCGACTGCGCTTCGTTCGGAGCGGGCTTTATGTTCAATCAGCTCGTAGCTTTGATTCAGTGGGGATGCCGAGGATGGCGGCATAGAAACCGACGTTATAGCCGTTTGGCGATGTTCTCCACCGCGCAACTGAGCTGGTTCAAAACATGCCTGAACACGTTCATTGTTGAGTGTCCACCAATCCTTCAATGCTTTATATATCTGCGCTTTTGCATGCTCGCCGGACATTTCCCATTCTGCGATGCTACGAAATGTCGGGTCGATATTCGCCCAGGCGTTCCAATTCATATCGGGCATTACTTCCCGAAAATATTCCATTGACTCGGCGACAGAATGCGCGGGAGCCACGAACGCATCGACTGGGCAGGCGGATGGTACATGCGGCCCCTGCACGCCGGATTCGCCTGACGGACGTCCTGCGGTTTTGCGCACCCACACAAGATGGGAGACCCAGCCACAGAAGCGTCGATCCAACGAGCGCCATGAGCTGCGCTGCGATCCCGTCCAATGATCGACAATCGAATTGATCCACTGTTCTTCGCCAACGGATTGTCGTGCATTCATGTCGACCTGTGGCGTCATTGGCGCTTGCTGTCTCATCGACATCTGAGCGCTTGCGTTGTCGGACATAACAGCCACGACGGCGGCGAAAACCATGAGAACGGCTGATTTTAAGTGCTTCGGATTCATGGGGGTTACCTGAGAATCGAGGGTGGGCTAGCCTCGATGGTCTGCTTGTCGTCATGCTGGTACATTCCCTACCCATCCTTCCCGTACGCCAATCGGTCCATCATTTCCGCGAATCGGCCCCAGTGAATTCGCTTGGCGGACTGGCGTCGCGCGCCGGCCCAGAACAAGGATCCACGTCCAATCTGGATCTCGCCGAGCTTTACTTGCCTGCGATAGATTTGCAGTGTGAGCGCGGACTTCGCCTTGGCGAGGGTCGCGTTAGAGATCTCAGCTTTTACTTCATAAGCGTGCGCGAGCGATTTGACGGCACGTTTCCGCTTTGTTCTTGGCATAGGCTTCCCCACTAATTCCGGCCCTACCTGGCTTTGAAATTTTGATCGCCGCTCCGCATTGTACGCGCCGAACAAACCACCCCACAGCTCCGGCCGCCCCAAAAGCCGTTACCGTATGCCACCCGGCAGCAAGCGACCGGCTATCGACCCACGGGAACGGTGATATAGCTGTCGGCGAACAAGCTGATGGTCAGCGGTTCTTTCGCGTCGGCAATGGATTCCTCACTGACGTCTTTGCCTGTGCCGTAGTTGATTTGTTGACCGGAGTTCTTGATGACGTTCAGAACCGCGACGATCCGAGCGTCTCCGATTCATTGACCAATTTTTGCAGTTGTAGTCGGTAGCGTATTGTTCCGGGCTCTTCGCCCTCACCATCGAAGACCATCCCGCACTTTTCCATCACCCGGATCGAAGCCCGCAGAGATGGAAACGAGTGGGCGATAATACTGCTCAACCACGCATTGCGGCGAAGATAGTCAATCAGCGCCCTAGCCCCTTCGCTTGCAAAGCCTTGGCCCTCATGGGGAGCCAGAATCGAATACCCTATCTCGCACTCTGACCGGCGGCTGGCTTTTGTGAACGCGCCAAGCGTGCCGATCAAAGCGCGGCGTCCGTCCGGAGGAACAACGCTGACGTAGCGGGACCAGCCGAGCTGTTCGGGATGCTCAGCAAACTGCATCAGCAGAAAGTCTAGAACGTGAGGCTCCCAGTCAGTCGGGGGCCAGTTCGCCGGAATGACACATTGAATGAGGTCACCAAGACGGCCGTCGCCGTTCTTCTCCGACAACAGCATCTCAGGCGTTATGGCAATCAGCGACAGACGCGGCGTGACGATGTCGTCACGCAGTAAAAGCGACATTTTGAAATCTCCTAGCGCGTGGTAGCCCGCCTTTCCGCCGTTGTCGCGCGATTAGGCGCCATAGATGTCGTGGGTAACGCTGATTACCATGCGCAACGGCCTACCCTTAGCGCCGCTTCCGATTGATCGACCGAAACCTTACGCCGAGTATCATCGCCTTTTGCGAGACCGCGCCACGCGTACGACGCAACTTCTTTGCAACCTCAGGCGCCGAGAGCCTCGCTTTCGCAAGAGCCCGCAGATTCTTCACATCGTCTTTCGACCACGCACGAACAACCCGACGCTTCTGCTTCGCCATCATTACTCCTTAGAGAAAAGCGCGCATTGTACCGACTCAGCCCAGTCCGCGTTAGTTTCCTGTGGATTTCTCAGTGCCGCCACCTCTCAGAGGGTTGATTGCGGTTTCGAGCGCGACGTCGGCGGCGGACCGCGTGGGTAACAAGAGCGACAAAAACGCTGAATCAACATAAATCAATTGCTGTGCTCCAAATTGCGAGCGACCTCACGAACAAACACTGTCCTTAACGTCCTAGACGACTGCTCAAGTAAGCTTCCGGCGCTTCGTCGTCGCGGCGCGCGGCCACGATTTTTTTTGTTTGATTGGCGGGAGAATTTATGGAATTGCTTGAAGCGTTGCGACTCGTCAAACGGCATGCTGAACTGGAGCGCGCAAAGCGCCGCCCAGGCGGCATCCGCATTCTCGAAGAACGCGAACTACAACAGCTAAGTGGCGCCCTCGCCTCCCATGGGGCCACGGTCACCGCGATCAAGGAGGCGGCTGCGCGCAAGCGACGACCGTTGGATATGCTCTCGATCGACGATATCGAATTGCGAACGATTCCAAGCCATACGAGCGACATGGCCAACGGCACGAGTTCATCCCGGCCCTGAGCGCAATACTCGAACATGGCAACTAAGTGCGGATACTCCGTGGAAGAGCTGTTGGCAGGGCAGGATTTACCAGACGTCGAAATGGAGCTGTCGACTGGTGTCCGGATAACGGCCCCGCCGAATCATGGTATCGGTAACGATCATCGGCAACCGAGGCCATGATCGTACGATCATGGCCTCGTGCCTTGGAACGGAACTTATATTCGACTATCGATCATCCGAATCGCGCCCGGCGGCAGCGGGCACCGACGGGGTGACCGCGACGCGGGAGCCTGATAGCACCCACGCTCTCTGGCTTGGAGAGAAACGCGGCGCGAGCAAGCCATCGTTGATCTCGCGCGTGACGGCAAAACGATTGAATGATGAGGCCGGTAGGTACAACCGAAAGTTGTTCTCAAACCCGTCGGACGCTGTGTCCGGATCGCCTTCGGGCGCCGAGATGATACCGTCATGGTTAGTATCGACGCGGGCCACTTCTGCGGCATAGGCATCAAATAATCGGCGCTGGAGGCTCTTCACGCCCGGCTCAAACGATGCCGGTCGCGCATAGACGTCCAGATAGATCTCATTGGCAAGTCCGCTCGGAGTACCACGCTCACGAAACTCTCGCTGCGCGTCCACGGTTCCGTCGAACTTGTCAGGGTCGCGGGGAAGATTGGGATTGTCCCCAACAGTACGCGGATCGTTGTTGATGCCGCGCGGTCCCGAACCAGGAACGATGGACTGCAACTTGCCAATTTCGCCATCGCGGAAGGTGTCAGGCGCCTTGCCGAAGTCATCCGGAAATCCTCCGGTAAACGGCAGCTCGTATAGAGGATGGATCCAGTTGGTTCCGAGATAATTGAATTCCCAATAAGAATGCACGTCGCTCTGCTGCATGGAGTTGTACGCACCCATGCTCTCGTAGATGGAGACAACATTCGTTTGCTTGTCGGGGAAGTGATCCGATTTGCTGGGGAGGTGCACCGACTTACCGTCTGTGGTGAAGAAATTTCCCGCGATATTGCGGTGGTCTCCCATCTCTTTGAGCTCTTCGGCATCTTGCGCCGTAATCTTGCCGAATTGCGCGTGGCCGTCTTTGCGTGGCGCTGCCGCGTCGGGCACGACAAGATCGTGAATCATCCAACCTTCGTACCACCCGCCCTCGTTGTTGATCACGAACAACGGCGAGATGTCCGTGAAGACATCCAAAAATGCCTTCGGATCATCCGCGTTGGTGGGCAATCCTGGCTTCAGCTCGAGAATCACGCGGACGGATCCGAGTGTCGGCAAGCCGCAGTTGCCTCCCGTGGCGGAGAGTTGCGCCGCATCGTTGACGCCCGGAAAGACCTTCGTAAAGACGTTGGGTTCAAATCCTTCCGTGTCGAGTAGATAGTACTGAACCAGCTGGCCCGGCTTGTCTGCTTCGGCAAATACTTGCATCGGCAGAAACGTATGCGGACGGTCCGCCAATTGCACCAGACGATCCTTGAGGGGGTCGGGAACCGCGGCTATGTCCCCGCGAGTGCTGATGGTGAGGCGATCTGCCGCCGCGTTCGGATTGGGATGACAGGGCGCCGGTGGTTGCTCGGCGTAGGCGTTTTTAAGTAAACAAATTGCTAGGGCCGCAGTGGCCCCGACCAGTGTGTATGCGTTCAAGTGTAGCTCCCCCTAAGAAATAATTGCCTTCCAGGCCAATTCAGAGTCCGGCATTCGATTGCAAACCCTGAAGCTTCGTGCAGAGACACACCGACGCAATTCTTCGTAGCGCTGTCGCCGTACTACAGAACGGCTGCGAGGTATCGTTGCACTTTCGTAAGTGACGGCAGCGAGCGTTTCTGATCACATCAATTTGCAATTAACTTATGTTCGAATCCACTGTGCAGTTGAGAAGGAAGCATTGTGTAAGAGTTACAAGTGTCGGCATCAAGCGCAATCCACACGCTGGACCCGACGTCACGAGCGCATGCGCGTCCAGAAGGACTCAAAATTTATGCGTCGACAGTAGCAGGCTCGTTTCAGTGTTAGAGATTCCGTCGATGAGACGAATGCGACCCAAGACGCGATCCACCGCTTCGAGACTGTCGGTGCGAAGCTCCGCCACGATGTCCCATCGGCCATTCGTGGTATGAAGAGCACACACCGCGGGATCCCCACGCAGCGACTTGAGCACCTCATCCGTTCGGTTGCCCTCAACCGCGACGGTCATCAAGGCACGAATCGTTTGCTCCTCCACCTGTGGCTTGAGTTTGACGGTGTAACCAACAATGGTGCCGTCAGCCTCCATTCGCGCGAGCCGATTCTGCACGGTGCCACGAGCGACTTTGAGGTTCTTGGCCAACGTGGCCACAGGCACTCGCGCGTCAGCGCGCAGCAATGACAGTAATTTCCGATCAGTCGAATCCATGGACAATCTCCCCAGGGGCCTGTACCACAACGGCTAATTTGCGCAAAACGCCAATTGGCTATGACTATTTGTACAATATTAACCGCTTATTGATCAATTTTCTGGCTAGCCATTGGTCTTACCCCTCCCTGAGACTGGTCATCTGCTTTGGGGGGAAATCATGGTTGACTACATTGGAACAGAGCGCCTTCGCGCGCTCGTATCACGAATTGGTGTTGGCCGTTTCATTGAGGAGCTGGCTGGCGAAATCGCGGCAGATTATCGACGATGGGACGAATTTGAGAAATCGGCGCGGCATGCCAGTCACTCTTCTGCTGGGGTGATTGAACTCATGCCCACGACCGATGGTCGTCTCTACTCGTTCAAGTACGTCAACGGACACCCTAAAAACACGGCGCAGGGCCTCCTCACGGTCACGGCGTTCGGTGTGCTGGCCGACGTCTCGACCGGCTATCCCATTCTTCTCTCGGAAATGACCTTCGTGACCGCGTTGCGCACCGCTGCCGTCTCTGCGCTGGCGGCGACGCGGATGGCGCGATCGTCGAGTCGCGTCATGGCGCTCATTGGGAATGGCGCCCAAAGTGAATTCCAAGTCATCGCGTTTTACCGGATGGTCGGCATTCGTGAAGTGCGGCTCTACGACACCGATGCTGAGGCGACGGCCAAACTGATTCGCAACCTCACGAGGCTGCAACTTCCGAACTTGTCCGTGACCCGTTGCAACAGCACCGCCGAAGCCGTCCGAGGTGCCGACATCGTCACCACCGTGACCGCCGACAAGCGCAACGCGACCATCCTAACGCCGCAGATGATCGAGCCAGGCATGCATTTGAATGCCGTCGGCGGCGACTGCCCCGGCAAGACGGAATTGCATCCGGATATCCTGCGTTCGCCGGCGGCTCGCATTGTGGTGGAGTTCGAAGCGCAGGCCCGAATCGAGGGCGAGATTCAACAACTCGGCGGTGCAGTTCAAGTGAGCGAACTTGCACACGTCTTGTTGAACAATCAACCCGGCCGAGTGAGTGATCACGAGACCACCATCTTCGATTCGGTCGGATTTGCCCTGAGTGACTTTTCTTCGTTGCGTTATCTGCAGAGACTGAATGCTGCGCACCCAGACGGGGGACAGCGGATCGATCTGATTCCGGAAATGGAAGACCCGAAAGATCTGTTTGCTTGTATGGCGAACGAGACGGTGCGCGCACGCCAGCGCCGGTTCGCATAATGGGCGTCCCTACTCGCACCGCCAGTCTCATCGGCGCGCCCACGGACATTGGCGCCAGCGATCGGGGCGCGTCCATGGGCCCCGAAGCGCTACGCGTCGCTGGAATTCACGCCGCCCTGACGCAGCGTGGATTGGACGTGGTGGATTGCGGCAATGTCAGTGGCCCTGCCAATCCCGGGCTGATCAAGATTGATGGCTACCGCAATTTGGCGCAGGTCACCGCCTGGAACCACGAAGTGCATGATGCCGTGTATCGAGAGCTGACCGAACAACGCCTGCCGATTTTGCTGGGAGGCGATCATTGTTTAAGTATCGGGTCTATTGCAGCGGTCGCTCGCCATTGCCGCAACAAGCGCAAGCCGTTGCGTGTGCTTTGGTTGGACGCGCATGCCGATTTCAATACGCGAGAACTGTCGCCGACCGGAAGTTTGCATGGCATGCCCGTATCGTGCCTGTGCGGATTCGGCCCCCGCGAACTGCTGCAGATCGGCGGCGCGACGCCGGCCATTTCCGCGAAGTGGGTTCGCCAAATCGGTATACGCAGCGTCGATACCGGCGAGAGGCGCTTTGTGCACGAACAACAACTCGAGGTGTTCGATATGCGCTTCATTGACGAAATGGGGGTGCGACAAACCATGGAACTGGCATTACAGGACATGGATGCCGACACTCACCTGCATGTCAGTTTCGACGTCGATTGTCTCGATCCGGAAATTGCGCCGGGGGTCGGCACCACCGTACCGGGCGGGCTGTCTTACCGCGAAGCGCAGCTGTGCATGGAAATGATTGCGGACACGGGCCGGGTCGCCTCAGTGGATATTATGGAACTGAATCCGGCCCTGGATGTGCGCAACAAGACCGCCGTGCTCGCCGTCGATTTGGTCGAATCCCTGTTTGGCAAAAGCACTCTGATGCGAAAGCCGTTGTCCTATGCGGAGGCGCTCGTGAGTGCTTAACAGCGGCCAAGCCGTCGGACGTCACGGCGGCATCTGCCGCTAGTTCGTTGATAGAGCATCGGCGGCGATGCCTGCTACCCGCTTCGCCGAAACGGGCTCTTAGCGCGAATTCCCCATCGACTTCATCAGCCGGTAGGTAAATTCGACGCTTTCATCGAAGGCCCGCACGCTGACGCGCTCGTCGCGCCCATGAGCCCGATTCTCGCCCTCTTCAACCCAGACACCGCTGATGTCGTAGCTCGGAATGCCGGCATTGCGAGTCTGGCGGTCATCGCTGAAGCCGGTGGCCATCGTGGGCATGATGGGTACGCCCGGCCACATCGAATGCGCCAGTGTCGCGACTTGTTCAAGAATCTTCGGCGTGGGCGGGGATTCGGGACTAATGATGGGCTTGGCATCGAGAGTAAGCCTCACCCGGCCGTCGCCCACCACGTCGGTCAGCAGCGCCTGCACATGATCTTCGGTATCACCCGGCAGCATGCGGCATTGAATCGTCGCCTTGGCCCGTTGCGGCAAGGCGTTCTCCGCATGGCCTCCGGAAATGAGCGTCGCCACGCAGGTTGTACGCAATTGCGCGTTGGTCCACGGGTCCTGGCTCAATCGCTCGGCGGCCGGCATGTCCGGCGGTGATCGCGATACCGCGTGTAAGTCGACCGCCTTCGTGCCGCTGCTGAGACCGGCGAGCTTGTCGAAAGTCGCGCGGGTGGTGGCGGTTAGCGTGACAGGAAATTTGAACGTCTCGATCTTGCCCAATGCTTGCGCCAGACGATAGATGGCATTGTCGGGACCCGGCATCGACCCGTGGCCGCCCGGACTTGTGGTCTCCAAAGTGAACGTCACATAGCTTTTCTCGCTGGTACCCAGTTCGAAGTATTGGATCATGCCGTTCTTCGTCGTAGCGCCCCCGCCGTCGAGGTTCACCACCGTACCGGCGTCGATGAGGTCGCGATGCTCCTTGAGTAAAAAGGCCGGTCCGTTGGCATCGCCGCCCGCCTCTTCGTCAGCGGTGAATGCGACGATCAAATCGCGATCCGGGACATAGTGCTCGCGCTTCAGGCGGATCAGCGTCTCGACCAAGGCCGCATCGCCGTCCTTCATGTCGATGGTACCGCGGCCATAGAACCAGCCATCCTTCTCCGTGAGCTTGAAAGGATCCAGTGACCAGTCCTCGGGATTGGCTTCGACCACATCGAGATGGCCGAGGAACAAAATGGGCGCCAACGGATGGGGCCGCGCCTTTGCACGCAGGCGTACGACGAGATTGCCGCTTTTGGGATGTTCCGGCGGGGCGATGAGGGTGACATCGGAGGGCGTATATCCCGCGGTGGCCAGCCACCTCTGAATCGCTTGTGCCGCCGGCGTGGTACCGTGCGAATGAGTGGTATTCAGTTCCACCAGTCCTTTGAAGATATCCCGCGCCAACCCTTGATCGACCGGCGGCGGCAGTGTCTGCGGCGCTTCAATGGCCGCGGCTTTCTGTATCGCCGGCATGTAGCCGGCCAAGCAAGCCGCGAGGAGTAGGCTTAAGCGCATCACGTCATCCCCTTTTTTTGACGTTCAGAGTATATGCGAACAGCTGTCCAGCCAAACCCGCCTCGCGGCGGTGCCCGCCGTCCAGAAGCTTAGTTGGCGAAGAGGTACCGGCAACTCCGATCCTCAGGCGCGTGTACCATGATCCGATCATAGAGCGCTAGATTCTCGGAAACGGCGCGTTCGACATCTTCCGGCAACAGGAAACCTGCTGTGACCTGATGCTTCGCCACGACTTGAACCTTGGCGACGAAGGCGTCGCGCGTCGGGTAGCGCGATTCGATGCTCGGACGCGGGTCGTCGCTCGACCGACGTTCAGCCTCGGTGCGAGCGAACGGAACGAAGCTGCCGTCGAAGCGCGCCGTGGCCCACGGAAAGCCTGTTTCCGGCGCGCGCTGATTCCAGCCCGTGTGAGTGCCCAGCGGCACCTGCAACTCCAGCAGCCGCACGCCGCCTCGATCATTGCCGTCGGCATCGGGAGCCGGGACGCGGGTCTCGAAGGGCTGCCCTTGCTGTGGAGGCACGTGATCGGCAATGCCTTCGCTCGCAAAGCGTGGGCCGAAGTCGAGGCGCGGCTCACGCAAATTTCCATCCGGCGGCGATAGACCGATACGTCGTGGAAAGGCCGCGCGGTAAGCGTCAACCGACATCAATGTTCCCTCGTGGAGGCTGGGGTAGGCGCTTTGCGGCGGCGCCGTCGCGGCATTGGTCCAACGGTCGAGCGCGACGAGCAGCGCACGCATGGCGAGGTAATGATCGGTTGTCGATACGCAGTTCAGGTAAGGAGTGCGGGTGTGCGAGCGGCCGACGTAGTGCTGTGCCCCCATGAACGCGTAGATGCGGACATTGGCAGCCGGCGCCACGTCTGCCTGGCCGTCGGGTGTGGTGGCGATCAAGGAGGCGTCGCGGTTCCAGAATTCGGTCGACGTATTTGCAATGATGAGCTTCGGCAGACGCCCATGTGCGTCGCGCGCGCGATCAAGGATTGAACTGGTCTCGCCCGTCACCGAATCCCGGGAGGTCGTGCTGGTAAACGGGAAGAAATCCGACGGAAAGTCGTGCTCTTCGAGGAGCGACGGATGACGGGTGGGCTGTGCGAAACGACTATTGAATCCAGCCGAACCGCCCGCGCCAGGGACCTGCATATAGGCGCCGTCAAAGGCGAGACGCCCGCTTTCGTCAACGTTGAGCCCGTCGTGCAACATCCGACCAATGACGCGTCCGGATTGGCTAATGCCAAAGATCAAAACCTTGCGCGGTGCAGGCGCGCCTTCAAATGGGTGATCGCGGAAATAGGCGAGCAGGTCGCGAATTCCGGCGAGCCCCGCACCTGTGACATTCGGATCCTTCGCCGTGTAAGTGAGCTGGTAGAGCGTGCCAGGTTGGAACCCACCATCGAGTTGCACACGCCCCGGACCACCCGGCTGCTCCGGCGCGACGAAGTGCCAGGTCGCACGATCAACGGCCACTGGCGCATCGCTCGGCCGCGACCGGGCGGCCAGGATCGCTCCCGGATCGTCCGGCATAGCCGGCTCGTAGGTGAGGCCGCGCATGCCGGCATACACGGCGACGTCCTGCGGAGCATTGACGATGAATTCATTCTCCACCAGGCCCGTGATGGAGGTACCGTCAGGCTGATGCGCGACCAGCGGTACAAAGACGAGGGGCTTCACCCCGGGCGATTGAGGTGCCACATCCCAAGTCCAGGCGGAGAACAGCAGTGAAAAGCCATGCCGCATGAGGAATCCGTCGCCTGCATCGGCGACGGTGGTCGGATCGTTATTGGCGGGACTCGCACCGTCCATCTGGCCCAGAATGGCGATTCCACCCCGATTATTGACGTCATAGACAAGAGTCGAGCGCCGGGCCTTGACCGGTCGAAGCAGGATGAAGGGGCTTTGGAAGGTGACGCGGCCGCTGGCGTCTCGCGGCGCCAGCTTCAGATCGACTATGCGTTGGTTCGCCGCGGCATTTGGATCGAGACTGAATTTCGCGACCCCCCGGATCTTCTCATATGCTCCGGTATCACCGAAATTGACGCCTGAGGCGAAGGACGAGCGCTCGAGAACTTCAATTCCAATCACCTCAGCCCGTGCGGCGACCAGCGCCGACAGCCCGACCGCTGCCATTCCCAGCACCACACGATTCCTCAAGATTCCCACCCCGGTTGATCGGTCGATCTGACCTCGACGGATACTAGCAAGCAATGTGGGCTTGCGCGCCTGGGAGGGGACCCGTTAGCGAGTCAAATCCGCTGCCACGTCGGTCTGCCGCCGTGCCACCTCGTGAATGCAGCACAGGGACAGCTCGCCGATGCCTCGTTGTGGGAAAGCGCAGGGCCGTATTGCGGTGCCTGGCCGATCCTCGTGCCTAACTCCACCTGCAACGCTTGATGCTGATTCCACAGGTCACTGCGATTGGCAACCTGGCCAGTGTTTGGCAGGGCGGACTTAGGCTCAGTCGAGCAAAGGGAATTCACCCGCCACACCGCAATCCCTGCCGTCAGGGCGGTGGCGCCAAAGACCAGCGAGGACACCATCATTGCCGTCAGGACCGGCTTTTGGCATAGCCTGTATAAGGCGGCGTGAAAGTAATAAGCGGCGCTTGTCATCATAGCCACATCTCCCCTTCGCTAAACATACAACACCGCACGACCACAAAAGTTCACCACCCGGACGCGATATTTACAAACTCGGGCGCGCGAGCCCCAAGACCTTTCAAATCCGTCCCGAAACCTTCCTGTCACAAGCCTGCTGACCCCATCGATCTCCAGCACTTTCCGGCGGCTGGCGCCCTCGTAGTAAACTCTGGCGGCCGCGAACATGCCTCGAGGACTTAAGTCAATGTTACGTACGCAAACGACGCTAGGTCTGGTACTGATGGCCCTGGCAGGATGCGCGACAGCGCCGCCTCCCCTGCTTCTTCATAACCACTATCGTGTCATCCAAACCAATCAGATCGATGAAGTCGAAGCAACAGAGCGATTTTCGTCCCCCTTCAAAAATCTGGCACGAACCCTCAGTTCGGGAGATATATTTGCCGGCACCGATCGGCGTGATCCGAAAACTTCGGTGGCGACCGGCGGACTCAAATCGTACCCGACGATCGCAGCGCTCAGGTCGTCATTTCCCACGGACGATTTCATGAAGGGACTTGGGATTACCCGGGCACCGGATTCGCAGCGCACAACCCAAGAACAGTACAACGTGACCGTCGCCGGTTACATCTACGCCGCCAGCAAAGAAAGCGACAATGATTTCCATTTGATCCTCGGCGACAAGGGCTGCGCTACAGGCGACTGCCTAATCAATGTCGAAGTGTCCGGCTTGCCGCAGGACCCAGCCGACCCGAGTTATCCCACGCTATCGGCCGTACGAACGAAGTTTCTCTCCTATTTGAATCAACAGCAGCCAGCCCGCGGCTACGAAACATTTTCCCCACCTATTGCGGTGATCGTCACAGGCTCCGTCTTCTTTGACGTGGATCATCCCGCAGGCGCTGTCGGCCCAACCGGGCTTAAACCTAGTTCGGCGTGGGAAATCCACCCTCTAACCGAGATTACGTTTGAACCCGGAGGAATGTAATGGCAGACGATCCCATCGAGCACGTCGAGCACGTCGAGCACGTCGTCGTCCTGATGCTCGAGAATCGGTCCTTCGACCACATTCTCGACACCGCGGTCTGTCTGGTCAATAACAACAATATAATCAATAATTTATATTATATATTAAAAGCGCTACATTAACTACATATTCGATCCAATCGCTCTAACTTCCTATCGAGTGGGACAAGATTTACGTCGAGCTTGCGCCGCACGTATACAACTACTTCCGGCAGAACGTGGCTGTTGATCATCGACGGGCGCGAAGAGATCACAGTAGTGCGCCTCCGCGATTACTGTACGTCGTCTCGTCAAAGCTCGCTAAAATTGGAGCGCCGATCTCATGCGAGAACCTGGTGTTGACCCTTGAAGGACAAGTTTATGAACCCGCTCAGTAAGGTCATTTGCGTTGCAGTCCTGCTTTCCGGTGTCTTTCCTTGGAACGTCTCTGTCGCCGACGACGCATCAATCGCATCGCCGCCGGAACCCGGCATCTGGCAGAAACATGAGTACACTTTTCGATTTCTAGGCTTTACGAGCACATACTCTTGCGACGGTCTTGCTGACCAGATCAAAGTGCTTCTTATCGCCGCCGGAGCGCGCTCGGACTCGAAGTCTCAAGCCGGGGTCTGCGCCAGCGGCTATGGACGCCCCGATGCGCTTCCACAGGCGTACTTGACCTTCTATACGTTGGTGCCGGCAAGCGCCGCCAACAACCCAGGCGATCCGCAAGTAATGGGCGCGTGGCGCCCCGTGACCATTGCGCCCCATTCGCCGCGCGAGCTCGCGCTCGGCGATTGCGAACTCATCGAGCAGTATCGTACGCAGGTACTGCCGATGTTTGCCGTCCGTAACATCGAGGATCATATGACCTGCGTTCCACACCAGGAATCAGGATCCGTGATCAATCTCAAGTTCGAGACCTTCGCCGAGGTGCCGGCAAGGATGCGTGTCAAATAGTGCTACGATTTTTCTTATAGGGCCTGAGCGCCCCCTACCAAAAAAACGAAGTTAGTATGGCGAGCAAGGTCTGGCGGATGACAAGAATCTCGTTGCTGAAGCCTTCTGCGGCCGCTGGCATCGGCACATCCCTAAACGCCATGTCCACGGCCCCGGAAAAAGATCGTGGATCTTGCCAGTGCAGTGCGACTCTCGCATTGACGCTCGCTTGCCTTGTCTTCGCCAGTTCCGTCTCAGCGGCCGTCTCGATCAGTGCGACACCTGAGGCCGCATTGCTGGATCAGCGTCTTACCATCCAGATCTTCGGCCTGAAGCCCAATGCGCCGGTGCGGGTGAGCGCAAAGTCGCAGGCCCAAGATGCTCTCTGGTGGCGAAGCGATGCGGTATTCATCGCGAACGATCAGGGTCAGATCGATCTCGATCGTCAGGCACCTCAATCGGGGTCCTATGTCAGCGCCGATGTCATGGGATTGTTCTGGTCCATGCGCCCGGACAAGGAGCCGAAGCGCGCCGATCACCTTTCCTTCGCGATCGAAGATTTTTCCAAGCCGGTCATGACGAAAATCGACGTTACGGATACCAGCGGCGCGACAGTGTCGGCTTCAATTGAGCGCCGCTACGCCCGGATGGGCGTGCGTAGTGTTGCCGTCCATGACAATGTTGTTGCTACGCTCTATGAATATGACCACCAAGCTGCGCTGCCCGGAGTGCTGGTCATCGGCGGTTCCGACGGCGGCCCTGGCGCGCCGGGCGTAGCAATGCTGTTGGCATCTCACGGGTTTGCCGCCGTATCCCTATCCTACTTTGGCGTTGCGGGACTGCCGCCGACGCTCCAAAACGTCCCCCTGGAGTACTTCCAGAAAGCGCTGCAGTGGATGCGCACCCAGCCGGACATCGACCCCCGATCCATCGCCATCTACTCAGAGTCTCGCGGCACAGAAGCAGCACTTTTCACGGCAGCGAACAATTCTGGAGTAAGCGCCGTCGTTGCGCGCTCGCCGAGTTTCGCCTTTTGGAGCGGCATGACCGCTACGCACCTACCGGGCAAAGCCGCATGGACTTTCCAGGGCCAACCGCTGCCCTACATTGCCAATACACTCTACCCGGACTTCATCCTCACCTACCTCTGGGATAGAACGGCCGGCATTCCAGTGCGACAGACGCCGCTCTTTCTTGAAGATCTGGCGCATTCCACGAGCCCCGACAAGACGGCCATCCCGGTCGAACAAATTCACGGGCCAGTCATGCTGCTTGCCGGGGCAGATGATCAGATCTGGCCGTCGACGATGATGGCAGAGCGAATCATGGCTCGCCTTCGTTTGCGCGGCCACGCGTATAGAGACCAGTCCGTAACATTCGCGGACGTCGGCCATCCCATCCCGTACGTGTATTTGCCCACGCGCGGCAATTGGCGAGACTCGCCGTTTGCGGTCGGTGGCACACCGGAAGGAATGGCAAAGGCGCAGGCCAATGCCTGGCCACAAATACTAAAATTCCTTTCAGACGAGGCGGACCGCGCGCGATCAAATCAGTAGCGAAGCTTCGCTGTATCTGGCCTTGCCGTCGCCCAATTTTGCATCGTTGCACCCTCAACTGCGGACCCGTACTTTATAGTCAATGAACAGTTCGTGTTCGATGCGAAGTACATCTAATGCGCAAGGTATCTTGGTTGTTACACCTGAAAGGTCCTCTCTGGGCGACAACTCTAGCGTTCTTGGCGGTGTCATATTCCCACGCCGCAACATCCAGCTGTGCAGCCTCTGCGATCGCCGGATACTGGGAAGGTACGATGACGCGCAGCATGGCGGTCATTCCCATCGCGTTCGATTTCGCTTGCGTCCATTCGGAACTGGCCGGGTCCTTTACTTCTCTCACGCAGCGAGCGATGGAGTACCCGTTCGATTCAGCGAAGCTGGTCGCTGATCAAGTCGATCTGGTTTTAGGGGGTGAGCTCTATCTGTCAGGCAGGATCGACCACTCACAACTGTCTGGGACCTTCAAAAATGAGGATGGCTCCGGCACTTTTGCGCTAAAGCACATCGCTGAAGTTGAGCTGCCCTATTCCGCTACTGATGTTGTCATCCATAACGGGCCTGTCTCTCTCTCCGGCACGCTGTACGTACCGCACGGCACAGGCCTCCACCCCGCCATCGTGATGCTTCAGGGCTCTGGCCCAGAGACGCGCTGGGGGGTGCAAATCGCCTTTGGGCCGACTACTTCGGACGGAAAGGCATTGCGTGTCTTCTCTACGACAAACGTGGCGCCGGTAAATCGACGGGGGATTGGAAGACCTCCGATTTCGACGCACTTGCCGGAGATGCGGTTGCAGCGGTAAGCCTGCTCCAACATCAGGCCGGGATCGATCCGAAGAAGATCGGGATCCACGGCCATAGCCAGGGCGCCTCGATTGCACCTCTCATCGCATCGAAGTCAAACTCCATTGCCTTCATTTTGGCCGACGCCGCTTCGGGAGTTCCCATGTGGCAGTCGGAAATTTTCAGTCAGCAGTCGTTTGTCAGGCATTCCGGTTTGTCGTCCAGCGACCTCGCCAGCGCTGAACAGTTCATTGAACGGGCGGTACAGGTTGAACGTTCCGGAATCGGATATGACGCGCTCAGAAATGAATACAAAGCGGCACAGCAGAGCGGACGGGCATGGCCCGCGGAAGTGGGACTGCCGCCGGAGGACTCCTATTTCATCAAGTTCTTTCCAGCCATTGCAAACTATAATCCCGCTGACTACTGGAAGCTCATTCACGTGCCTGTCCTGATCGTCGAGGCAGGAGAGGATGAGCGCGTTCCGGTCGCTCCCTCTGTGGCGGCGATTCAGCAAGCATTGAGTGACAATCAGAATCCCGATTTCACCGTCATCGTGTTCCCGCACGCTTCCCATCCTCTCATCGATGGTCCAGGGGCAGGCGAACCGTTTCGTTGGTCTCGCATTACCCCGGGCTACGCGGACTTGCTCACTTCTTGGGTGTTGTATCGGGAATCTTCCAAATAGTTCGTCCCGCCGGCTGCCTCCCGAATTGTCCTATTGCAAACGAAAGCTCCGTCACATTTTTGTTGGGAGCGCTGCCGTAATGTCGCAAGGTATGTGTGAGCGTTACGTGCTTCCCGACCAGGCCACCGCGGAGCGGGAATTTATGCCGGCGCGGGCCTGGTGGAGCTTTTCCGCCAAATATAATGTGGCTGCGCAGCAATTCGTACCGGCAGTCCGCTGGCACGACGGTCAATCTGAAGCGGTAATGCTGCGCTGGGGCTTTATACCGTCGGCAATGGAAGCGCGGGTGAGCCGGCCACCCCTCACGGTCGATCTAGAGCGGATTATCGATTCGCCGATGTATCGCGGACCATGGCTGAACAGTCAACGCTGCATCTTGCCAACGGCCGGATTCTATTCATGGCAGTTGACCAACGCGAAATACCGGCAGCCCTTCTTCGTTCATCTCCTGGACCGCTCTATATTTGGCTTGGCGGCGATCTGGGATAGATCGGTAAGCGATGATGACGATGTGATCGAAAGCTGCTCGATCATTTGTGTACCACCCAACGAGCTGATGATGAGCGTTGCCAACACAGACGGCCGCATGCCCGCCATCTTGCGACGCAAAGACTATCAAACGTGGCTGCGAGGAACTCCGGTGGAAGCGAAAGCCGCGCTACACCCGTACAAGCCAAGTGGGATGCAAGCCTACCGAATCAGTCCCCGCATCAATTCCACCGCCCCTGACGATCCCGGCCTCATTCGCCCCGCTGTCTGAGGCATTCATCTGCCATCCGGCATCGCTTTGGCGCAGTTAACGCGAAATCCTGGCCGCCCCGGTTCTAGGTCTTCACGCCGATCGTATCCTTGCCCGGGGCTGCGCTCGGCGGTGGTGGGGGCGCTTTTTGGTCGACCAACATATACATACCGAACGTCCACGCGATCGCAGCCGTCCAACCGGCAAGAATGTCAGACGGATAATGGACACCCAGATAGACGCGCGAGACCCCGATGAGCAACACCAGGACCAGGGTTTCGATCGTGACCAGCCAGCGCCAGCGGGTGGGCCAGCACAACAGGATCATCGCCAAACCGAGCGTGGCCGAACCCATCGCATGGCCGCTCGGAAAGCTATAGGTAGTCTCCGGCATCAGCGAGATCCATAAATCCGGGCGCGTGCGCGCGAAATAGTTCTTGGCGGCGATATTCAGGATGGCCGAACCGATCACTGCGATACCAAAGAACAGGCCATCTCGAAATCGCCTGCGCAACGCGAGGAAAACTAGCAGCATGGCATCCAGCGGCACGACGCCCCAGGTGTAACCCACTCGAGTCATCGAAATGAAAAAGCGATCCAGCGCCGGCGTTGCCCATTTGTGCAAGGTGTTCAGGATCGGCGCATCGAAGGGGAAGACCGCTTTCTCATGGTATTCACCGACCAGGGAGGCAAATCCCCAGAGCGGGAGCAACAGACAGACGAACCACAGCATCATTCGCCAACCATGCTTGCGCAAAAAGCGCAGACCAAAGCCGATCGCGTCAGCCGTTAGGTGGGCAACCTCTCCGGCGGATGCCGGCGCCGATTCATCCACCGTTGCCTCCTATCTTCGTCCGCTGTTCTTTAATTGCGCTGTGTACGTCAACGCACAGACTACACGCGCGGCACATAGGATCGTGCGCGAGTGGGCACAGATTGAACGACATCCGTACGCACGCCAAGTCACTGCGCAAGACGCAATGGAACTCAATCAACCAAAAAGGTTCAAGACTATGCACAGCAATATATCGCGGCGCGCGCTCGTTCGTGGCGGCCTGATCACCGGGGCGCTAATTCCGGTCACCGCTCTTCTCTTCAATAGGCTGGCTATTGCGGCCCCCGCGGCTTTGGATCCGACTGATCCAACAGCCAAGGCACTTGGGTATGTCCCAAAATCAGCGAAGCCGGGTCAACAATGCGACAACTGCGCGCAGTTCCAGGGCAAATCGGGTGACGCACAAGGCGCATGCACCCTTTTCCCGGGCAAGACCGTAGCCTCCGGCGGATGGTGCACGACTTGGGTCAAGAAGCCTTCTTGACGAAGCAATCGCCACGCTGAAGGTCAGAATTTCTGTCCGAACTTCACGCCGATGGTACGCGGCTGATTGGGCACATCATATTTTGCAATAGCCCCGCATAACAAAACATCGCATTCTGCATATCGGTCGAGAACGGCGCGTCTATCGAACGCGTTATTCAGATACAGCTGGTAGTGAAAGCTCTTGATTTCGATACCCGCCGATACATCGACAACCGTGTAGCCAGGCTCGCTACCCAATGCGTTCGCCGCCAACGTGCGCAAATCGGCTGTTCGCTGGCCCACATAGACTGCGGAGGCTTGGACGTCTCCTTTGTAGGACCCGACTGGGAAGGAATACCGCCCAGTGATATTGCCCTTGAACTTGGGCGTAACCGGCAGCCGCGTGCCGGACACCGCGTATTGTTCATAGGTGGCGGGATTGAAGCCGGGCGCACTGCAAATAGTCGGGTCACCGCAAAATGTCTGCGTGAGCTTGGCATCCAGCAACGAGAAACCGCCGTACAATGTAAGGCTCTTCGTCGCTGCAAATTCCAAGTCCGTTTCCAGGCCGTCAATCCTCGCCTGCCCCGCGTTGGTAATGATGGTGAGGGAATTCTGCCCTAGGTAGGAGAACTGAAAATTGGACCAGTCCTCCCTGAATATCGCGCCGTTGAATCGCAATCGATTGTCAAACCAAGTGGTCTTCCAGCCGATCTCGTAATTTTTCAAAAAATCAGGTTGGTACGGCGGAATGCTGCCGCCGCCGTTGCGATTGACGCCGCCCGGTCGAAAGCCCTTCGAGTATGTGGCGTAGAGCATTCGATCGTGGTCAATTTTGTACGTTAGATTAACTTTCGGTGTATTGCCGGATCCCGAGGTACCGCGGTCAAGATCGCTGCAGGGCGCGGCGTGAAACGGCACAAACGGTGTAAAGCATGTGGCAATTCCCTCGTGCGAGCTAAACGTAGAATTAAACCCGTAAAAGCCCTGCAAGGAATTATCGTAAGTGAAGTGCCGCAGCCCAGCACTTGCCGAAATGTGATCGGTGAAATCAAATGTGAGCTCGCCGAAGATTGCCCTATCTCGATCAACTCGCTCCTGCTCGGTGAGCCAAAGCGTGCCAGGCCAGCCGGGAATGGAAACATTGTTCGGTGCCACCGATCCTAGGGGGTCACCATTGTTCACCATGTAGTCCTGCGTGATCTCGTGCACCTGCCGCTCGAGAAAAAGCCCACCCACGAAACGCAGTCGATACTCCTTAGGCGAAGAGATGCGCAGTTCATGGCTGTATTTGTTGTAGTGATCCCGCCCGATGATGGTTTGCGCGGGATTGATCAGTTTTCCGGCGTTGTCCACAAAATACTTCCCGTACGCGCTGTCGTAGAACAGCGAATAGTCGGTGTAGTCGGACTGTTCGTGGGTATTGCGGGTTAAATACGCACCGGCATACACCAGATCGAAATTACCGATCTTGCCTTCGACGGTGAGAGCTGACTGAACCCACGAATCGTGCACGAAATCGGGAAAATAATGCTGCACTTTCAGATCACCGACAGCCGGATTGTAAGCGAAGTCTCCGTCGGTCTGCTGAACCTGGCCCATGATCGTGGGCAGAATGGTCCAATTGTCGTTTAAATTTACCTTGAGAGCGGCGCGACCGCCCTTGGTCTCAACCGTGTTGTAGTCCTTCTTCACCAGCGCCGCGTTGTCGAAAACGATGCCTGAGGTCGGGAACGTAACGGCGCCGTGCACATTGCTGATATAGCCGGCATCGTGTTGATCCCAGCCGACCAAGCGAACTGCTGCGGTACTGGTGAGCGGCAGGTTCACAAACGCTTCAATGCCATATCCGGTGCCGCCATGATCGACATGGTTTAGGTCCAAATCATAGCCCGCCTTGAACCCACTCGGATCGGGCTTGTTTGAAATGATGCGAATCGTTCCCGCCTGGGAACTGGCACCGTATAGCGTGCCTTGGGGACCCGCGAGGGCTTCAACGCGCTCGATATCGTAAATATGGATGTTCAGATTGCCGTCAATTGTCGTGATCGGCTGCTCGTCCAGATACATTCCCACGCTGGGCTGTGAGCCCGAATGATTGCCATCTCCGCCGCTGGAAACGCCCCGCATATAGGTATGCTCGAAACTCGGACTGCCAACCTTTTGGAAGGAAACGCTGGGCAGGAATTTGGCGTAGTCATCGAAATTATCGATATGCAGCTCTTCGAGCCTCGCCGTGCTGAAAGCCTGAATGCTGAGAGCGACGTCTTGAAGGTTCTCCGTCCGCTTCTGCGCGGTGACGGTAATTTCTTCCAGCACGACCGTATCGCCGGTCTCCGCCGCGTACCCCGGGTGCATGCAAGCGAGTAGTGCCGACGCAAGGGGCAACGCTCTCCATGTCTTACTGCCGGGAGAAATAGATTCAATACGCCTGAGTTTCCGCCGCCGACCCCGCGTCATATCATCCCCCTTATGCTTTTATTTTGGCCGCCCTTGCTTGAAGACTATGCCAATCCAGCCAAATGTCAAAATTCCGGCGCAGCGGGATAAGCGTCGACGACGTTTCCCAGGGCCTCTTTCAGGGGAATCAACCAGGGCTCGAAGTGGCGCCAGTGATCGATGCCCTCGCGAAAAATGGGCTTCCGCACCTGCTGCGAACTCGCAGTACGCACTGCCCGATCGTTTTCGTAGAAACGCAGACAGCCTTCCTCGAATGGCAGCCCGCAGTACTCGAGCAGACGGCGCACCTCAGATGCCGTGTCTTCGATCATCGACTCATAGATGACTCGATGGATTCGCCCCGGTAATACACGATCGAAAAAAGCCATCAACTCGGCATAATCGCGATAGTAACGGCCGATGTCCTGCAGGCTATAGGTAAAGCCTTGGCCGCGTGCAAAGTGCTGCTTGAATCCTGAAAAGCAGCACCCGAGCGGATGACGACGAGCATCGATGATTTTCGCACGCGGCAGCGCCAGTTGAATGAGGTCAATATGCGCGAAATTGTTAGGCATCTTATCGATGAAGAACGGTGCGGCGGTTTTCCGCTGGATGCGCGTCTGCGCCATGTATCGTTCACCCAACTCACGGCACTGATCGGCATTCAACGTCGCCAACACGGACGAATACCCGGGAGTATTGAATTTCTTACCGATATCAAACAAAGATCGAGCGATTGCCGCCAAATCAGGGAGTTCCATCGTGCCCTCGACCTGCGAGTGACTCGACAGAATCTGCTCGAGCAAGGTCGACCCAGATCTCGGTAAACCGACGATGAATATGGGATCCTGCGCGTCGCAGCCGTAGTCTATGTGGTCGGCGAAGAACTGTGCCGAGAACAGCGACTTTATGCGTGCCACATGTCTGCTCATCTCATCGGGCTGGTAGGACAACTGGGCTCTGCGCAGCTGATTTCCCTGTGCATAATGCTCGAAAGATGCGCGATATTCGCCTCTATCCTCGAGCGCCTTACCCATCGCGAAATGCAGGTGTAGTCGGTCGTCCGCCGCAAGCTCCGCATGACTCAACTGCAATCTCATGGCAGCCACGTCTTCGCTCGTAAATTCAACCGTTTTAAGATTTGCCAGACTCCAATAAGCTTCGCCTAGATCGGGCAGCAATTCGATGCTCTTCTTGTAGGCGGTGACGCTGTCGTTTTCGCGGCCACTCGTTTTAAGTGCGTGCCCGTAACTGAGCCAAATTTTTGGCTGCGCAGGATACTCAGCCAAGAGGCCGGCATAGATTTCAATCGAGTCCTTGAGCTCTCCAATGCGCGCCAGAATGGCTGCCTTCAAATTGTTGTACCCCGGATTGCGCGGATCCTTCGCCAGTAGTTCGTTTACCTCGCGCAACGCCTCGGCGGGTTTATTTTGCCGGTGTAGGACGATCGCGTGATGATGTCGCGCGGCGATGAAGCTTGGCGCAAGTTCCAGACAGCGCGCGAGCAGGACCTCGGCGTCTTGGTATCGGCCAAGCCGCGCTGCCACCTCCGCCAACATGCGCAACGCGGCGACGTCCGTGGGGTACTTCTTCAGATGCGCTCGCAGGAGCGCCTCAGCTTGCGGTATCTGGTTTTCACATAACGCAGCAGCCGCGGTGAGCAGGCGCGGGTCGCGTGTCGACGCTCTAATGCTTTGGGCATACGCAGCATCGGCGCCCGCGCCATCGCCTCCAATCGTCAGCTCATCGCCCAGCGCACGCCAGGCATCCACCATGTCAGGCTTGAGTTCAACGGCGCGCTGTAGCGCAGTTATGGCGGCCGCGTTGGCTTCTAAGGCGGCGAGCGCCAGCGCCATTTCGTAGTGTGCCAACGCCCATTGGGGATGCGCGGCCACGAGCGGGCCTAGTACGCTCAACCCCGCCGCCGCATCCCCGCCGGTCCGTCGCGCGACGCCGAGCAACAGCATTGCCAGTGGATGATCCGGAACGACCTTGAGAATCTCGCTCGCCTGCTCTGCCGCGAGAACAGGATTGCCTTGCAATAGACGAGTCGCGTGCCCCAAAGCTAGCTCAATCGAACCGACCGACTCCGAGACGTTGCTCATTTCGTCCAGGAAATTGCGCTCTCTTGCGCCACGCTGTCAAGAGACGCAGGCGTAGCAAGTGGGTCGGGGGATGCCTTGAGGATGGCGCCCGCAAGTCGTCCATAAGCCTGTCGGATTGGCCGAACGGTCGGGCGATCCCCTGCCGCGGACTCGGCGCAGCCCTACCTAGCAATGCGCAATCTGGATTCCCTTGTCGGGCAATAGCAGGCTAGTTGCCCGACTATTTCTTCGAATCTGCATCTTCTGAGGCAGTCAGCGGCACTCACATTTCAAGTCTGCCAGAGGGAATAGCCATCCATGCTCGTGTCTTACCCGGTGATGGAACTCCTCTTGCCTGGCAGCGCATTGCTCCTCGCACTGATTGGCTGTTCAGGCGGTAACTCCGGGATGAGCACAGGCTCGATGCCGACCAGCCCCCCGTCGACCACATGACTGAAAAACCTATATCAACCGTGGTCGTCAGACGCCGGTGGAACGATCCCCAAGGGGCGAAAGTGCCGCTGGCAGCGCTGCGTGAACTCGTCATCAAGAATGACCCAGGTGGTATCTGTGGTCCGATTCCCCGACCCTTCCCCTACGCCCGCGTCTGGTGCGACCAATTGATCGACGGCAACGGAATTCACGCCTGCGATCCTGCGAGCGCACCCCACGAACTTCAACTCTGCGTGCTCGAAAACGACAATTCCGCAACGCTCAACGCCCGAGTGCGTGAGATGTTACGTCGCTAGCAGCAACAATCTGTCGGTCATCTCAATCCCGGATCGATCCGAGCTCGTGCGGCTGCCAATGGGAAATGGCCCCAAGCACATTAGAGTAGCGCGGATACCCGTATCGGTGGTCGACGCGTTCAGGAGTCATGCGGGAAACTGATTGCAACCCAGCAGGTGTCATGGTCGCGATGCTCGATCGATTGATGGATTCAAGGCTATCGTTCTTCTCGCAGTCCTCCGCGAATCCGCGCCGAATCGCGGTTATGCATACGACAATATCCCATCGTCTCTCTATCACGCATACAACATAATCTTAGCTTCCGACTTCCGCCTTGCTTAAACCCAGAGCTAGTCGACGCCAGGAGCGCCGAGGTTGGTCTACCATTCACCGGCGCCGCTTTGCTTGACGCCAAGAAGTATTTGGAGACGGGAACCGATGCCTAAGAGAACCAGTGCCGACACCCATAAAATATCTCAGGTGAGCGTAGGCGAACCGACCCCGCCATTTTTGAGTGAGAAGCTAATTGCGCAACTTCAAGGAGCTGTAAGCGCCGCGCGTCGCAAACGAATATCAAAGCTGCTTGGCACAGGTAACAGATCCGCCGAAAAGGAATCTTGAATGGGACATGACCGGCAGCCACGCTAGCCTTTACCTCGACCCAGGTCTGCAACGTACCTGTCCACCGCTGCGGCATCGCTGATTTGTTCTCGCGCTTCCTGTTTTATTGGCTCCGGCGCAATCATGTGATCCACCGTCCTTCGCTCAGAGTTGGCTCGACGTTCGATCTGCTCATAGAGTAGATTCGGCTGCGGTGTGGAGGATCGGGACGCAGAAACGGGCTCAGTATCCGTTGACGATACTTGTCCGCCGTGCGGCTCTGCTGCAGCCAAGCATGATTGAACACTCTCATTGTTGATTTCCCACCAAGTCTTGAGCGCTTTGAACCCGTGCGCCTTGGCATGCGCCGCGGACATCTCCCATTCTGCAATGCTACGAAATGTCGGCTCGACATTGGCCCACGCATTCCAATTGATATCCGGCATGGCCTCCCGCAACTGATCCATCGACTCTGCGACAGAATGCACGGGCGCCACGAATGTATCGACCGGACAAGCCGATGGGATGCGAGGTTCTTGCAGCACGGATTCACTCGATGGACGCCCTGCCGTTCTCCGCAACCATACGAGATGAGATGCCCAACCACAGAAGCGTCGATCCAACGAGTGCCATGATTTGCGCTGTGAGACCGTCCAATGATCGACCATCGAATTGATCCACTGGTCTTCGGTAGCCAATAGCCGTAGATTCATGTCGACGCGTGGCGCCGGCATTGGCTGCCTCATCATTTGAGCTCTTGCGCCGTTGGACGCAACAGCCAGGACAGCTGCGAAAACCATGAGACGTTTTAGATTTAGTGGATTCATGGCATGGCTCAGATCCAGATTGAATCTTGTTTAGCGACCCAGCCGTCCAACGCCTCGATGCGAGCGTACCAGTCGCTAAATCGCAGATATCTTTTGAAAGGAAAGGTCAACATGGGTATTTCTAATCGCCGAAGTCGTACTGTTTCTTGTAATCGTGATACCACGCTTGCACTTGCTGATCGGTTGGCAAGTGCTCCGCCAGGTATTTCAGCTCCGCCAACATTTTATCGACCTGCGATGCATTCAAGTAGAGATCCATCAGTCGCCAGCGGTACGCCAAATCGTCCGGACTTAAAGCTGACGCATTCTCATAGGACGCAATCGCTTTCGAAATCCAGTTCGACTCGAACAGGTAAAGATCGCCCAGCGCGGCATAGTTGGCGGCATCGCGTGGTGCTTCGCGAATCTTGTCTTCCTGCATCCTGATAGCGGCGGCAATAGAATACGGATAGGGGTGCAATGCAGGCGTGCCGACGTGTTCGCCGTAGATTGCGTAGGCCATATTGGGCGCCCTCAATGCGCGCAATGCGCCCAGGAAGGGATTGTCGGCGTACTTCACGAAGAAATTGGTGTTGTCTTCGAAGCGGTGAAAGTACGTCCAAGCCTTCGCTTCGTCGACATACCACAATTTGTCGGATCCGCGGCGAAGGACCAGCGGCAGATTCGAGTGATTCGGCTGCGGAACTGCAAGCGCAAGGTCGCCCGCGAATATCAATCGATGGGGGGCGGCCGACCGGAAGAACTCGCCAATCCTTTCTTGCTGCGCCTCGTCCCGGGGAACGATGGCCCGAAAGATCCGGCTCCCCTCTGTTAGGAGCGGCAATCGCGGATCGCCGATGCCCGCCGCGAGTGACGAAAGGTAGCGTTCTACCGATACGTTGGCATCTGCTGCCGGCAGGAATTCCTTCAATTCCAGCTCTGGTAGACGACGGATGGCCGTCTCATATTCGGTCACTGTCTTGCTGTAGCCGCGCACCAGCGCCCCTCCACCGCCGGAAAGGAAATCGCCGTTGACCCATTTGGGCCGCGATGGCTCACCGGGAGCGCTCTTCGAGCCGGCACCGCGCAGGTTGGTGGTGATAATGAGTTCGGAAATGAAATCCTGCGGCACCTCGGAGAGCATGTAGGTCTTTGCCGCTTCCTCAAGCCGGTGACAGTAGATGTCCGGAATGTCCCCTTCGAGAGCGTATGACACCTCGATCTTCAGCAAATTCTCCTTAGCGCTGTACAGGTACAGGATGCCTCGGCCATCGCGCCGCGCCCCGATCTTCAGTTGCGTAAAGAGTTCGGCCGCCGTTTCCTCGATGGTCTTAGACGCCGGCAGCGACGCCAGCAAAACGAGCGCGTTTTCTATGCCGGACTTCTTCTCGGCGAGCTTGAGGCTCATCTTGAACGCCCGATCGTAGTCGTGCTGCCCGGTATCGTTGATGAGCACGTACTCAGCACGATGCGGCTTTCCAAAGTACTGCCACCCCACGGCCGCAAGGACCAGAGCGACCGACGCAAGAATCAGTCCGCGTCGCATCTAGTAGTTACCGAATAGGTCGGTCTTCTTTCCGTCGCCGGCGTAATTTGCCAAGAATGGATCCGTTGAGGTTGGATTGAGGCCGAAAATGGATCGGTCGCGACCCTGGCTTTTCAGCACCACCACCGGAGTGTCGCGGGGGCCAAACAAGCGAAAGATGCCGGCCGCCCGCTGTTGAGCATCGTTCAGGACGACCGTGGGAGCTTCGCCTTCGGCGGGCGAATATAACCCCAGTACCAGGCGATTTCTTCCCGCGGTATCGAAGAAAAACAGCGAGGGTCCGCCGTCCACGGACATCGCGAGCTCTGCGCGCACCTTGCCCCCCGCGTCCGTGAGCTGGATCCTATTCGCCGAGATCACTTCCTGCGGGCGCGTAGCGGCGTATACCGGCGACAACATTGTGAGGCTGTCGAGATGAATGAGAAGATATGCCCCAACAATCCCGCCGATCAAACCAGCAACGATGCCCGCAAAGAATGTCTTGGTCATGATCGGTACTCTTTTTCGCTAGTGAGCCATTGGTTCATGAGAGCGGTAGTGTCAATCGTCGCGACGCTGGATCAAATCCCATAGGTTGCCATGAAGATCCCTGAAGACTGCGACCGTTCCGTAAGCTTCTTCCTTGGGTTCGCGAATGAAGACAACGCCCTTCTCACTGTATACGCGGAAATCACGCCACAAGTCATCGGTATATAAGAACAGAAACACTCGCCCGCCCGTTTGATTCCCAATTCTGGACATCTGTTCATCGCCAACGGCGCGTGCGAGAAGCAGCCGAGCGGATGCTGGCCCTCGCGGTGCCACAACCACCCAGCGTTTGTTCTGCGCGTGAATCGGGGTGTCTTCGATGAGTTCGAATCCCAGCGTGCCGACATAGAAACTAATGGCCTCGTCGTAGTCGCGAACGACAAGAGCAATTTGACCTAGTGATTGCATGATAGATCCTGCGGCGCAGGGTAGGCGGTCCCGCAGACTAAGGTCCGCAAGACAACCGACGCAGCCACCCTGCCAAGGTACTTACCGTTCACGCACTGAGCCTAACAAATGCTGGATTCTCGGGCTGCGAAAGATCTGAGCGCCGTGTTACACGGGATTTCGCGGCGTCCGCCTGACGGAGGTACCGGGTGCTTCGGATTGACGATACCGTTCTACCACTCCCTGAGGAGTCATTTCGTTACTGCTTGGGATTCCGCGCTGGTCATCATTCACAATCGCGCCAATACCTTCAGGCGGCCTCATTGCTGGGAATGACCGTCAGTATCGCGTCTGAGACACGTTCGTCCATCTCGGCCGCATGTTGCAGATGTACGGGATAGCGTATCAGCGCCACCATACGGCCCTCGGCCAAATGCATTTGGACTTGCGCCACGGCATCGTCCGCCGCGGCGGTGGCGGTGGAGCGTTCGATTTCCTTGGTTTGCCGCACGATCTCATCGCGGTATTCGTTCACCACATTCCCGACCGCCGTCAGCAACTGCTGCTTCAATGCCGCGTAGTCACTGACGCGGGGCAGAGTTACCGTAATCTCATGCCAAGATATATTTACACCCGGAATCTGCTTGAAAAGGCCGCCGGAGGCTTGGAAGACGATCAGATTCGCAAAGGCGACGACCCGCCCGGTTGGACCCAAGGGTCCGTTTGTGTGAAGTTCCATCAAATGCATTCGCACCAACCCGATGTCGATGACTTCTCCTACGACGGTGCCGATTTGAATGCGGTCGCCGACGCGAATGCCATATTTGCCGATGAGGAAGAAATACCCAACCACCGACACTAAAACGCTTTGCATCGCCACGGCCACTCCCGCGGTGAGCAGCCCGGCAAAAGTTGCGAAGGCACTGATCTGCGTGGCAAAGCTCAAGCCCACGATGACAATCACCGCCGTCCACATCACGATTTTCCGAATCAAGAGCAGCTGGTACCGGCGGCGCGGTTCGTGGGCATAACGATTCACGGCGCGCCGCCAAACCTCTGCCAGCACAAACACCGCCGTTAGAATCGCCGCCAAAATGCCCAAGCGAATGCCAAGCGCTCTTAGCGCGTCGTAGTATTCGCGTTGCGTCGCCTCTCTCCAGCTTTGTAAGTTGTGCCGATATTGCGACAGCAGCACCTGTTCCTTGCTGAGCGGCAACAGAATCGCCGAGGTCTGCTTGAAAAGCCACGCCAGCGTGTCGAACTCGGCTCGAAGCGCGACCAGTGCGGCACCATTGGCAGCGTCCGCCTGCGCAGCAAGCGCATCGCTGCGCGCGGAATACGCTTTCAATTGTTTAAGGGGCAAATCGCTCACTTGAAGGAAAGTCTTTGCAAGCGAGGCGGTGTGCTGATCGACCAAATCGATCGACTTGATCTTCTTGCGCAAGTTCACCGCCGTTACACCGAGGTCCCATATCCCGGAACGCGTACCGGCCGTTTTTGCATCGATGGCACTGAAGGATGCACTTGCCGGCACTGCAGTGGTTGGCGTTGCGGTGGACAAAGTTGCAGAGGCCGGAGTTGCGCTCAAAGTCGGCAGTGTCGCGGCGATGGCATTGACATGTGCTTTAAGTGCGTTGACACTTGCTTGCTTGGGGCTATTTTGGTCTGTGAATTCCGCCATGGTGTCGAGAAGGTTCCGCCTGGCAGCAACCATCGCAAGTTCGCCCTCCAACTCAATCCGCTTCGCTGATATGTTGTTCTTGTCCCTTGCGGAGGCGCCCGGCTCTTTCAGCGCGGCGATCTCCGCTTCAATCGACGCTCGTTGCGCGTCCAATTGCGCTTGCTGCTGACTGAGCGATCGAGAGGAAGACGCATCGGGCGCGTTTTGTCCGACGCCGGCTTCGCTGCTCAGGAGCTCCGCATTTGCTCTGGCGATCTCTAGCGCCAAACTGACAACTTGGTCCGCCGTTTGTCGGTTCGCGAACAGGATCAATAGATCACTCGGTTGCGTGGCATTCTGCTGTTGTGCGCCCAGAGTTCGATACCAATCAACGGTCTGGTCCAGAATCTGAATGACTTGTTCTGCGGTCAGCACCGATACACGGGAGTCGTGCGCCCCGGCGACCGACGGGTCGCTTGGAACAGCGGAATGCGCATTCCCGCAAAAAATGCCGAGAATGGCCAGGAAAACCTTTAAACGACGGCCAATCATTCAGAAATCGGGCCCCGCTAGTTGTCTACGATCAGGAGATCGCAACGAATTCAGCCAACCAAGAGAAAGGTAACACGGAGGCCGCGCCAGCGAAAATACGCTTCTCACCGAAGCAACCATCCCTAATGCTACCCTCTAATTGAAATGCCGCCCGAAAGAACAGGGGTCCCACTGCGAAACGTCGCGCCACGCAACGCCCGCATCGATTTGCTGCGCGGCGCATCCATTCTGCTTGTGGTGCTTGACCACCTGGCGCAGCGCATTCCCATCGGCCGCAGTGTGCTGGGCTCAATGCTGCCAGCGCGAGTCTTCGATGGGTTGATTTCTCACGGCTATGAGGCTGTCTTTATTTTCTTTGTGATCTCCGGCTTTCTGATCACCTCCAATTCACTTGATAGATGGCACTACCTCAATCAAATTGACCTGAGAACTTTCTATGCGCGGCGATTTGCCCGCATCGTGCCGTGCTTGGTGGTTCTCGTAGCGCTCTTAAGCTGTCTTCACTGGCTTGGGGTCAAAGAATTCGTGATAACGCACGAAAATCAGTCTCTGCCTGGAGCTGTCACCGCCGCATTGGGCTTCTACTTGAACTGGTATGAGGGCTACACCGGGCACTATCTTCCGGGGGCATGGGATGTACTCTGGTCGCTCTCCATCGAAGAGGTGTTCTACGTCGGCTTTCCGATCGTCTGCCTGGTGCTTCGGCGTGAATGGCTACTAACCCTTTTCCTCGTGTTGCTCGCGCTTTCCTTCCCTTGGAGCCGCGCGGCCGCATTCGCCGTCAATGAGATTTGGCATGAGAAGGCCTACCTCCCGGGCATGGCCGCCATTGCCACAGGGATTTTAACCGCACTCGCGGCCGCGAGATTCCGTCTGCACCAACCGTTCTGGATCAACCTCCTGACGATTGCAGGTTCGCTGGGTGTTGGTGCGGTCCTCTTCGCGGATGGCGTCTTATGGAGGGCATTCCACGAGGGGATCCTCTTGGTGCTGGCGCTGTCGGCCGCCTGCCTGCTATTGGCGTTTCACAGTGGCGCAGTCCGCAAAGGATCAGAGAGCGTGTTACCCGGCACCAGCTGGCTACGCGCCTTTGGACGCCTCAGCTATGAGACATATCTGACTCACATGTTTGTCGTATTCGCCGCGGCGCAACTCTTTCGCATCACAGGGGCCAACGAGCACGTCGGCTTTCTGTGGTACCTACCCGCTGTGGCGCTTTCAGGGGCGCTTGCACAACTGATCGACACTTTTCTTTCGACGCCGTGCAATCTTGCGCTACGCAATCGGCTTGCAAGACCGCGCAGACCCCCGGTTTTAGGGGCCGAACAGTCGTGACTACCAACTCCTACGAGTGTCGATTCCTGGAGATAGAGCTAATTTAGAATTCGCAAAGAAACGACACGAGTTTGGGTTTTGAACTAAATTAGATGCCGCCCTGAGGGTTGGCAAGGAACGCAAGTTTAGAAATTCACGCCCGCATTGCGCGGCGGTTAAACTTTGGTCATTCCCCTCCACGCTCTCCACGACGCGAATATACTGAAATCAGCACAGAGCGTTGACAAGCCACAACGGGAATCAATTCAAATGACTGCAAAGAATTGCCTTCTTGCCCGAATCGGCGTTGCATTTGCAATCGTTTTTCTCGTGCCGATTTATGCCTTGGCTGACGAAATCGATCCGCCGACGCGCGTTGCGCGGCTCGCCTACGCCGACGGGTCCGTATCCTTTCAGCCGGGCGGCACGGACGATTGGGTGGCGGCGACGATCAACCGTCCACTGACGACTGGAGACCAACTCTGGTCTGACTCGAACAGCCGCGCGGAACTGCAACTGGATGGTTCTTTGTTGCGCCTGGGCGCAACCACCGCGGTAACGCTGCTGAACGTCGGCGACAACATCACGCAGATTCAATTATCAACCGGCACGCTGCTCATTCGAGTGCGGCGGCTCGATGACAATGAGACGTACGAGATCGATACCCCGAATCTTGCATTTTCCATCCTGCGTCCGGGCCTGTATCGGGTCAGTGTTGATGCGTCGGGCGCCAGCACCGCTATTCGCGTACGCAACGGTCAAGGGGAAGTCACGGGTGGCGGCACGGCTTATATGGTGCAAGCCAATGAAGATGACGTTTTTTCAGGCTCGGATCAATTGACTGAATATGCGCAAGCCGGCCCGGCAAACGAGGATGCGTTCGATGCGTGGAGCGCGAACCGCGACAATCGGTGGGAGCACTCCGTGTCGTCTCAATACGTATCGCCAGACATCGTGGGTTACGAGGACCTGGATGATCAGGGAGCATGGCGCCCGATGCCCGAGTATGGAAACGTGTGGTTTCCGAGCCGTGTGGAGGCGGGTTGGGCTCCCTATCACAACGGCCATTGGTCCTATATCGCGCCGTGGGGGTATACGTGGGTTGATGACCAACCGTGGGGATTTGCCCCCTTTCACTATGGACGGTGGGTTTCGGTCAGCGGTGTTTGGGGTTGGATACCCACTCCGCCGCGCCCGCGGTATGGCGGGTACGTTCGTCCCGTGTACGCGCCGGCGCTGGTCGCCTGGGTAGGTGTCGGCACCGGCGTTGCCTGGTTTGCACTAGGCCCACGCGAGGTTTACGTACCTTCTTACCCGGTCAGCCGCCGCTACGTGAACAACATCAATGTCTCGAACACGAATGTGAATACGACAGTCATCAACAACGTTTACAACACGACGATCATCAACAATAAAACGGTAAACGTGACGAACGTGAATTACGTCAATCGTCACGTACCGGGCGCGGTAGCCGCGACGACGTCACAGGCATTTAACACCGCGCAGCCGGTGTCGAGAAACTTCGTGCGAGTAGATCAGCGCGCGTTGTCGAACGCGCCGATTCGGGCCGTTGCGCCGGCGACGGTTCCAACGAAACAGGCGGTGCTGGGATCGGCAGCCATCATCTCCGCAAAGCCGCCTACCGCCGTGCAGACCCGCGCGATCGTCGTGCGCGCGCCACCACCGCCGCCCCAACCAACATTTGCGAATCGCGCGCAGGCGATTCGCGCGAACGCCGGGCAGCCACTGTCGGTGAACCAGGTCAGACAGATGCAAGTTAGTGAGGCGCCGAGGACGGCGCCCATCCGAATTGCGCCCGCCGCCACACCCATTCAATCGAACACACACGCGACGACGCCTACAGGCCCTGCCGTCGCACGGCCTCAGGCGGATCTGCGCTCGGGTGCCGCGCCCGTAGCCACTGTTGGGGGCAATCGACCTCCATCAGTTCCTGTGCATCCGAACGAGCTTCCCGAGGTCCCGAAGCCTGCTTCACCAAGCATCGCGAATTCAGCACTCGAACGTGAGCACCTGCAGCAGCAGCAACAACTACACGCGCAGCAGGAAGCGGAGCGACAGAGGGCACAGCAACAGCAAGAACTTGCGCATCAGCAGCTGGCAAAACAACAGGCTGAGGAAGCACGGAAGCAGCAGCTCGTTCAACAGCAACAACAAGCTCAGCAGTTGGCGCAACAGCAGCAGCGCACGCAGCAGGAAGCCGAGCGGCAGAAGGCACAGCAGCAGCAAGAACTTGCGCATCAGCAGATGGCAAACCAGCAGGCTGAGGAAGCACGGAAGCAGCAGCTCGCTCAACAGCAACAACAAGCTCAGCAGTTGGCGCAACAGCAGCAGCGCGCGCAGCAGGAAGCCGAGCGACAGAGGGCACAGCAACAGCAAGAACTCGCCCGCCAGCAGCTGTCAAAGCAACAGGCCGATGAGGCTCGAAGACAGCAAATCGAGCAACAACATGAGCAACAAACTCAGCAATTGGCGCAAAGACATGCGCTTGAGCAGCAACAGCTGCAGCAAAAACAGCAAGAGGAGCGCCGCGTCCAAGAGGCCCAGACGAAGCCCGCCAACCGCAATGACGCGCATCCACCAGCGCCTCCCAGGAACTAGTCGCCGGCCGACTTGCGCTAATGGTCGGACAGGGCGAGCGCGAGTGCGGCCTGAAGCACCGGCACCTCAATCAGGGTGGGAAATTGAGTCTGTGCTCCAGTGCTTTGAATTCGGGCTCAGATATGCGAGTCGCCGACGACGGTACTCGCGGGCGACGACCGGCATTGGTGCTTGGCGGCCATGCAGGGATTTCCGGTCCATGATTGCCTTTCGCCACCAGCTCCCAGGCGCGGCAAATCGTCTTGCGGCTTTCGCGGCCGGCCTGAGGCTTGGGCATCTCGGAGGCGCTCCTTTCCTAACTTAAGTCTCGACTTCTTTTGCCTCCGCGGTCGATCAGTCGCGCGATTCCACCGCCCAACTTCATGAGCGCTATGATGGTCGACCGAGGTAGCGCAATCATCTGGTCATACCAACGGCTGGTACGTTCAACGAAGTCCAGCATCTCTCTTAGGCGAAGTTGCACCACCGGATCCACGCTTTTGTCGTCTCGCGACATTTCCACGCAATCGCGCAGTGCCGCCGCTGCCGGGTCGAGCTCGCGTGCCTTGCGCCCCGCTGCAATTCGCGACACGAGGTTCCAAAGATCCGTTTCGGCCGTGTAAAAGGTACGTCGATCACCGAGGATCGGCACAGAACGGATGATGTTCCAGGTCTGAAGCTCCCGCAGCGAATTCGACACATTTGAACGGGCAATTCCAAGCGTGTCCGCTATATCTTCCGCCGCCAGGGGGTGTTTTGACGCGTAGAGCAATGCATGGATCTGACTCACCGAGCGATTGACACCCCAGCGCTCGCCAAGGTTTCCCCACTCCAAAACAAACCGCCGCACCGCTTCCGGAAGGGCTCCCGGAATACCTGTTATTTCTGTCATGACAGATATTACAGACCACAATGGAGATGTTGTCAAGTCGCGGCCCGAGTTCGTTGGCCGAGCCCTTTCCGTAGGAGACCTCCGACAATGCACAGTCGCGGGTAGCCATTGCATGGATAAGAATGGAAGAATAACTTTTCTCGCAGCCTCGAACGAAACAGGGCACGGCGACCCAGAAGAAAGCGAATGAGCACTCGGGTGCTCATTCTGTTTGAAATATCCCGGATGAAGGTGCATCGATGAGAATGGATGACCAAGGCGAGAGCCAGAATGTTGAGGATGTTCGGGGCTCGAGCGGCGGAGGGTTTAGGCCCATCCACGGCATAGGGATTGGCTCGATTTTTCTCGCCATCATTGGCGGCCTTGTTTTTCACGTGAATCCCCTGGAACTCTTGGGCCTCATGAGTGGCGGCCAATCTTCCACGCAAAGCGCACCTCAGCAGTCGGCTCCAAGTCCCCCAGCCACCGATCCCGACGCCAAATTTGTCTCGCAAGTGCTGAGAAGTACGGAAACCGTTTGGACGGCTGTATTTCAAGAGCGCGGCCTGACCTACTCGGACCCGAAACTGCGTTTGTTTCGCGATAGCTATCCCACTGCGTGTGGTCAAGGATCCGCAGCCGCCGGACCATTCTATTGCCCCCAAGATCAGGTCGTGTATTTGGACTTGGGCTTCTTTGACGTGATGACCCAGCGGCTGGGTGCGCCCGGTCAATTTGCACACGCCTACGTCATTGGTCACGAAGTGGGTCACCATGTTCAAAACTTGCTCGGCATCCTGGGGAAAATAAATGCACAGCGAGACCGCGGCAGCGATGCTCAAGCGAACGCCCTCAGCGTTCGCCTGGAGTTGCAGGCAGACTGTTTCGCAGGGGTTTGGGCCGCACGCTCGCAGAGGGAGCGGGGCTGGCGTCTTGAGTCCGGTGATATCGAATCGGCTCTGAATGCCGCCTCCCGAATCGGCGACGACACCCTTCAACGACAAGCGCGAGGCACGGTCGTTCCAGAGACGTTTACCCACGGTACGAGCGCACAGCGAGTTTCGTGGTTTAAGCGTGGGGTGTCATCGGGTCGGATTGATGGGTGCGATACTTTCGGCGCGGCTCAGCTCTAAAGGGAAACAGGCGAAATCGTCGAGAGTCCGCGATTTGCGACATTGAGCGATCAACCTGCATGGCGGCAGGAACATTGAGGCTTCACGAAGAATCGTGGATGACATGCTCAAGTGCGCGTATGCTGGATGTATGAGGTTGGCGATTAGCCAGTACGCGTTCCTGAATCCCGCAGTGTTGCTGAACCAATTGGAGGGTGCCGTGAAAATTTCAATGGTTGTGACGATCATCATGACAACAACTTTTGCCGTGGCTGCTTTTTCCCAAGCGGTTCCAGCTGCAAAGGAGAGTGGGAAAGCAGTCTCGGAAACGACGAAGCAAGCTGGCGACAACATAAAGGCAGGGACGTCAAGCGAACCCAACAAGTCGGTGTACAAGAGCAAGGCCCGCGTCCACAAAGCCAAGGCTCACGCGCACGGACACCGCGCAAAGGCTGACGCCAAGGCCGCTGTGCAATAACTGCTGATCACGGTAGGACGCTGGGCGCGCGCGAGGGGATATTGACTGGCACCGGAGTCACGGCACTTTCCAAGCTGCCGGTGAACGGGACAAGCTTGCGCCATCAGCGTTCTACCATTTCGCCGCGAAATACCAAAGGCAGCCCAGGCCTAAGGTCGATTCGGCAACCTACGGCTCCTTCAAACACTATTTCCAGAACATGGTTGCGTGATTCAAAATACGTGAGCAAGCCGGATTGCTCTGCCGCTCGCGATGCTGCGGACAATTCGGCCAAATTCGGGACACCTATGCAAAGGCCGCTCACTTGCTGCATCGGCATTGCAGAGTTCCTCCGCTCATCGGGACGATTCCCGGGGCGTCGCAAGAAAGACAAATAGAAGAGTTCCGGTTCCTGAAGCGTAGTCTCCGTGGCAATCTCAATGGCCGAACCTGCCGGCAAATAACTCGGGCAATACGACCAAGTCTGAAATGGCGCTGGCGAATCACCCTCGCCCGCCGGCCTAAAAACTATCCCAAAACGATTGACTCCCAGTGCTCGATTTGAGCAGCGCTCCCACAATCGCGTCCGTTGCGTTTGTGTGCTGGTTACTTCGACCGGGTTGGCCACCCACAGAAATTCCAGCATGAAATTGGAGAAAAAGAAGCGACGGTTCGCTGTTCCTTGTCCGGGATGAGTGTTGGGCGGTCCTTCAACAAAGCCTAACTTTCCCATCACATCGGCCTCCGGAGCACCGAAAGCGCAGGTGACGAACGCATGATCCAGTTCGAGGGACATTGGGCCTATCACAGACGGCCCTGTTCGCGCCGTCTGCCGCAACCTTTGGGTCAGCTCACAGTTTCGGGATATGAATACGACTAATCATGAGCGAACCCGACAGAGCAAATATCAGAGTAAATGGGTGAAGCACGTATCCTGCGAGCAATATCCTGCCAAACCACAGGTTCTCGGCCACGGCTCCCGTCGAGGCAGCCGCGGAAAGGACGCAAACCACCAAGAAGGACGTTGGTATCGGTGTTCCTTCAAAATACTTTACCTTTCCGGTTCCCTCCGACATCGCCTCTGCCGTCACGTTATAGCGGGCGAGCCTCGAGACTCCACAGGCCACAAAATATCCCAGGATGATGCGATCGTAGAGGCCTTGCATGCCACATGCGTAGCCGATCATTGCCGGAGTCACGCCGAAGGAAATCACGTCGGCGAGGGAGTCCAGCTCACGTCCCATCGAGGACGCTTTTTGGCGCCATCTCGCGATGCGCCCATCAAGAATATCGAATATCAGCGCGGCAAATACCAACGCACATGCGAAATAGATATGGCCGACGACTTCAGTTTGAACATACGTGATTGTCGAGAACAGCGCAGCTGTGCCGCAAACGGCGTTGCCGAGCGTAAACCAATCCGCCAATTCGAATTCGCGAATCATTGCGAAAGGCTTGCGAGGGGGGCGATTATCCATGTCTGGTTCCCTGCCCGGTGATGAAACGATTGTCATCATAACCGACAACGACATTTGCGGCGGAATCGGTACGACAAACTTGCTACGGACCGCGATTCAACCACCACCCGGCTCCCAACAGCGTCACCATGATCAGCGACGAGACCAGCTTGATGATCGTGCCGAAAATCAGCCCCACCCACGCGCCTACGCCCACGTGCGTCGAGCGCTGCACGCTATTGCCCGCGGAAAGCTCGCCCAGCACCGCCCCGAGGAAGGGCCCGAGCAGTATTCCAGGCAGCCCAAAAAAGAACCCGACCAGCGTGCCGGCAAGTGCGCCCCACACTGCTTGCCGGCTGGCTCCCACGCGCTTGGCGCCCAAGGCGCCGGCGAGCAAATCCAATGTCACTCCAATCGCACCGACGGCCGCGATGCCGATCAGCCACCATAGGCCCAAATGTTTGTAACCATCTACAGCCGCGACCAACCAGATACCGGCGAAAATCAACGGTATTCCGGGCAACGCGGGCACAATCGCACCGGCCAAACCTGCCACGATCAGCGCAACCGCAATGACGTTTAGCAGTATCTGCATGGCAGCATCCAGCATTTAACCCAATTGAACTTCCGGCCTCGACGCCGATCGCGTGCCCGCCTTCGGCGGGTTGCTGCGGCCATGGTAGGTGTAGACAAGGGAGAACTTCACGGCATCGCTGCGATTCCTGCCGGCCGAGTGCAAGGTATTGCAATGGAAGAACACCGCATCGCCCGGCGCGAGACGCGGTGATTCGGCGGTGCGAATAATCTCAGCATTGTCCGCACGATCTGCGCGGAAGAATCGCGCGTCATCGAACCGACTGGCATGGAACATCATCCGATGTGAACCCGGCACAAGCCACAGTGCACCATTGTCGATTTTCTCTTCGCCGAGCGCGAGCCAGAACGAGACCAAGTCTTCTCTCTGGAACGACCAATAGCGAATATCGCGATGCCAGTTCGTCAGGCTCCCGTAAAGAGGGTGCTTGGTCATGATGCAATTGTGATGCGCGCGCGACAGCAGCACGCTCTCACCGAAATAGGCCTCCAACCATTTGCGCAAAGCGGGCGCGGCGCCGCAGCGCGCGAACACAGGGTCGCGAGCGTATGCGTCGAGCAACCGACGCGCGGTCTCGCCGCCGGAGGCTGTACGTGATGGCGGCGCGCCCGGATATTGGAGATCGGCTTCGAATTCGAGCGGGTCGGCGCGCGCGGCAAGTTGTGTTCGTGCGACTTCGTTGAGCTTCGTCAGCTCATCGACCGCAACAAATTGCGGTAAGACGACATAGCCCTTGTCCCGCAGTTGCGTGACCTGCGCCTGGCATGACACGTGATCTGCCAATTCAAGCATGCCTGTGGCTCGAGTGTGCAAACGCCGGCGTCTCCTTCTCCGCGCTTACGTCCAGAACGCGCTGCAAGTGCGAAAGTGCCGCGGCAGGCTCATCGATGAAGGTGAATAAGTTCAGATCCTCCGCGCTGATCACCTCATGGCGTACCAGTGCCTCAAAATTGATGATTTCATGCCAATAACCCGGGCCGTACAGCAGGATCGGAATCCGGCGTTCAAGTTTTCTCGTTTGCGCCAACGTGATGATCTCGGCGAGTTCGTCGAGCGTTCCGAAGCCGCCCGGAAAGACAATGAGCGCCCGCGCGAGATGGGCAAACCATAGTTTGCGCATGAAGAAATAGTGAAATTCGAACCGGAGCCCCGGCGTGATGTAGGCGTTCGGCCGCTGCTCATGCGGCAAACTGATGTTGAGGCCAATGCTGCGCCCGCCCGCATCGGTGGCACCCCGGTTGGCCGCCTCCATAATGCCACCACCGCCACCCGAGCATACGACATAGCGGCCCGGCGCAGAGGAGAGACTCATTGACCATTCCGTGATCAGTCTGGCGAGCGTTCGCGCGTCCTGATAGTAGCGCCCCAAGGGCCCATTCTCTCGCAGCCGGGCTGACCCGAAAAACACAATCGTGTCCTTGATTTGTTCGCGGCGAAAGGCGTCGAGCGGCTCCAAATACTCGGCGAGAATCCGCAGCGGCCGGGCCGCGTCGCTGCCAAGAAATGCCTCATCGAGATAGGCGATCTTGGATTTCGGTTCGTGCGGCGGTTGCATTCATTTGATCCCGGCAAAATCGATAAAGCCACGGGCAACATCAACATGCAAGAGCTGGACATGGACACGATCGCCCACATCGAGGCCTTGGAAACCTTTAACGACTCGCCCTTCGGCACCCGGATTCTCGATACGCACCCAAGTGCCCTTCTCCGAGGCGCCGGTCACAATCCCCTCGAAGCGCGCGCCAATTCGTGAAGCCAAGAGCATGGCGGCGACGGACTTTTCAATTTGCCGCTCTACCTTTTTGGCGTTGCCCTCTTGCTCCGTGCAATGAGTCGCCAATGCCGGCAGCTCTATGTCGCTGTACGGTGCCGGTTGATCCCTCAAGGCCGCTTTGAGCAGACGCTGCGTGAGCAAGTCGGGAAAACGGCGGTTCGGGGCTGTCGAGTGCGTATAGTCGCTGACTGCCAGACCGAAATGGCCTTGCGGCACTTGCCCAGGTCCCTGCGCGACATACTCGCCGGCGCCTAAGCATTTGATGACCGACAGTGAGAGGTCTGCAAACCGTGGCGGATCGGCTTCCCGGCGCTTGGTCAGAAACGCATTGAGAGCGATGGCGTCGGGCGCATCGGGCAAATGCTCGCCCAGGTCCTTGGCAAGCTGGACGATGCGGTCCCAGCGCTTCGGAGTCCTTAGGATTCGCCGCAGAGAGGTCCGGCCGTTCTGCTGTAGAAAACGCGCTGCCACGCCATTCGCCGCGATCATGAATTCCTCGATGAGGTCCTGCGCGCGATTCTTCGGATCCGGCTGCAGATCGACCAAAGCACCCGCGTCGTAGACCGCACGATTCTCCGTGGTTTCAAATTCGAGCGCGCCTTTGTTCTGGCGTTGACGTTTCAGCGCCTGCGCGATGCCATCTTGCAAGCGCAGCTGCGTCTCGAGTCCGGCGACGGCGCCCAGAGGCGGCGGTGCCGCTCCCGCGCCCTGCAGCCACGCCGCGACGCTGCGATATGCGAGCTTTGCGCGATTGCGCACCAGCGCACGATAAATCGTTGACTGCCCCAGCGTGCCATCGGCGTCTACGGTCATCTCGATCACCACACACAGCCGATCCTGGTCTTGCGCAAGGGATGTCAAATTGGTCGACAACCGTTCCGGCAGCATTGCGTAGATTGCCGCCGCCGTGTACACCGAGGTTGTGTTGGCGCGTGCATGCTCATCGACGGCAGAACCGGCCTTTACCACACTGTCCACGTCGGCGATCCCCACCATCAGCTTACACGTGCCCCCGGCCAGCGCCTCCGCGACTTCGATCTGATCCAGATCCAGCGAGTCATCGTTGTCGATGGAAGACCACAAGAGAGTGCGCAGGTCGCGTATGTCGGCGCCAGAGTCGCTCTCCGCAGCAGTCGCGGCATTGGCTTCCGACAATGCCGCCGCGGAGAAATCGGGCAGCAAGCCATGCGCCCGCATGGCCTCGCTGGCCAAGCGCCGCAGTTCGTCGGTCTGAGCGGGGGTGATAGGCATGGGCGAATGATATCCGCTGGTGGGACTATTGTTTTTCAGGTGTTGCGAGAAATTTCACCACCGCTGCAACGCTTCGCACCGGGTCTTCTTCCTGCGGCACGTGGCCCAAATCGTCGAATACCACGAGCTGGCTGCCGACGATATCTCGATGGAACCGCGCGGCGCTGTCGAGCGGAATCAAATGATCGCGGCCACCCCAAATAATGAGCGTTGGCATCTTGAGCGTGGCTATCATACCCGCGTTACCACCAAAATCAGTCTGCTCGAAACGCCGCACGAGCGCTTTCCGGTTACCCTCGCGGAGCGTCAGGTCGAAATAACGATCGACCAGCGCCGGCGTCACTTTAGCAGGATCCCCATAGACGCTGTGTACGCTCGATTCGATGAAGCCACGGGGCAGCATGGACTCCATGAACCGATTGAGCACCGGAATCCGCGCGATACGAAAGCCGATGGGCACCGAAGTCGAGGCCGTGGGATAGCCGCCGGAGTCCACCAGCACAAGCTTCTCGACCCGCTCGGGGAACGCATAAGCACTCTCCAAGGCGATGTTACCTCCGAGCGAGTTACCGGCAAGGACGGCACGCTGAATGTCCAACCGATCCATGAGCGCTCGCACGAAGCGAACATTGGCCTCCGAGCTGTAATCGCCGGTCGGGGAGGGACCGGTCAAGCCAAATCCTGGCAGGTCGAAGGAAACGACCCGGTGGCTCTCGCGCAACGCTCGAACCCAGCCTTCCCACGTGTGCAAACTCGCCGACATGCCATGAATCAATATGATGGGGACTGGATCGTCGGCGGGGCCTTCATCGCGCAGGTGAACACTCATTCCCGCGATCTCGACAAACTTGGATGGCGACGGCGCCCACCGAGCGGCGAGCGCAGCGACCGGCCGGTCGGGCGCCCAGCTCGTGGCAATGGCGGCGCCGACAGCGAACACCAGAATCGCCAAGACCCCGCCCAGGATTTTCGTTCGAGTCTTCACTGAATCCCCTCCCCCGATTCCTCAAATGTTACCAGTTACTGTCATGAGTCGGGCAGGCTGACAAGCGCGCGGACATACTCGAGTCGAGGACGGCACTTGCCAGGCAAAGCCCGCCAAGGTCCTTGATTTTCGGCACATCCGCGATGCGCACCGACTCATGGAATCAGGCAGCGCCAACGGAAGATCGTCATTCGCGTCTGAGTGCGGCCGAATGAAAGTGAGGTCACACGTGTTATTTGCGCAACCCCTGATAGCCGGCCAGAAACAGACTCACGACTTTGGTTGTCCACGCATCAAGTTCGGCCGCCGTCATCGGCGCACCGAATCCCAGCGCGCGGCGCTGCGGCAGCGTCACCACCATATAGATGAATTGATCTGCGGCAAACCGCTGATCCTCACCGCTGACCCCGGTATTGCGCACCTTCCGCGCCAGCAGATCGGCAATCAGTCCCGTGGCCTCACTCTGGCCGCCATCGCTCTCAACGGCGTGTGCCAGTTCGGGAAATCGACTGGATTCGCCCGTGACCAGCCGGTGCAGTGCAATTGCTTGGGGAGACAACGCGGCGACTAAAATGAGGCCTGCGAGACGCTTCAGAATTTCCGGCAATGTCCCGCCGGCGAGAAGCGGCACGCTTTGAGGGGGTCTAATCTCATCGATGATGCGATGAACCACGGCGGCGAACAGAACCGCCTTATCTTCGAATCGATCGTAAAAGGTGCGTTTCGAAATTCCAGCGCGAGCTGCGACCGATTCTATCGAGGTTGATCCGTAGCCATGTGCAAGAAACAGTTCCGTGGCGACCTTAAGGATTCGTTCCCGCAGCAGCAACGCGTCCGCACGCGGCGGACGACCGCCTTTTCTGGCCGGCTTAGCACGCCTGACAGGATCTTTTCTACCTATGCGGATACGCGTCGCCACCGGCGCGATAATACCCGTGGCCGTAGTACCCAGGGTGCGCAGCGTAATAAGGCCGTGGACCGTAATACGCACGCGGCGCGGCATAGTAACCGGGATACGGTGCGTAGTAAGGCCGTGGACCTGCATACGAAACTTGTGGCGCATACCCGTACGACGGGCCGCCATACCCGTACGAAGGTCCGCCATATCCTGATGCGGGATACGCCGCAAGGGACTCGCCGCCCGACACGACGGCTGCCGCAATGGTCAGCGGCAGGACCGCAAGTGCCACCGCAGCGCCAACGATTCCACGCCCGAGTCCGAAGCCATGCGGCCTAAAGCCATGGCCGCCGGCCATCGCGGGTGCCATCGGAAGAAGCGCAATCGCCGCAGCGGCTGTAATGCCGATGATTGCCTGTCTGACATTCATCATAGGTTGCTCCTCATGAGGGGTCACTCGGACGGCTCCCACAGTATCCTCGTTGGTAATGCAACGCAACCGTACCGTTCTGCAACAGATCCACCAAGTATCCTTGGTGTGTTTATGCGGCTGTGCACCACGGACCTGCATCGGCTGGTAAATCCCTCGCAAAAGTTTCAGAATCCGTGCCACCGGTGCTCGCCTTGGCACGTGCCCGAGACTTCTTGGCTTTGCCCTCCCCTCCTTTCCGGGAGTAAAGAATTGCAGGACATCAATGGGGAACTCCTCGCGTTGGCCGAGCACGTCCATCGTCGCCGCGAGGCCTTGCTGCTTGAATGGCAACACGCCGTCAAACGCGATCCGGATCTGACCGGCGGCGATGCGTTGCCGCCTGCCGAACTCCTCGATCACCTACCGGCGTTGCTCGCTGTCTTCGAGCGAAGTTTGCGGCATGGGGTGGGCGAGCAATCGGCGGAGGCGGCTGCGCAAGAGCCGGCCGCGGCGCATGGCTTGCAGCGATGGTTGCAGGGCTATGATTTGCGGCAAGTCACGCGCGAATTGGGCAAGCTCAACGGTTGCGTGATCCTCGAGCTGGATCGCTTTGCGAAAGCCAATCCTAACTTCTCACTTGATGCGCTCACCCGCGCGCGCCAGGTCTGGACGGATCTTTGCTGTACCGGCATCGAGGAAAGCGTGAATCAGTATTTTACTCTTCAGCAACAGGAGGCCTCGGGCCACCTCAAGGACCTTGAACAAGCGCTCGAGCAGATTCGCGAACTCGAGCAGCAACGCGGCGACTTGTGGCGCCAAGCGGCCCACGATCTACGAGGAAACTTGAGTGTCGTCGCCAATGTGACTGTCGGGCTCACGCGCCATGGCCGACAGGAATCCTCTCGCGAGGATTTCGTGCGCATTCTGATGCGCAACGTCACCTCGCTGCATCATTTGCTGGATGACGTGACGAGTCTTGCGCGCCTGCAGGCGGGACGTGAAACGCGGCAAATTGAACCCCTCGATGTATCGGCGATCGTGCAGTCCCTCTGCGAGGGCATTCGCCCCATGGCCACGGAGCGGGGTCTTTTTCTCAAATGCGCAGGACCGCCCGGATTTGCCGCCGATGGGGACGCCGTCAAAATCCGGCGCATCGGCCAAAATTTGTTGTTAAATGCCGTCAAATACACGCGCACCGGCGGCATTACTGTCAGTTGGGGCAACAGCGCGCCTGATGATCCGAAGCGTTGGCTATTGTGCATACGGGATACGGGGCCTGGCTTTCACTCCGACTCAGGCCAACCACTCGCGGCCGCCCTCGACACTCAGCGCGCCGCTGTTCCGTCCTCACCAGCGATGTCCCGGGGCGAAGGTCAAGACAGCCTCGCTCACAAGGATCTATTCTCGGTCGACGCCATTGCTGCTCAGTCGCTACGCGGCGATTCAGGCGAAGGCGTTGGTCTATCGATCGTCAAAAGGCTGTGCGAAATGCTCGATGCGACGATCGAAATGCAATCTGTGCCGCAGCTTGGCACCACATTTCGAATTTTCTTCCCGCGACATTATAAATGAGGATGCCTTGCATCAGCGGCGTGTTCGCGGACTTCGTCCATCGCGGCCCGCGCACTTTACAGCATACATGGCGGTATCCGCCGCCTTGATCAACGAGGCTGTTTCCGTCGCATCTTTCGGGTACTGAGCGATTCCAATGCTGGCGGACAGTGCCAAGCGGTTCGTTCCAATGATGTAGGGGGCCGACAGTGAATCGAATATCTTCTTCGCACAGCTTTTCGCCTTTTCGAAGTCGCAATCTATCAACAGCGCGAGGAATTCGTCGCCGCCTTGCCGGCTGACGGTGTCGGATGCCCGAACGCAGTTAAGCAATCGGTGCGCGGCCATCCTCAGCACTTCATCGCCCACCAGATGACCTAAGGTATCGTTGATTTCCTTGAATCGATCGAGGTCGATGTACAAGAGTGACAAATAGGCCCCACTGCGGCGGGCCAGCGTGATGGCTTGCTCGATTCGATCATTGAACAAGGTTCGATTCGGCAGGTCGGTCAGATGATCATGAAGCGCGAGGTGCGCGAGCTTGTCCGACAGTTCACGAGCGGCCGTCACATCGTGTCCGACCATCACCGCGCCAACGACACCCCCCAGTCGATCATGAATGGGTGTTGCGGCGACTTCCACCGCCACCGCCTCGCCATCACGCCGAATCAGCACGCAGCTTGCGGCCGCAGGGGCGCGTCGCTGATTTTCAATGATGGCTTCCGTGGCGGGGCACGATGTGGGTTGGCCCGTCTGGACGTCTACAAGCTGAAAGATCATCCCCGCCGGCAAGCCCGCAGCCTCCGACTGAACCCACCCGGTTAAACGCTCGGCTGCCTTGTTCAGATAAGCGACGTGGCCTCGAAAATCAGTGCTCACGACCGCATCGCCAATTGAATCGAGCGTCACCTGCGCGCGTTCGCGTTCCGCAAACAGCGCTTCGGCATTCTCGTCAAGCAACTCCTCGCTGGCCAGTGGCGACAAGTGTTTCTTATGCCGACCAGAAGTCTCGCGCCCCACCAGAACGAAGCCCGGAGATCCTTCGATGCGATTGCCCACCGGCGTTACCCGGTGCTCGATCTGTACACGGTGCCCAAGTCTGTTCCACAGGACCGCTTCTCTGAAAGACTCGGTTAAGGAGGTCAACGCCGACAGCGTTGCGTCGCCCTCAGTGCGCCAGATCTCCGTGATGCTCTTGCCTATTGCGTAACCCGAACTCCAGCCGCTGAGGTTCTCGGCGGCCTGGTTCAAATAAACCGCCCTACCGTCTTGGTCAGTGACCAGTACCGCATCGGGGAGGGCGTGTAGGCAAGCGTCCAAGAGATCCAATCTCGGTATTGCATGCACATCCGCTGGATGTAGTGTCGCTATCTCAGTGTTTTTGCAAGGACGGGTCATAAAATCCTGTGATCCGGCGGGTTGCGGCGCAGAAACCCGTTTTAATTAATGGTGATTTCGCACGAGATTGCGATCGGGCGCAGTGGCTCATTGAGACATGATTTCGTGGGAATAGTCCTACCTACAAACTGTTATGGTCAATGTGCGATGGGGGCGGCGGTATGTAAAAAACTTCTTGCTTCCTTTTTAAAACACAGTGCCGGCATGTAAGAACATTCTGACGCGAAAGTCGTCCGGCGCCCACTGAACGTCGGGCGGATGCAACGTCAAGATGCCTTGATGTCCGACACCCGTACCACGACCGCACTCTGCTGTTTATCCCAGCGCGCCGTTGTTTCCGTTCGCTGCACTCGATGCAAGCCGAAATACCGATGTCCGGAGTTCAAGATGCCCGCCGAGCTCGTCCGATTCAATGCGATGATTCCCCCGTCGATGCTCTCGGCTCCCTTGCCCATCGAGATTTGGCCGAGCACGTGCAAGGATCCTTATCCCGAGAACGCGCCGGCTCTACAGCCCAACTCGAGCGAATCTCCTGTACTGCGTCTGGTCGCCGCCCTAGGATTGGTCCCAGCGAAGTCTTAAGAGCGGCTGGGAGGCCAGTTTGGGCTGCGTTTCTCGATGAATGCCAAGACGCCCTCCTGCGCAATGCCATTGATCATATTGCACGCCATCGCGTGCGCGGCGAGCTGATACGCCGATGCAATGCCTAGTTCAAGTTGGCGATAGAACAATGCCTTCCCCGCGGCAACCACAGACGGCGGTTTCGCCACGATTGCCGCCGCCACCTCGTCTATTTCCTGATCAAGTCTGTCTGCCGCCACGCAACGATTGATGAGCCCTCGCTGCCAGGCGGTTGAAGCGTCGATGGACTCGCCTGTGACCAGCATTTCGAACGCAGCCTTGCGCCCAATGTTGCGCGCGAGCGCCACTGATGGTGTGGCACAGAACAGGCCTACGTTGATGCCGGAAACAGCAAAGCGCGCATCGTCAGCTGCGATGGCGATGTCGCACATGGCCACCAGCTGACAACCGGCGGCGGTTGCAATGCCGTGCACGCGGGCGATGACGGGTTGCGGCAGCGCCTGAATCAGCATCATCAAGCGGGTGCAGTCGTCAAACAGCCGCTGGTAATATTCCAAAGCCGGGTTGGCCTTCATCTGCTTCAGATCGTGACCTGCGCAAAACGCCTTGCCGACGCCACCCAGTACCACGACGCGCACTGACGCATCGTTCGCCAGCGATTCAAGTGCGGTATGCAGGTCCGCCAGCATTTCCTCAGACAGCGCGTTGAATTGAGCAGGACGGTTGAGCGTCAGAAATGCCATGCCGTTCCTGCGTTCTAGGAGTATCCGCGGCTCGCCATCGCCTGTCTCGGTCAGTGCACTCATCGCACACTCCTCGTGGCTTCGGAATTTACCGACTGAATGCCTTTGAGCAACGGAAAGCCGAAAAGCGCGAGAACGGCCAAGTCCACGCCGACGTTGAACCAGACTTTAAAGTAAATGGAAAAGCCGGCTTCAACGATACGCCAAACAATCAGCCCGTAGAGCAGTGCCTTCATCAGCTCGGAATCTTTCGGCGGAACGCGACACGTCCTACGCAAAAGAGCGTCGTGCCCCAGCCCATCATCATGGCACCATAGATCGCGCTCTGCCATGGCACCAGTGTTTCGCGATCGATGGGCAATATGCTCAGCCCGAAAAAGGCGAACACGACCCCCACAATCACCAGAATCGCTGAGACGCTGCAAAACCAAATGAGTAGTTGTTTCGGACTCACGACGCGGTTTTCAGAGTTGAACGGGTGGCGTGCTTTTCTGCGTGTATGACGCTACGCCCACCTTCAAAGTCTACACCTATCGGATTCCTACTTCGAGCGACATCGCAAGAGGTGAAGCCCGGCGACAGCGACAATCTAGCATCTCCCGGCCAGTTCGCGAATGGGTTTAAAATTGGCGAGGTGAAATGGCATTCTCCGCACGCCTATGAATAATCTTGAGCTTGATCTGCTCGATGGCGCACAAAAAAAACACATTCAGGAACCGATTGCCGAGGGAGCGTGGCTGCTTCACCGATTCGCGCTCGATGCAGTCGGGGCCCTGTTGGCCGAGATCGACGGCATCAAGGCGGCCGCCCCGCTTCGCCATTGGCTGACGCCCGGCGGCCTACGTATGTCGGTGGCCATGACCAATTGCGGCGCGCTGGGCTGGGTGAGTGATCGCCGCGGCTACCGCTACACCACTCACGATCCCGCGAGCGGTCAACCCTGGCCGGCGATGCCCTCCGCGTTTTCAGCTCTTGCTAATTCCGCAGCGGAAACTGCTGGATTCCCGAGCTTTTATCCCGATGCCTGTCTGATCAATCGCTACGAACCCGGTGCTCGGCTCACTCTGCATCAGGACAAGGACGAGCGCGACTTCAGTGCGCCCATCGTGTCAGTATCGCTGGGCTTACCGGCGATTTTCCTATTCGGCGGCGCCGCCAGAAAAGACAAGCACCGTCGCGTAGCGTTGCAACATGGCGATGTCGTGGTTTGGGGTGGGCCGGCTCGAATGCATCATCACGGAGTGCTTCCGCTGAAGGATGGCAATCACCCCGTGTTGGGGCCCCAGCGCGTAAACCTCACGTTTCGCCGCGCCGGCTGATTTCTGCGGCAGCCGTTGACTCACAGCCGAGGCGTTCGCGAAAAGTACTAAGCGCTGGTATACCACTCAGCATACGGAGTATTAGCCGCTAGACAGCGATGATAGTCGGGCGCTCCGTCCGTCCACCAGATATCCCCACGCTCGCCGAGCGCACGCTTAATGGCATCTACTTTAAGACGCGCTGCAATTCTCTGAAGTGCATCTTCACCATCGCTGGCCATTCGCTTTGCCGCCATCAGATCTGCCACGAGACGCTGGTGGGTTGCTTCGTCGAGAAACGGGTTGCTCAAGCGCCAGAGACGACCGCGCACCACGTAGTAGCGCCTGTCTGGCGTGGCCGTATAGTCAGGTCGCGTTGCCTTTGGCCGAGTGGGTGCTAAGAGAGCGCTCATTCGACGGCTCGTCGTATCATCGGCATGCCCCGCAATCACCAAAATGGTGCTTGCAAGATAAGCAAGCCGCCTCCCACCGGAAACGCCAAAAAATCTCTATTTGTTGTCAGCGAAAGACTCAAAAAGCCGCGGGCGGACGACCACCTGAAATGATCAGACCGCTTAGAGTTCACGGTCCAGCGGAAGCACCGCCAACAGTCTGACCTTGACTCTCTGCCACGAACTACGCGCGGGTTCCTTTTCATAGTGCACCACCGTGCCGTCTTTTTGAGTGGTCCATAGCAGGCGCCGTTTGCCCCTCGCGTTCTCGCTGAAGGTCACTGCATATGAATTGTCGAGCTGGGTGAGTGCTTCGAACCGCGCCGCAATTTCGCCTGACAATTCCGTACTGCCAATCATCAGGCCGATTTCGGTGTTCAAGTGTTTGGAACGCTGGTCGAAGTTCAGCGAGCCCACGAACGAGGTTTTACGATCGAAGACGTACAATTTGGCATGCAATCCGTAGTTGCCATGTCGCGAAATCGCCTTGCCCTGTCCGCTTCCCCGCGTGCTTCCCAGCAATGCCCGCACTTCGTACAATTCCACGCCCGCTTGCAGCAACCGCACGCGATGATGCATGTAGCCCGACTGCGCCTCCACACTAGGCGCGGCCTCCAGCGAATTGGTCAAAATGCGCACCCGAGCATGCCGCTCACGTTCACCCTTGAGCACCGTCAATTCTTCGGAGGAAGGAACAAAATAGGGCGTGACCATCAGCAACTCGGTTGAGACGGCGTTTGCTTGCTCCTCCACTGCTTTGTAAATCAACCTTCCCGGTGCATGTCCTTTGCCGACGTCTTTCTTGTCGGGACTGTCGTACACCACTTTCACGGGGCCCCAATGCAAGGGCGTCCGACCCGACATGATGTCCAAAAACGGTTGCTTCGGGGCGGCCTCCGCGCTACTGGCGTGCTTGCCGTCCAGTCGCTGCCGGTACTCGTCGAGCAGTGCCCGATATTCCACCAACGCTTGATCAGTGGTATCGGCCTTGTCGACTGTTTGAGCGGGAATGACGATGGGGCTGTTCCAGAATTCATCGAACACCGCCGATAACCGCGGCACGACCGGCCCCGCGACCACCAGGTCGTCGTCGCCGAATTGTGACGTCGGGTCGATCTGGAAATACTGATTGCCAATATTTCGACCGCCGATGATCGCCACCACATTGTCGGCGACCATCAGTTTATTGTGCATCCGATAGTCAACCCGCCCCTTGTTGAACAAAAACTCGGCGTCGCGACGGAACCTGTTATGTCCGCGGTAACTGAGCGGATTGTAGAGGCGCACCTCGAAACCGGCTTGCGCGGATAAAGAGAGAATCTTCTCGTCGCCGGCGACACTCTCACCGTCATCGACCAATATGCGTATGCGCACGCCGCGATCCGCGGCCCGCAACAAGGCTTGGACAATCAGGTTGCCCGACTCATCGGCGCGGAATATGTAAGATTGAACGTCGAGCGAGCGGTGCGCGGCGTCGATCATTTCGACGCGCGCTGTGAGTCCATCGATTCCCGTCGAAACCATTCGAAATCCCGAATCACCGCCGTGGCTCATGGCCAGAGGCTGAAACGCCTTGGTCAAGGGGCTGTCGGCCGGGGGGTCCAACGCTGTCGTAACGGATTTTGGTTGATTGGCTGCGGGCGGCAGCGAGGCGCACCCGGCGAGACTCAGCGTCGCCAACAACGCGAATGTGCCAATCAACCGCAATCGTGCGTGACGGGAAGCGAACATTGGGATGCAGTTTACGCGATGCCAGGATTCTTGCCGAGTTCCTTGCAATGAATGTAAAAAGTGCTCGTAGTAAAAAGTACTCGTGCCAAAGTGACAATTGCCGACATCGCATTGAGTGATGCTTGCACGTCAAAGGCGATCCAAAAAAGCCGGCAAACATCTCGCCTGCTCTCTTGTGTATCGTTTTCGCGCGCGTTGCCGCGCGCCTGCCGGAATAAATTCTCGCCTTCAGAGGTCTTGTAGGTACACATGCCCTTGAGGGCGTCAACCGAGAGAGAATGATGCGCGCGGACAGCAATGCTGAACTAAGGGTCTTTGATCGGGCCACGCGACTGATGCACTGGCTGACCGCCGGTCTCATGCTGCTCGTCTTCGTACTGGCGTTTTCAATCGATATCGCCACGTCGCGAACCTCGCACATGGCCTTTTTACAACTTCATCGATCGATCGGTTTGACCATTTGGGTCCTGACAATGGGTCGATTCGTGTGGCGTTGCTTTGCCAAGTATCCCAATTGGCCCGGCGACATGTCCCGGACAATGCAGATCATAGCGATGGCAAGCGAGTACGCCCTCTACGCGCTCCTCTTGACGCAGCCGATTCTCGGGCTGCTGCAAACGAACGCTCATGGCGAACAAGCGAACCTGTACTTCATCGGCCAGTTGCCGGCCCTGATCGAGAAGAATCGCCAGCTGGCCCAGCAGTTGCTGGGCGTGCACAAAGCAGTCGGCTTCTCATTGCTCGGCCTGATTGCACTGCATGCATGCGCTGCGCTTTTCCATCACTTCTGGCGCCGCGACGATACACTGACGGCAATGCTGCCGGCGGCGAGCCGGTGGCGGATCAATTCGCGGGGTGATGAAGCCTTCGAGGCTGGCGCATCCCGGGTTGTGCCGAATGCTGATTCTGCATAGGGGTAAGTGCGATGAATCTATCGGGGAAAGTTTTTATTGCGACGGGCGCTTTCGGTGCGCTAGGACAGGCTGTGACCGATTGCATGATGTCACACGGCGCAAAACTCGCGCTGGTCGGAAGGCGGCCGGGCCTTGGGGTGGAGCATCCGGCAGGCGCTCTGCTGTATACGGGGTTCGATCTTTCACGGAAGGATGAGGCTGCGAAAGTTGTTGAGCAGGTGTTCAAGGAGACCGGTCGAATAGATGGGCTCATCAATATTGCGGGCGGGTTTCAATGGGAGAAGCTCGAAGGCGGCACGCTCGAAACCTGGGACTCGATGTTCCGCATCAACTTGCTGACTGCAGTCGCATCGTGCCAGGCCGTACTTCCTTATCTGTTGCGAGGTAAGAGCGGCAGTATCGTCAATGTGGGAGCGATGGGTGCAATCAAGGCCACCACCGGGATGGGCGCCTATGCCGCGTCGAAAGCCGGTGTCGTGAAACTAACCGAAGCCCTTGCCGATGAATTGAAAGATCGCGGCATCACCGTGAATGCCGTTTTGCCCAGTATCCTCGATACGCCTCGGAATCGAGCGGATATGCCCGGCGCCGACTTCACCCGATGGGTAAGTCCCAAAGCGGTTGCCGAGGTGATCGTGTTTCTGGTCTCCGATGCGGCTCGTGCGATTTCCGGTGCAGCGTTGCCGGTTGCCGGGCGCGTCTAGGCGCAATCACGCAGGGCTCGCAGCCAGCGGCTGCGGTGTCGCAACGGGGTACGTGCCGCTGGGCGGATTGTTGCGCACCAGCTCGCCGAGCAGCGCCAGTTCTTGCGCCTTGGGATAGCCTCGGCGCCAGACCAGACCGATGCGGCGGTTGGCATTCGGGGAGTGCAGCGGTCGGATGACGAACGAGGGCTCGGGCCCTTGAGGGGCCCGCGCTGCCAAGGCTGGTAGCAAGGTACAGCCAAATCCCGCGGAAACGAGCTGGCAGATGGTCTCCAAGCTGGCGGCGCGGAAATCGTCGATGCCCTCTTCTTCCGCTGCCGTGTGCCCGTACGCGGCCAGTACCTGACCGCGCAACCAGGGTCCGTCGGCCAACAGCAGCATCGGCTCGCCATGCAAATCGGCTTCGGTGACGGCTTTCAACTGCGCCAGCGGATGCCGCGGCGGACACGCGAACCAGAACGGCTCATCAAACAGCGGCAGCTCCTCGAACTCACCGCCATCGAGTGGCAGCGCCAGCAAAGCCGCGTCGATCTGATAGTCCTGCAACCGCTCCAAGAGATGCCCGGTGAGATCTTCGTGCACGACCAGCTGCAGCGCTTGATACCGGCTCTTGAGAAACGGTAACAGCTTCGGCAACAAGTACGGCGCCAGCGTCGGAATGACCCCCAAATTCAGCGGCCCGCTCAAGGGTCCATGTCCGGTGCGCGTCTTGGCCAACAGTTCATCCACCTGCATGACGATCCGGCGCGCTTTTTCAACCACTTCCTGGCCAATGGGGGTGAGGGCGAATGATTTGGCGCTGCGCTCGATCAGCGTGACGCCCAGATACTCCTCCAACTTCCGGATTTGAACACTCAACGTAGGCTGTGAAACGTGGCATTCTTGCGCCGCACGCCCGAAATGCGCTCGATTTGCCAGGGCCACCAGATAGCGAAGTTCTCTTATCGTCATCGCACCGCTCTCCCGGTTCTCTCCGACTGATCTCGCCGCTCTCCCGGTTCTCTCCGACTGATCTCGCCGCATTCACGTCCTGAGGAAGGCTGGCCGAGCGGCGGTTTTATTCCAGCGAATTTGCAAACAGCGAAAACACGAGCGCGACCGCGCCTGGGCTTAAGGCGCTAAGCACCCGTGAGAATTCAGAAAAAGATGGAATAAATTCCCTGGCTCCGAAGTCTTCCTGTCCAGAACTGTCACTTTCCCAGGAGACGAATATGTCGGATGAATCGCTGCTGTCGCGTCGCAACGCCTTGAAGTGCATGGCCTATGGCGGGGCCGGAACCCTATTCGTCTTATCAGGCGGGGTGCTGGCGCCGATCGATCTGGCGATGGCGGCCGACGATGCCAAAGGGGCTGCCAAACTCGGCAAGCCGCTGTTCGTGCAGATCAGCGACACGCACATCGGTTTTAACAAGGACGCCA
>JALYIH010000055.1 GCA_030775865.1 Pseudomonadota bacterium | reverse complement strand
TTCGTGGGGCACGCAACCATCGCCGCACATGCGGTCCTGTTGACCTTGGGAAGACGCTTGGCAGGCATCTGTCGGCAGCATTCCGGCACCGGCATCATCGAAGTCAGCGCCCAGATAGAACAGCGAGCGAGCGGGCCGGAGACAGTCATCGAGTTTCGCCAGACCGTTCCGGAGCTGGATGCGCCATTGCCGTTCAAGACCACGCTTCGCGTTGCCGAGGCTCTCAAGCTGCCGGCAACTCAGCTGCACGAGGTCATGCCGGCGCGACTCGCTCGTAAAGGCAGCAGCCGCCTTCTCGTGCCGATCGCGGACCACCGTCATCTGGAAAGTCTTTCCCCTAATTTCGACACGCTCATGTCGCTTGGGCTGGAACTCGGCGCCGAAGGCTTCTTTTTATTTGCAGTGAATCGCGATTCCGATGAATTATGGACGGAATCGCGCATGTTCTGTCCTGCATTGGGTATTCCGGAGGATCCCGTCAGCGGCAATGCCCACGCCATGCTGGCCGCCTATCTGTGGGAATCGGGTCAGTTTGGAAAAAAATCACCTATTTTCATGGGCCGCCAGGGTTACCAGATGAAGCGGCCCGGACAGGTGCGAGTGCGCCTCGAGATCGATAAAGCCAGCTTGGTCGCGGTGCATATTGCAGGCACCGCGATCATCGTCAGCGAAGGCACCCTGGCTCTGTAACCCTAGGAGGCGCTAAGACCTGGCGGCCGCAGCGGCAAGATCCAGCTTCAGCGTCGCCGCAACCGCCTCTACCTTGCTCTTGACGTCCTGAGCCGTTCTCACGGCCTCGTCCATATTGCCGCCGGCGAAGGCCGCCTGCGCCTTGGACCACAGCGCGGCAGCCCCGTCCAGACTCAGCTTGGCCGCATCGAGATCCATGCCTGCCGCCGCCTTTTTGCTCGATTTTTTCCGCAAGGTATCGATGCGATTCTGCACCGCTGTCATGTACTCCGGCACGGTGCCCGCCAGCACCGTCCACTGATCGTTGAGCGCCTTCAGGACTTCGTCCTTCTTGGCGGCGGCGTCGGTGGCCAGCATCTTAGCCGCGGCGAGCACCGGGGGCGCCCCGCTGAGCACCGCGGCGTAGTCGCGTTTGTCGAAAGAGGCTTTCAGTTCACCGAATTTGGTTTGCACATCCCTGAGTTGATCGGGCACGTACTTCGCCGCCTCCACCGAAGCGGCCGTCACGGTCACGTCGATATCGGCGAGAAGCTTCTGCGCAGGCTCCTTCTGGCCGGCGCACGCCGCCATCATGATCAGGCCTAAGGACAGGAACGCGAAGCGGACGCAGCGCGCGGTGGATTTCATGGGGAACTCCAATTCAGAAGGACTAAAAGCGGCCGGCGAATTCTAGCTCAATTCCCGCCGCGCGCGGTCCAGCCATTGCGCCTGCGCTCTGCGATAGTGGGCAGGGCCCAGTTTGGCGCCATCCAACAAGTCCTTGAGTACTCGCTGCGCCTCTTGTAGCTTGCCGCGCCGCTTGAGCAATAATCCGTAGCGCAGGCGTGCTTCGGCACCGGGGAATCCCGGCGCGAGCATGGTGTACTCACGCTCGGCCTCATCCAGCGCGTCCTGCGCCTCGAGCGTACGGGCGTAAAGCAGCTTTGCATCCGCCGACTTGAAATCCGGATTCTGCTGTGCCAGAAGCTCCAGCGTCGCGCGCGCAGACGCATAGTCCTGCTTGCCGAATTGCGCCCGTGCCAGACCCAACAGAAGCGTCGGATCGTACTCAAAAATACCTTTCAAGCCGCCGCGGTACACCTCGATGGCCTCGTCGTATTGATTTCGCTCGTAAAGCTCCTCTCCCAGGCGCCGGCGGGCGTCGACGTTGCCGGATATTTCGACCTCCGCAGTGGCGCGGCGCAATTCGCGGTTCGGATCGATCATGCGTCGTACGCCGGCCTTGGCGCGGCGCGCGGTTCTGCCGCCAAACAACTCCGGCAGAATTTCCGCCACCAGATACGCAACTGCGCTGATTCCCGGCAGCAGGAACATGGCCAATATCCACAGCTGATTTCGCCCCGTCTTGATGACGTGCACGATGCAGGCTACTTGGACGAGCAATAAGAGGATGGATGCTGGAAACAACGCCGACGAACCCCGAACGCGCAAAACGCCCTGGAGGCGCGATCCCCTATTGTAGCGGTCGCCTTAGCGCTGCGCGACGCGAATGCGGCGTTGCACGTCGCGGCAGGCGGACCAACCGATATTGGACAGCGAATATCCCAAAACGCGCTGCGAACGTGCATCGACGGTGACTTCCATTTCGCAGCCCTGGAATCCGGACGGCGAGCCTTCCTTGGGCTTCTGCGGAAGAAACCAGACGTACACCAGTTTCGTGGATGTCTTGTCAATCTTGCGCGGTTCGCCGAACGCTTCCTGCAACACGCTTACCGGCTGACCCACATTGTCGGCGGCAATTCGCGGCACCGGGCGAACCGCATATCCGGATCCGCTGCAGCCGGCGAGAATGACCGTACCTAAAACCCATGGCGCGATGCCGAGACGCAACATAATCTTAGTTTCCGTGCGAACTTCGAGGGCATGCAGTCTCGCGTGCGACGGACGGCTTCGCCGCCGCTCACGTCGCAGAATAGGGATCTGTGAGGCGCGCATGCCGGTTATGTAAATGCAGTGCGTGCGTCATCCCGCGCGGCAGATCCTCCGGGTGGTGCACGGCGGCAATCAATGTCAGGCGGCGCTGCATCAGGCGCTCCAGCAATCGCTTCATCAACGCACGTTGCTTGGGATCGAGGCCCGTGAGCGGCTCGTCCAGCAAAAGAATGAGCGGATCTGCCGCCATGGCGCGGGCAATCAGTGCGCGGCGCAGTTGTCCGTAGGACAATTCACGCGGCCGGCACTTTGCCACGCTCAGCAACTTGAAGAATTTGAGCCAGGCGCGCGTCGCTTTCATGTCCGCCGCAGTGGGCGGGTCGACGAGGCCGATGCTTGAATGGCGGCCGCTCGCGATCAATTCCAGAATGCTGACGTCCACTGAATAGGTGCTTTGCAGCTCGGGGGAGACATAGCCGACAAGCCGCTTCCACTCGAAGATCGGCGTTCCTCGCGGAAAGCCGGCGCGCTCGACTTTCCCTCCGAGCGCCGGCGATAGATCGCCATAGAGCAATTTGAGAAAGCTGGATTTTCCGGCTCCGTTTGCGCCGAATATCGACCAGTGTTCGCCGCGCCGCAGCTCCCAATTCAGATCGCGCAGCACCGCGCGGTATTCGACGTACAAATCAACATGGGTCAGCCGCAGCAGCACAGGACTCGACCGCTTCACCGTTTTCTTCATCGACAGCCCGCGCCGCGCCGCGTGCCGATGCTCACTGGCACTCGTACTCAATCGCTCCGTGTCCTCGCGCTTCAGACGCTTGACGATGTGAATCCGGCCGTCGGACAGCTCTATCAGAAAGCGTGTTCCCCGCGGCACGTCCATCGCCCGATGCGCCGTGGCGATCCAGGATTGCCCGCGGCGGCGCGCGGCGTTGAGTACCTCATCGATGCGCCGCCGGTAGTGCACATCCAAGCCGTTGTAAAACTCATCCAAGAGCAGCCAGTCCGGATCTTGCACCAGCGCGCGCGCCAGTAATGCCAGGCGCTTCTCTCCATACGACAGCGATAAGAAGGCGCGCGTCGCCAAGGCGCGCAGACCGCAGGCACGCAGCATCGCGTTCACACGCTTGGACTCGGCTCCCGTGATTGGCGCCAGCAACAGATCGGTGCGGTGCAGGCCGGTGGCAACCACGTCGCGCACGCTCAAGTTCCAGCCATAACGGGCATATTTGTCTTGCCGCTCGCCGCCGATGTAGGCAATTCGCTGCTTTGCGTCGAGCAAATCGATCGACCGGCGTCCGATTCGAAAGATGCGCGCCGGCTCTTCCCGCGCCGCTTGCCCCCGCGGGGGTGTCGGCCAGACATCGCCGCTCAAGAGTTTGAGCAGCTGAGTCTTACCGGCACCATTGTGTCCGAGCAATGCCCAGCGTTCACCCGGTCGCAGCTGCCAGGTGATATCGCGCAACACCCATCTGTCGCCGCGCCGCACACTCAACGAGCGCAGCGATACGGCCAGCCGGTCCTTCATGCCTGATGGATCAGCTGCCAGACGCCGTTCAGTTCGCGCACTTGGGCCTGGCGCGCCAACTTGATCAGATGCGCCTCCAACGTGAGCCGGGCCCATGGATGGCGGTCGGCCGCCACGTCGTCGTAAACCACGGGTGTCAGGGTGTCGAGAGTAGCCTCGGTCAATTTGGCCATGCTGCTCAAAACCTTGGCCTCGCGCGCAAGGCGATGCGCTCGCAGCGCCTCGAGAACATTTTTGCCCCGATCCATGAGGTCGCCATGGCCAGGGGCAATTTTCTCGATGTCATAGGCAAACAATTTATCGATCGAGTTCAAATAGTCGGCCATCTTGCCGTCCGGCGGCAAAATAACCGGCGATACACCTTCGAGCACATGATCGCCGGTGAACAGCAGTCGTTCCCGTTCCAAAAAATAGCACACGCAGTTCGACGCATGGCCAGGCGTGTGGATCGCGAGCAATTCGACATCGCCCAATCTCAAGCGCTCCGCGTCTGCCGGCTGATGCTGGGGCACGAAAGTCTCGTCCTGGCGCCCGTCGCCCGGCGGCGGCAAGCCGATGAGCTGCGCACCGCTGCGCCGGGCAAGCTCTGCCGCCAGCGGCGAGTGGTCGCGGTGAGTATGCGTCACGACCACCCAACGAACGGGCGCGCCCGCGGCCGCCAGGATGGATTCCAAATGGCGCGCATCGTCGGGTCCGGGATCTATCACGGCGATCTCTCGCTCGCCCAGCAAGTAGGTATTCGTTCCCGGACCCGTCATCAGACCGGCATTGCCGGCCACGATGCGGCGGACGCCTTTAGCCAAGGAGACGGATTTGCCGGGAGCAAGTTGAGGTCTGGCGTGCAATCAGGCGCATGATACATCTGCAATCATTAAATTTTCCTGCCGTTCCCACGGCAGCCGCCGGGTTGGGCGCATTTTCAAGCGGAATTTAAGGTATCAGTGATCTTCGTCGCACTTTGAGATAGTTGCGATGGGCGAAAGAGCGGCTACACTGGGAGTCATGTCGAAGTCGCCGAATGCCAGACGTGTAGGAGGACCTCTCTCCTGGGATCAGCTTTCGCGCCCGGACACCGAGCAGTGTCAGCGATTCTTGGCTGAGTCACTTTCTTTGCTCTTGGGCGATGTGCTGCGCGCCATTCTGTCCGATGCCAGCCCGGCCGCCGCCGCGGAAGAGTCGGCCATCGAACGTTATCGAAACCTTGCCGATTCACTGGCGGATGGCGAGTCGCGGCGGCGTACCGGCGCCGGCCTCACGCGTGCCGGGCTTGCCAAGCGATGCGTTACCTGGTTGAAATTGCTGTTGACCCCGTCGCCGAGCGCGCCTTCCACCGCTGCGATGCGTGAGTTCGTCGATGCGTTGGGCCTGTTTCCGGCCCTGTTCGACAGCGACCCGTCTGCCCGCTCGCGCCGCGCGAGGCTGACCTGGCTCCTAACCCATGATAGGCGCCTGGATGCCAGCACTCGGGAGGCCGCCACGGCCCTCATCGAAGCTTGCGAGCATTTGGGGGTTTTGCTGTGGCCGGATGCCGAGACCGCCTGACGCAAGTCCGTGCTAATTGCCGTTCTCGGCGTATAATGTCGCACTGACCTTCCCACGTACAGACGGGGCCTTGAGTGCAAACACCGCTTCCTAAATCAGAAGTTTCCGAACCGAAGCCCGGCGTCGCCGCGCCGCTGCCAGTCGATAAATCGCGCTTTCGATTTCAAAAATTGTTGCAGCCTTTCGCGGTAGATCCCGGCGTGGCCACCCCGGTCATTTGGTTTTTGCTCGATTGGCTGGTGCTGGCCGTGGCGATTGCCAGCCTGCTCATCGTGGAATCTTTGTGGGTGAAAGTATTTGCCTCGCTGGTGGCGGCGCTGTGGATCGCTCGATTGTTCGTCATCGGTCACGATGCCTGCCATGGCTCTTACACGCCGAATAAGACTCTGAACAAATGGATCGGCCGAATTGCGTTCTTGCCGTCGTTGACGCCGTACAGCCTGTGGGAAATCGGCCATAACCTCGCGCACCATGGTTTTACCAATCTCAAGGGCCGAGACTACGTCTGGACGCCCTACTCTCCGGCGGAATTTGCCAAGCTGTCGGGGATACGACGGCTACTGGAACGCGTCTACCGTAGCGGGTTCGGCCAGGGCGTCTACTACATGATCGAAATGTGGTGGAAGAAATTGTTCTTCCCCGGCCGCAAGCATGTGGCCACGCGGCGCATCAGTTATACCTGGGACAGCTTGCTGGTTGCCGGCTTCGGCACCTTGTGGGTCGGCGGCCTGGTGCTGTGGGGCGTCTATAGCGGCAAGTCGATTTGGTCGCTGCTGATATTCGGATTCGTGGTCCCGTTCTTCTTTTGGAACTGCCTCATGGGATTCGTGATCTACGTGCAGCATACGCATCCTCGCGTCGCCTGGTATGAGCGGCGTGACGAATGGACCGCCAATGCGGGATATGCGACGACGACCGTGCATATCAAACTCATGCGCCCGTTGGATGGGCTGATCCACTACATCCTCGAGCACGGCGCGCATCATGTGAACATGGGCATTCCGTTGTATCGCCTCAAAGAGGCTCAGGCGAAGCTGGCCGCCACGCTCGACGAAAGACTGAATTCTGAAGTCTTCTCGTGGCGCTACTACTGGAACACCGTGCGCAGCTGCAAGCTGTACGATTTCGCCCAGCATGTGTGGACGGATTTCGATGGGCGCATCACCTCCGAACCGCTCGTGCAGGTGCGCTGATTTAAACCTCTACGGCAACAGCTGTTCCGCGTGATGGCGCAGATGGTCGGCCATGAAGGTTTGGATGAAGTAGTAGCCGTGATCGTAGCCCGGCTGCATCCGCAGATTTAACCGTTGGCCGGACCTGGCCGCGGCGGCGGCAAATTTTTCCGGCATCAGCTCCGCGGCGAGATATTGATCGGCGGCGCCCTGATCGATGAGGATGGGTCCGGGATGGGGCTTGCGCGCCACCAATTCGGTGGCGTCGTACTCGCGCCACGCTTCCCTTTCCGCTCCCAGATAATGGCTGAATGCTTTCTTACCCCACGGTGATTGCATGGGTGCCGCGATCGGCGAAAAAGCTGAAACCGACTTGTAGAGCAAGGGATTACGCAGCGCCAGCGTCAACGCGCCGTGGCCGCCCATGGAATGGCCGAAAACGCCGCTGGAACCCGGTCGCGCCGGCAGGTGAGCCGCCACGATCTCAGGCAGCTCGCGCGTGGCATAGCTGTACATGCGGTAGTTTTGCGACCACGGTGCTTGGGTGGCGTCCAGATAAAATCCCGCGGAATAGCCAAAATCCCAGTGATCGGCATCGCCGGGGATACGCGGTTCGCGCGGACTGGTATCCGGCGAGATCAACATCAGCCCCAATTCCGCGGCCGACTTCTGCGCGTGGGACTTGATGCAAAACGTCTCCTCGGTGCACGTGAGACCGGATAAAAAATACAGGACCGGCACCTTGGTCGTGCGCGCCTGCGGCGGCAGGTAGGCGGAGAATTTCATCGGCCCGCGGGTTTCGCGCGAGTCGTGGCGATAGAAGCGCTGCACCCCGCCGTAACACGCGTGCTCCGACACCAGGGTGATGGCACTCATGAGAACTGCACCACGCTGCGTATCGATTCACCGGAATGCATCAGGTCGAATGCACGGTTGATATCACGCAACGGCATTTTGTGGGTGATCAGATCGTCGATGTTGATCTTGCCATCCATGTACCAGTCGACGATCTTCGGCACATCGGTGCGGCCGCGTGCGCCGCCGAATGCGGTGCCCTTCCACACCCGTCCCGTCACCAATTGGAAGGGACGGGTCGAAATCTCCTTGCCGGCGCCCGCGACGCCGATGATCACCGAGACGCCCCAGCCGCGATGGCAGCACTCCAGTGCTTGGCGCATCAGGTCCACATTGCCGACGCATTCGAAACTGTAGTCGGCGCCGCCGTCGGTGAGCGCCACCAAGTGGGCCACCAGATCACCGCCGACTTCTTTCGGATTGACGAAGTGCGTCAAGCCGAATTTCTCGGCGAGCGCTTTACGGCCCGGATTCAAATCCACGCCGATGATTTTATTGGCGCCGACCATGCGCGCACCCTGTACCACGTTGAGGCCGATGCCCCCGAGACCGAATACGACCACATTTGCACCGGCCTCCACTTTGGCGGTGTTGATCACCGCGCCGATGCCGGTCGTCACGCCGCAGCCGATGTAGCACACCTTGTCGAAGGGGGCATCCTCGCGGATCTTCGCCACCGCAATTTCAGGCAGCACGGTGAAATTCGAGAAAGTGGAACAGCCCATGTAGTGGTGCACCAGATCCTTGCCGATCGAAAAGCGGCTGGTGCCATCCGGCATGAGTCCCTTGCCCTGCGTGGCGCGGATCGCGGTGCACAGGTTGGTCTTGTGCGATGTGCATGATTTGCATTGCCGGCATTCGGGTGTGTAAAGAGGAATGACGTGATCGCCTTTGCGCAGCGATGTCACGCCGGGCCCGACGTCGACGACGATGCCGGCGCCTTCGTGTCCGAGGATGGCCGGAAATAAGCCCTCTGGATCCGCGCCGGAGCGGGTAAACTCATCCGTGTGACACACGCCGCTGGCCTTGATTTCCACCAATACCTCGCCGGCTTTCGGCCCATCCAGATCGACCGTGATGATTTCCAGGGGCTTGCGGGCGGCGGTCGCGACAGCGGCTGTGGTTTTCATTTGCGAATATCCTGCCTTACTTTTGGGCTTGGAGGCGCTACCCTAAAACAACGGCCACCGACTTGGAAGCTGTCATGAACATTGAATTTTCGGCTAATGAATCGCGCATCATCGGCTGCCTGATCGAGAAGGAAATCACCACGCCCGATCAGTATCCCCTGTCGCTGAATGCGCTTGCCAACGCCTGCAATCAAAAGACCAATCGTGATCCGGTACTCGAGCTTAGCGAGGCCGAAGTTCAGCAGTCGGTCGATTCTCTGATGAAGAAGTACATGGTGAGCGATAAATCGGCAGGCTACGGCGGGCGCGTCACCAAGTACAAGCACCGCTTCTGCAACACCGAATTCGGCTCCCTGAAGTTTTCAAAGCAAGAACTGGGCGTCATTTGCGTGATGCTGTTGCGCGGTCCGCAGACCCCAGGAGAGCTGCGCTCGCGCACCAATCGCTTGTGTGAATTTGCGGATGCCGAACAGGTGGAAGCGACTTTAAGAACCCTGATGACGCGCGAGGACGGTCCTTTCATTGCGCGCTTGGCCAGGACACCGGGAGCCCGCGAATCGCGCTATGCGCATTTATTTTCAGGCTCCTTGGAATCTGCGCCCGAGCCGCTGCCGGATGCGGACGGCGCCGCGCCGGGCCGGTCGGCTGCCGGCACCTTGAGTGAGCGCGTGACGGCGCTCGAGGAGTTGGTGGAGCAATTGCGGCTGAAAATCGACGGGCTGACGCGCACCGGCTAGCACGACCGGCTCTTTCGCACACGGGCCCGCTAGTTCGCCGAGGCCGTCGTCTTGGCGATGCCGTCGCGCTCCTGCACCCATTTGTCGAAGGCATCGATATCCGTGGCGCGCACGCCATTGGCCGCCACCCGATGGTTTGTCAGCCACGCCTGCATACCGACCATCAACTGGTCCGCGCGCGGCCGCGCGTGAAAGAACAGGTCCATGTAGGCGGCCTTGGCCTCGTCAAGGTGATCGATACCCAAGTAGGCTTCGCCGCGGTGTTGAGTCGCCTCCAACAGATCCGGCTTCAGCGCCAGCGCATGATTGTAATCATCGATGGATTCGCGGAAGGCGCCAAAGCGCAGATGCACGTAGCCAATCTGGTTCCACGCATCGTACATGTCATTCTTGTTGCGCAGGACCTCGGTGAATTGATCGAGCGCCCTGCCGTAGGCGTCCTCCAACTTCGACACGGCCTTGGCCTTCTTGTCCGGGTCAGTGGCCTTTGATATCGCATCCTCCAGCTCATGGGCCTTCGCCATGCTCTTGGTGCCCGCGGTGTAGGCCTTGGCGGCGGCCTTATCGGGCTTCACTTCGGCCGGTGCGGAAGGAATTTCTGCCGGTTGGGAAGTTCTGCCACCACCACCGGTGACCGATGGAATACCGCCGGGATATTGCGCCTCGGCCGGCGCGCTCTTGAGGTCGGCAACGAGCAACGCTAGGCAACAGAATAAGATACGGCGCACTTCGCCCCCTGGAGCCTGGCGCGTTGCATCCGCTCCCTCTCCAAGCCAACGCGGCCCACGTGGGATACTCATACAGGCTCCTTGGCCGGTGACAGATTTATGCAATACTTCGGACATGAGCCGCAATTTTAGGTTTTTAATCCCGTGCGCGCTGGTTTTTTTCTCGCACCCCGCGCCGGCAGCCAAAGCTCCCAGTATGCCCGAGGTATTGGCGGCCTCGAGCCCCGCCGACTGGCGGCCGCTCGACCCGGAAAACACCTTGTATGTCGAATTGCCGGGCGGCCGCGTGATCATCGAATTGGCGCCGGCCTTCGCCCCGCTGCATGTGGTTAACATCAAGACGTTGACGCGGGCGGGGTACTTCAACGGATTGTCGGTCATCCGCGAACAGGACAACTACGTTGCGCAGTGGGGCGATCCGGACAATCGGCATCCGCTGCCGCCCGGGATAGGCAAGGTTGCGCCGGAATTCGACTCAGGCGTACCGCCGCACATGGCCTTTACGCGATTGCCGGACGGGGATGTCTACGCGCCGGAAGTCGGCTTCTCGGCAGGGTTTCCCGTGGCCCGCTCCGCGACGCTGCACAAGGTATGGCTGGCACATTGCTACGGCATGGTCGGTGTGGGGCGTGATTTGGATGCCGAGAGCGGCAGCGGCGCAGAAATGTATGTGGTCATCGGCCATGCGCCGCGGCACCTGGACCGAAATGTGGCCTTGGTGGGACGGGTGGTCAAAGGCGTCGAGCTGCTCTCGAGCCTGCCGCGCGGCAGCGCCGAGATGGGTTTTTATGCCAAGAATGAAAAGCCCCTGCCCATCAAGTCGATTCGCGTGGCGGCCGATGTGCCCGCCGCGGAACGATCCAATTTGGAAGTCATCCGTACCGACACCCCCACCTTCACCGCGTTGGTGGAATCACGGCGCAATCGGCCCGAGGACTTTTTCAAGAACCCGGCCGGGCATATAGATTTGTGCAATGTGCCCATCGCGGTGCGCGAACGCCCGGCACATTAGTACGTCGGTCCTCTGATGATGACCGGTTGGTGTCGCAGCTCGCACTCGAACCGATCAACATCACGGTGCCGAGGCATTAGGTTTCGCGCGATGCGGCCTCGATGCCGATGCGCAGCGTGGTCGTGGCGATGCGCACTTCAATGAGAAACGCCGTCAATGCACCCGCCAGCGCCAGCATCGACAGAATGAACAAAACGGCAATGAATGCCGACAGTTCCCAGTGCACGAACGCGTTGACGAACAGCATGACCACCACCAAGGCGATGAACAGCGCTGAAAGCGTAATCAGCGTGATCGCCGCGTTGATATAGCGGGCGCGCCGCGCCAATACGCCCAGCGCCGCGTGCAAATCGCGGCCCTCGGGCTGGTAGTCCGGCCGGCCTGCCTCATTCTCCATGATGCGTGCGCGATCCACGATGCGCGCGAGGCGGCTCGTCAGGACGTTCAGCGTCACGCCGATCGCCGAAATCAAGAATATGGGCGTGAGCGCCACCTGAATCAGATGCGCCACGTCGGTTGCTTGTACGGCTCCGTTCAACCTACCGGTACCTTCAGCTTCACAACACCCGCATCGCGGAATTGCAGCGAGACAATGAGTTCGCTGCCGGCGGCAAGCGGCGCGGTCAAACCCAGCAACATCACATGCAGGCCGCCGGGCACCGCCCTGACCGTTTTGCCCGGCGGGCATTCCACCGCGGACAGCGCGCGCATTTCGACCACACCTTGCACGCTTCGACTCTCATGAAATTCGACCTTGGCCGCCATGGGCGAACTGACGGAGAGTAGTCGATCTGCCGTGCTGCCGGCGTTGGTAATCGAAAAATAAATCGCGCCCACCGAGGTGGCCGGCGGTGTCGGCCTCGCTCGCGCGTCGCTGATGATGAGATTGCCGAGGCGCGCCTCAGCCGTCTGCGCATGAAGCTGCCCCGGCGCCTGAACTATGAGCCACAGACATAGCAGCGCAGTGTAGGCATTCGATTTTTTGAGCGCCGCTACCACTTCACCAAGCCGAAATACCAAGTACCGAGAATGATGAAGCCGAAGGCGATCCGGTACCAGGCGAAGATTTTGAAGTTATGGCCGCTGACATAGCGAATCAACGCCTTCACGGCAATGGCCGCGCTGATGAAGGAGGCCACCGATCCTACGCCTATGACCGCCAGGTCATCGACATTCAGCAAGTGGCGCGCCTTATACAGTTCCAGCACCGTCGCCCCGAAGATCGTGGGAATGGCCAGGAAGAAGGAGAACTCGGTGGCGGCCGGGCGCGACAAGCCGCGCAGCAAGCCACCCATGATGGTCGCGCCGGAGCGCGACGTGCCGGGAATCATGGACAGAGCTTGCGCAATGCCGATCCAGCCCGCATCGCTAGGTTTGATGCCATCCACATTCTCGACCCGCGGCGTGCGCTTGCGGCTCTCTATCCACAGGATCAGGATGCCGCCGACGATGAAGGCGGTTGCGACCGGCACCGGCGCGAACAGATATTGCTTGATGGTCTTGATGAAAAGCACGCCGAGCACGGCGGCCGGTAGAAATGCCAGCACGATATTCAATGCAAATCGCTGCGATTTGCGTTCGCGCGGCAAGGTGACGAGCACATTCCACAGCCGCTGCCGGTACAACCAGCATATCGCCAAAATGGCGGCAAATTGGATGACGATCTCGAACACCTGGCCCTTCTCGTCGTTCCAATTGAGCAGGCTGCCGACCACAATCAAATGCCCGGTACTCGAGACCGGCAGGAATTCGGTCAATCCCTCCACGACACCCAGAATCAACGCCTTCACCGCGACTATCAGATCCATGTTCCCGCCAATATGAGTACCCAATAAAAAGGCCCCGGCCGCCGTGAAGCGGTCGGGGCCTTATACCAATAATCTTACTTGGTTGTCGCAGCGGCAGTGCTGGATTTCTTGTGCTTCTTGCTGCTGTGCTTGTGGGACTTGGCAGCAGGAGCCGAAGTGGAATCGGCAGCCGTCGCGCCGGACTTCGGCGCATCAGCGGCCACGGACGCGGCAGCGAGGCCAAAGGTCAGCAGTGCAGTGGTAATCAGGGTCGCGGACTTCTTCATGAGATCTCCAAAACGGTGGTTGGGCTTCAAGCGCTGCGAAGAATACGATGGATTAGCGCATTTCGGCCGAGATGAAGATCATTTCACAATGAGTGAAGGGGGCGCGGGGAGCGGTCGGTTCTTCGTGCGCACATGCCACACGAGATAAGCGACGACGGCTGCATTGGCGAGCAGTATCAAGACCTTGCCGATGGTCGGCCTGAGGAATATCTCCCAGGCTTCCAGGGGGATCAGCGAGGCGGTAATGATCACGGTCAACCACTCGGCCCAGCGTTTCTCCATCCACAAACCCACCCCTTCGACGGCGAAAACGGCCGCGTAGGCGAGCGTGACCATTCGCAGCGCATGGATTCGCGACACGCTCAATCCGCTGAACCACTCCAATAGCTGCGTGACGACGCGGTGCTCCAATCCATAGGGCCGCGCCTGCGCCCAAGAGAGCAGCTTGGCCGCGATCGAGGCGTCCCGCAGCCGTAATTCCCCGTAGGCCACGGCGAGCAGCAGCAGCACCTTCACGATTTTGTAAAGGGCGATGGTACGCAGTACCCCAAAGCGCGGCTTCGGCGCTGGCTCATCAGTACCTTTCATGCGTGTTAGGCCTGACCTGCTGGCGGCTGGAACTCCAGCGTGGCATCCAGAAGCGCGGGAATATCGAACACCGCCCGCTCGTTATCGATGACCAAGGGGGCGACGCCCGCCGCTGCCACCAACGCCGCCGGAACTTGGATGCGATCGCGCTCGCGGGTGACGGTCCACGTTTCCAGGCGTTTGTCCTGGAAGGCGAGGTTGAGCGCACCCCATCGCAGAAGCGCCGCGCGCGCCAGCGGCGTATCGCCGCCCCAGTGACGCTGCGCCAGCGCCATCGCCGAACCGGCTGCGATCTCGCCGTGCGGAAGTGTCATCAGATCCTGGATGTATTTCACCATTTCGTCCGGCGGAACATGCAGGGTTAAATAGGGCGCCGTCTCGGTCATCGGATCATTTTAAGTCGGATTCTCCAGACTGAACATGGCATTCTCGTCATCATAGGCAAACGCCTCGGCATATCTGCCCCAGCTCACCACCGCGCGCAGGCTCTGTTCCGCCGCCTCCTCAGCCATGAAGTCTTCCAATTCGTCGATAAAACGGCTCTTGCGCGCAGAGTGCGAGGCTCTTTCGTCCAAAACTCGCCGAATATGGGCCGCCAGCGGCACATAGGTCAGCAAGTGGCGCATGAATATGCGCTTGCGCTCGTCGAGCGCCGCATGAGCGAAGGCCAATCCATCCTCTGTAAGCTTCAAATCGCCGCCTTCCAGTTCGGCGAAACGCAGCATTTGCAGAGTTTCGGCCACCGGGAACAGCTCATCGATCTCCATGGTGAGGTCAGAGGCGATTTCCGGCAGGTCAGCCTTGCCATTGAAGGGCGGTGCGGCCACCGCCTCCATGAGCCCTGCGAGCAAATTGGAGGACACATGGGGCAAGACGCTGCCTATCCCCAACCCTGGGAAATTCTCCTTGCGCCCTGTCGCTCCGCCGGCGGGACGCGCCGTCATTTCGACGTAGATGCGCTCCACCAGCTCGCGAAAGCTCGGATCCAGGCGGTTGCGCGGCTGCGGCAGACTCACCTTGATTTCACTCAGGATTCGGCCCGGGTTGCTGCCGAACACCAAAACTCGATCGCACATCAACACCGCCTCTTCGATGTTGTGCGTGACCAAAATAACGCCCTTGATGGGCATTCGGCCCTCGGCCCACAGGTCGAGAAAGTCGGTTCGAAGCGTCTCCGCCGTCAGCACGTCCAACGCGGAAAAAGGCTCGTCCATCAGCAATATGTTCGGATGAACCACCAACGCTCTGGCGAAGCCCACGCGCTGGCGCATGCCGCCGGACAGTTCCCGCGGATACGCAGACTCGAAGCCGTCCAAGCCGATGAGGTCGATCGCCGCCAGCGATCGCTTGCGGATTTCGGGCCGTGACATGCGCTGCGCTTCCAACCCCAAGGCGACATTCTCAAAGACCGTGAGCCACGGAAACAGCGCGAAACTCTGAAACACCATGGCGATGCCCGGCGCCGGACCTGAAATGGGTTTGCCCAAGTAGCGCAGATTCCCCGCGGTGGGTTCCGACAATCCTGCGATCAAACGCAACAACGTCGATTTGCCCGAACCGGATCTGCCCAGCAATCCCACGATTTGCCCTTCGCGCAGCTCCAGATTCATGCCCTCCAGCACCAACAGCTCTGCGCCGTCCGGCTTCGGAAACGCCTTGCGAACGTCTGTGCATTGCAGCAGTGGAGAGTTGTTCATGGCAAAACCCTATGTAAGTCGATACTTGCGCTCGGCGTAGTAATACAGGGGACGCCAGAAGAGCCGGTTGATGACCACGACGAACAGGCTCATCGTGCCGATCCCCAACACGATGCGGTGAAAATCTCCGGCCGTGGTCGCCTCCGCGATGTAGCTACCCAAGCCGCGCGCCTGCACCTGAGTATCTCCCCAGGTGGCCAGCTCAGCGACGATGGCCGCGTTCCAGGATCCGCCCGATGCCGTGATGGCGCCGGTCACATAAAACGGCAGAATGGCCGGCAATGCAACTTTGCGCCACCACAGCCAACCCGTGATGCGGAAATTTTCCGCAACGGAGCGCATCTCCGCCGGAATCGAAGAGGCACCGGCGATGACGTTGAATAGAATGTACCACTGCGTTCCCAAAATCATGAGCGGACTCAAATAAATGTCCGGATTCAGTTTCCATCGAACGATTCCGTACACCGCGATCGGGAATAACAGATTCGCTGGAAATGCGGCCATGAACTGCGCGATGGGCTGAACGATTTGCGCAGCGCGGGGCCGCATGCCCACCCACACGCCGATGGGCACCCAGACCAAACTGGCAAGCGCGATCAAGATGAACACCCGCAGCATGGTGCGCGTCGCCAGTCCGCATACCTGCAGCGCTTCCTTGAGAGGCGTGTTCTGAATCAGCACCACCACGATGTGCCAAAGGCCGGCCACGACGGCGGCAACGATCAACAGCACCCACAGCAGATCCAAAGATCGCTTCGGTTTCCCCAATTGGACCTGCAGCGGGTCATCGCGGCGCTTCACGGCGCGGCTGGTAAACATCACGGCGGCGTGAAACGCAACGGTCGCCGCCTGAATGAGCCGTGAGCGGCGCATCATGGTCAGTGCCCAGGAATCCGGTACGCGCGCTCCCGGCTCTTGCTCGACGCGAAAGCGGTCCGCCCATGCCACCAGCGGCCGAAACAGCAGCTGGTCATAAAGAAGAATGACGATCAGCATGGTCGCGATCGCCCACCCGATGGCCACCAGATTCTTCTGTTCTATGGCCATCGCGATATATGAACCGATGCCCGGCAGCGCCACGGTGGTATGGCCGACGCTGATCGATTCGGAGGCCACCACGAAAAACCAGCCGCCCGACATGGACATCATCATGTTCCAGATGAGCGCCGGCATTGCGAAGGGAACCTCGAGCTGCCAAAAGCGCATCCACGGCGACAATCGGAACGATTCCGCGGCCTCGCTGAGTTCAATCGGAATGGTGCGCAGGGATTGATAAAAGCTGAATGCCATATTCCAGGCCTGACTGGTGAATATGGCAAAGATTGCCGCGAATTCCGCGCCCAGAACCCGCCCGGGAGCAAGCGACATGAAGAACACGACTGTAATGGAAATGAAACCCAGGATCGGGACCGACTGCAGGATGTCCAGAATGGGCACCAGCAGCTTGCCGGCCCGCTCGCTTTTGGCCGCCCAAGTTGCATACGTCAGCGTGAACACCATTGATAACGCCAGAGCCGCAAACATGCGGAATGTGGTGCGCGCGGCGTATTCAGGCAGATGCGAAGGATTCAGCGATATCGGCGTGGTTTCGAGCGCGGTCAGCGGCGCAAACAAGCCGCGCGAGGTCTCGCCCAGGAACACCACCAGCCCGATCACGACGATGAATGCCAGCACGTCCCAGCGAGAGGCGAGATCACGCAAAAAGACGAAGGGCTCGAAGCGTTTCATCCGCGCATTCTCTCAGGACAGACAACGAAGTAGCTAGTAGGGTATGCGGTTCGGAGCGCGGATCATCTGCGCATTTGGAAGAGTTCAACGCATGGCAAAAAGTTTTGCGGCGGAATCGCCGGTAATCGTCCCCGCGGTGCAGACACGCTTCAATTTACTGGGCGCATTGAGCTTCTCGCATTTCCTCAACGACATGATGCAATCGTTGATCGTCTCGATCTACCCCCTGCTCAAGGGTGAATTCCACTTGAGCTTCGTGCAGATCGGCGCGATCACGCTGACCTATCAGGCTTGCGCTTCCCTTTTGCAGCCGCTCATCGGCGTCTACACCGACAAGCATCCGAAGCCGTATTCCTTGAGCATCGGCATGTGCTTTACGCTGATTGGCATGGTGACCTTGGCCTTCTCGCCCAACTACGGCAGCGTACTGGCGGCGGCGGCCTTGATCGGTGCCGGGTCCGCGATTTTTCATCCCGAATCTTCACGCATCGCGCGCCTGGCCTCCGGCGGCCGCCATGGCCTCGCGCAATCCATTTTCCAAGTGGGTGGCAACACCGGCAGCGCCATGGGGCCGCTGCTCGCCGCGTGGATCATCCTGCCGCAGGGGCAGACCAGCCTCGCTTGGTTCGCGATCGCCGCCGTGATCGCGATTGCGGTATTGGCGCGCGTCGGCGCCTGGTACAAGAGCCACCATATCGATCGGCCAAAGGCACCGGATCGGCTTGTGCCAAGCCCGGTTTCCGCGGCGCGCGTGCGTTGGTCCATCGCCGTCCTGGTCCTGCTCATTTTCTCGAAGTATTTCTACGTGGCCAGCATCACGAGCTACTTCAGCTTCTATTTGATCGAGAAATTCCATGTATCGGTACGCTCCGCGCAGGTTCATCTGTTCGTATTCCTGCTCGCGATGGCTCTTGGCACGCTGTTCGGCGGACCCTTGGGCGATCGCATCGGCCGCAAGCGGGTCATTTGGGTGTCGATTTTAGGGATCGCTCCCTTCACTCTGATGCTGCCGCATGTCGATCTGATGTGGGTCGGCATCTTGACGTTCATCATCGGTTTGATCCTGTCCTCGGCGTTCTCAGCCATCGTGGTGTTTGCACAGGAACTGATGCCGGGCAATGTGGGCGCGGTATCGGGACTGTTTTTCGGATTCGCCTTTGGCATCGGCGGCATAGGCGCGGCGGTATTGGGCGGCCTCGCTGACACCCATGGGATTGAATTCGTCTATCAAATCTGTGCTTACTTGCCCCTGCTCGGCATGGTGGCTGCCTTCTTGCCCAATATCGAACACAGAAAAAATTGATCCAACAATTATTTTCAGTTCTTAGCCAGTACGGCTTAGCCGTCGTAGCCTTCAATGTTTTTCTCAATCAGATCGGCCTTCCGGTGCCGGTCATGCCGACGCTGGTGCTGGCCGGCGCAATCGCCGCGAATGGACAATTGCCCTTAGGATCGCTTTTTTTGGCGGCGGTAAGCGCTTGCGTGGTGGCGGATTGCAGTTGGTACGGCATCGGACAGAAATATGGCATCCGCGTATTGAAGGTCCTGTGCCGAATTTCCCTGGAGCCCGATTCATGCGTCAGTGAAACTCAGAGTCAATTCGACCGCTGGGGCGTCAACTCCTTGGTCATCGCCAAGTTCGTGCCGGGCTGGGCAACCATCGCCCCGCCGCTTGCCGGGGCGATGCGCATCGGCTGGCTGCGATTCATCGCCTTGAGCACGCTTGCGGCAATATTGTGGGCGGGCGCGGGTCTGTTGGTCGGCGTGCTGTTTAAAACCCAAATCGAGCTGCTGTTGGTTCGCCTCGATCAAATCGGCAGCATTGCCCTGGCCGCAGCTGGGGTGGTGCTGGCCGCCTATGTCGCGTACAAATGGTGGGAGCGCCGCCGCTTCTACCAAATGCTGCGCATGGCGCGAATCAGCGTTGCGGAACTTTACGAGCTGATGCAAAGCGGCGCGGCGCCGCTGATCATCGATGTACGCTCACCCACCGCGAGAACGCTCGAGCCGCACTGGATTCCCGGCGCATTGCATATTTCATTGCCGGACGTGGGCGTACACCTCAAGGACCTGCCTCGCGATCGCGACATCATTCTCTATTGCACTTGTCCCAGCGAGGCCTCAGCGGCGCGCGTCGCCAAGATTCTGATGAACCACGGCTTCAAACAGGTTCGGCCCCTGCATGGGGGACTCGATGCCTGGGTTGCCGCAGGGCACGCCGTTGAGCGCCCCAAGGAGCCTGTCTGAGCATTCCCTGAGGCGCCGTACGACCATAGGGTGGCCTTTTTCGCCCGCGTTTTCCCAACCTGCGCCGCGCGATGCGACCCAGGTCCTGCTTGGCTGTCGCGGCGGCATTGCATAATGCGGACATGCGCTGCCCCAGCCTACGGACCTTTCACAAGGCGACACGCGTCTCGCTGCCGGCATTACTTGTCTTTTGTGTGGCATCTCACACCGCGCGCAGCGATTGGGTCGTGGCCACTGCTGCAGTCTTGAGCCAGGATGACAACGTCGGCAATGCCCGCAGCTATGGCGATCAAGTATCGGACTTCAACGCGTCCGGCACGGCGTCCGCAGTCCAGTTGATCCCAATCGGCGACGGCTACAGTCTGGTTGCCGGCGGCGACTTGGCGGGGCAACTCTATGACTCCTTGACCGGATTGCGAAATGCTTCCCTCGATGGACTGCTGTCGCTCAAGAAGAAGTGGGGCTTGGGCGCCTTCGCCACATGGGCCAGGGCGGGAATATCGGTAGGCCGATCCGATTACGAGGACGGCTATCGGGACGCTACGATCTATCGCGCGTCTCTGGAATTGGGAAAGCGGGTCGATGAGCGGTGGAATCTTGCGGTGAAATATGCCTTCGAGCGCCGGGCCGCAACTCCCGGAAGAACCGAAATACTCCCCCTCTCGAGCGATGCATTCAGCCAAGAGGGGCGAAACTTCACGGTGAATGTGCAATATTCGCTGAGCGACCGGCTTGCGCTCAGCTTAGGAACGCTCTCGCGGCACGGCGACGTCGTCTCCACGACTCGCGCTGCAGGATATTATTATCGTCTCGCAGATTTAAAAGCGGCTGCGCCGGATCCCACGTTCGGACGGGGCGCCTACGCGTATAGACTCGAGGGCACGACTTATGGCGCGAGGCTGGGCGCGGACTATTCCCTGACCAATCACAGCCTGATCGGCTGCGGATTTCAACGCCTCGAAACCCATGCTCGCGGCGGTAACAACTACACCAATTCGGTGCCGCAACTAACCTGGAGCTATCAGTTTTAATGCTCAAGAATTTCATAGCAGCTACCCCACTGCTGCTGATTTGCGCGGCGCTTGCGCATTCCGCGGAAATGCACGTGGTGGTAAAGGATCACAAAGGCAAGATGGTCGCGGATGCCGTGGTCCTGGCGATTCCGGTTGACCCCCGCAACGCCCTGCACGCCCGCCCCCCGGCCAATGCCATCGATCAGGTCGACAAGCAGTTCGTGCCTTACGTGAAACCGATATTCGTCGGCTCCACGGTACGTTTTCCGAACAGCGACAATATCCGGCACCAGGTCTACTCCTTTTCCCCCGCCAAGAAATTCGAGTTGCCGCTGTATGCCGGCACCGGCGCGCAACCGATCGTCTTCGATAAACCCGGGGTGGTGGTCTTAGGATGCAACATCCATGACTGGATGATTGGTTATATCTATGTGTCGGAGACCCCGTTCTTCGCGAAGACTGGTCCGCTGGGAACGGCCGTGATCAACGATTTGCCGGCGGGCGAATACACCGTGAGAATATGGCATCCCAGCATGGATCACGCCGAAGAGACGACCAATCAACACATCACTTTGACCGCGGATACCCCAGGCTTGGCGGAGTGGCAAATCGGTCTCAAGCCGAACATTCGCGTCCCGCGGGTGTCCGGTGCCGCATCGGCGGGCTACCCCTAGTCGGTGGACAAAGTGCGCTTGGCGAAGAAAATGGGGACTGTTTCGGGCAAGACTCTCTCGGCCACGTTAGATACGCTCCAAGAAGTGTTCGCCCCGTAGAATTAAAAAAACGCCTGAATGCCGGTCTGCGCTCTGCCGAGAATCAACGCATGAATATCGTGCGTGCCTTCGTAGGTATTCACGACCTCGAGATTCACGACATGCCGAATGACGCCGTACTCATCCGAGATGCCGTTGCCGCCCAGCATATCGCGCGCCAGGCGTGCGACATCCAACGCCTTGCCGCAGGAATTTCGTTTCATGATGGAGGTAATTTCCACTGAAGCGGTCCCGTCATCCTTCATACGTCCGAGGCGCAGGCAGCCTTGCAGGCCGAGCGTGATCTCCGTCTGCATGTCGACGAGTTTTTTCTGGATGAGTTGATTTGCGGCGAGCGGTCGGCCGAACTGCTTGCGGTCAAGAACGTATTGGCGGGCCGTGTGCCAGCAGCTTTCCGCCGCACCGAGCGCGCCCCAGGAAATGCCGTAGCGCGCGGAATCGAGGCAGGTAAACGGCCCTTTGAGCCCCGTGACGCCGGGAAGCAAGTTCTCCTCAGGCACGAAGACATCGTCCATGAGAATCTGACCGGTGGTCGAAGCGCGCAGGCCGACCTTGCCGTGCAGAATCGGCGTCGTCAAACCCTTCCAGCCTTTTTCAAGAATGAAGCCGCGGATGATATCGTCCTCGGTTTTTGCCCAAACCACGAATACGTGGGCGATGGGGCTGTTGGTAATCCAGGTCTTGGCACCCGAGAGCCGGTAGCCGCCAGCGGCGGCGCGGGCGCGCGTGACCATGCTGCCCGGATCAGAACCATGATCGGGCTCCGTGAGGCCGAAGCAGCCGATGGATTCACCGCTCGCCAAGGGAGGCAAATATTTTTGTTTCTGTGCCTCGGTCCCGAATTGGAAAATCGGCAACATGACCAAGGACGATTGCACGCTCATCATCGACCGGAACCCGGAATCGATGCGCTCGACCTCACGTGCGATGAGGCCATAGCTGACGTAGTTCAGGCCGCCGCCGCCGTATGCCTCGGATATGGTCGCACCCAACAGGCCCACGCCGCCCATTTCTTTGAATATGCCCGGATCGGTGTGCTCGCGCCGAAATGCCTCGAGCACGCGTGGCTGAAGTTGGCCCTGCGCATAGGCGCGCGCGGCATCGCGGATCATTTTTTCCTCGTCGGTCAATTGCGCGTCGAGCAACAACGGATCGTCCCAATGAAAGTGTTCGCGTGCCATGCCTTGAAGAGCCCCCGATTTTTAACCCCGCGAAGGATCGCATACTATGCTCGAGTCGGCACGCTTCCCGACCCACCTTGGCCGGGGTTTACCGGGGCCTGCCCCTATTGGCCCACCCGCCGTTTGGCTACCCCCGCTTCGGGCGGCTCACTTATTGTTCGGAAATCAGTGGAAATCAGGTCGCACCGGCCGCTCAAAAGCGCTGTCAGCCGGGTCCTACATGGTCATTATCCGGGCGAATAAAGCGAGGTCGATATCGGCCTACATCTGCCGTTCGGAGCCGGTTTTACTGTTGCGGCGTTCATCCACTGCAGGAGTTTTTACATGACGAACAACACCCCAGGATCCGATAAAAATCCAAATCAAGGCGGCAAAAATACCAACCCGGGCAGTCAGCAAGGAGGCAAGCAAGGTCAGCCCGCTCAGCAAGACCAAGCCCAACGCGACCGCGCGGGCGGGCAACAGACCGGGGGCAAGCAAGATAGCGACCGCAACCGTAGCGGACAGAGCGGCGGCTCCCAAGATATGAACCGCAAGGAAGGAAATAAGTAGCTAACTTCAGATGGCTAACTTGAAGTAGCTATCTTTCAGGCGAGCTGGCGAGTGCGTCAGCTCGCCTTGTCGGGGATGCGGCGCTGTCTTTGGGGACGCAGTTGGAACCAAAAAAAACAAGACCGAAGGTGACCTCTGTAAGAGTCCTGGTAGCGGGCGCTGTCGGGCTGCTGTTGTATTTCGCGCACGTGGCGTTTGTTCCGGTCGCCCTTGCGCTGCTGATTTCATTGGTGCTCTCGGGGCCGGTGGAGGCTTTGCATGCTCGCGGCGTGCCGCGCAGCCTGAGTGCCACGGTGATCATGGCACTGATTCTGGGCGCCATGGCCGCGCTGGGAAATTTCGTGTCGCAACCGGCTCAGAAATGGTTCGCGGCCGCGCCGCATACCGTCAGGCTCATCGAAAGGAAGATCCGGCCGTTTGAACAGGTCATGGCGCGCATCGGAGAGCTGCGTACGTCAGCAGGAAACATTGGTTCCGCGCCTCCACCTGATCGAGCAGCTTCGGCCGCGCCATCACCAGTTGCGCCGCCGCCCACGCCGGCGCAGACCAGCGCGCCGGCGACGCTGCTCGACGGCGCGCGCACAGTGGTCTTGTCATGCGTGACCGTCATCATTCTCACTTTGTTCCTGCTGGCCGGAGGTCCGCCGATGTTGGCCAGAATGACGGCGGCTTTTGCCAGCGACTTGAAGGCCGCGCACATCCTCGCCGTCATCGAAAAGGTGCGCAGTGAGGTCGGGAGATTCTACGTCACCACGGCATTGATCAACGTGGGCGTTGGCGTCGCCACGGCTTTTGCCATGATGCTCTGTGGTATGCCAAACCCGTTCCTGTGGGGCACGATGGCCGCAATACTCAATTTCATACCTTATGCCGGTGCGACCACCTCGCTGATCGTACTGACCGTGGTGGCCATCATTTCCTTCGATGGATTGGGCCGTGCCCTTGCCGTGGCGGGATGCTATTTGACGATCGCGACCATCGAAGGCCAGTTTGTCCAGCCGCTGCTCGTCGGCCGACGCCTGCAACTGAATCCCATGCTGGTGTTTCTGGCGTTGTGGTTCGGCGGCTTCTTTTGGGGCATTCCCGGCATCATCTTGGCAACGCCCACCTTGGCGGCGCTCAAAGTCGTTGCGACCCACGCCACCGGCGGGGAGCAGGTGCTGGATTTTTTGAGCCCTCATAATGATGATTTTCGGCGCAAAGAGGCAATCGAGCCGGATGTCTCACTGGCCGTCGCCCTTCGCCAGCGTGGTGAGCTGCCGCCCGCCTGAAGCTCGTCTGATCGCGGGCCTTTGGGCTGAAACTAACCCCACCGTGACATAGAATGGTGCCGTGAGCGCAACCGTTCCCGATTCCGATGGGTATATGAGCGGCTTCGGCAACGAATTTGCCACCGAGGCGCTGGCAGGCGCGCTGCCCCGCGGGCGCAATTCCCCGCAGCGCTGTCCTTTCGGATTGTATGCGGAACAATTCTCGGGCACCGCGTTTACCGCACCGCGCGCCCTCAATCGGCGTTCCTGGCTGTACCGCATTCGACCCGCGGTGACTCATCAACCTTTTCAGCGTTTCAAGCACCGGCATCTCGACGAGCGCGCGGATGATATTCCACCATCGCCGAATCAGCTGCGATGGGATCCCCTATCGATTCCCGCCGAACCCACCGACTTCATCGAGGGGCTGGTACCCATGGCCGGCAACGGGGCTCCGGACGCTCACGCCGGTTGCGCCATTTACCTGTTTGGCGCCAACCGGTCGATGCAGCGGCGATTTTTCTATGACGCCGACGGCGAACTGCTCATCGTGCCGCAGCAGGGCACGCTGATTCTCGATACCGAACTGGGACGCGTGCGCTTGGATCCCCAAGAGATCGCGGTGATTCCGCGCGGCCTGCGCTTTCGAGTCGATCTGCCGGACGGCGAGGCGCGTGGCTATGTCTGCGAGAACTTCGGTGCACCGTTCAAATTGCCGGATTTGGGCCCCATCGGCTCCAACGGACTTGCCAATGCGCGCGACTTCCTCGTACCAAGGGCGCGCTACGAGGAGATCGACGAGACCTGCGAACTCATCGGCAAATTCGCCGGCAGTTTATGGGCGGCAAAAATGGACCACTCGCCGCTCGATGTCGTCGCGTGGCATGGCAACAACGCGCCGTGTAAATATGACCTGCGCCGATTCAACGCGATGGGATCAATCTCGTTCGATCATCCCGACCCGTCCATATTCTTGGTGCTGCATTCACCCAGCGACACCGCCGGCACGAGCAATATCGATTTCGTGGTGTTCCCGCCGCGCTGGCTCGCCATGGAAAACACGTTTCGCCCGCCCTGGTTTCATCGCAATGTGGCCAATGAATTCATGGGGCTCATCTGCGGAGTCTATGACGCCAAGAGTACGGGCTTCGCGCCCGGCGGATCCTCCCTGCACAACTGCATGAGCGGCCACGGCCCGGACGCGGCGACGTTCGCCAAAGCCATTGCGGCGGACACGTCCGTGCCGGCGCACATTACCGATACGATGGCGTTCATGTTCGAATCGCGGTCCGTTCTCAAGCCAACACGCCGTGCATTGCAGGGAGTGCCGCGACTGCAGGATGACTATATGAGTCACTGGTTGGGGCTTGAGAAGCATTTCGATCCGACCAAGCCGTGACGGTCCTCGACACCCTTGATGCCACGCACGATCCGAAGGTTCGCAGTTGGCTGGCTGCCGCGAACTTACGCGGTTGCGCCTTTCCGATCCAAAATCTTCCTTTCAGTGTATTTCGACGCGCGCACAGCGCCGAACCATTTCGCGGCGGCGTGGCGATTGGCGATCAAATCATCGATCTCGCCGCCGTTGCAGAGGTAAGTCTTTTCGAAGGCGACGCCGCAGACGCAATACGCGCCGGTTGCCTGCCGTCTCTCAATACCTTGATGCAACTGGGTCCCCAGAGTTGGGCCGCACTGCGCCAAGCGCTGTTCGAAGCACTGGCGCAAGGTTCCAGCCACGAACACGCTTTGAGGAAATGTTTGGTGCCGCAAGCCGAGGCAACATTTTCATTGCCCGCGCAAATCGGCGACTACACCGACTTCTACATCTCCATCTATCATGCAACGGCAATCGGTCGGCAATTCAGGCCGGATAATCCCCTCCTTCCCAACTATAAATGGATACCGATCGGCTACCATGGCCGCAGCTCATCCATCGGGGTAACAGGTCACAGCTTTCCACGCCCTCGGGGGCAACGAGCCGGAACCGCCGGCAGTCCCACGGTCGGTCCCACCAACCGCTTGGACTACGAGCTCGAAGTGGGCATTTTCATCGGCGCCGGCAACCCGCTGGGCACACCCATCCCGTTGGCCAATGCCGAGAATCACATCTTCGGCCTGTGCTTGCTCAACGATTGGTCGGCGCGGGATATACAGGGATGGGAGTACCAGCCCTTGGGTCCGTTCTTGGCGAAGAATTTCGCCACCACCATTTCCCCCTGGGTGGTGACCTTGCAGGCACTCGCGCCCTTTCGCGTGCCCTTCAACCGGCCTCCGGACGATCCACAGCCCCTGCCCTATTTGGAATCAGCGCGGAATCGGGAAGCGGGAGCCATCGATATCCGCCTCGAAGCGCTCATTCAAACGGAGAAAATGCAGCAGCGCCACGAGCCCGCGCAACGGCTGTCAGAAACGAGTTTCCGCCATGCCTACTGGACGATTGCACAATTGGTGGCGCACCACACCGTCAGTGGCTGCAATCTTCGCCCAGGGGATCTGTTGGGCAGCGGAACCCAATCGGGCCCGACGCCCGCGGAGGCCGGCTCATTGGTCGAACTCAGCCAAGGCGGCAGCCAGCCGCTGCAAATCGGGACAGACGAGCGCCGCACCTTTTTGGAGGATGGCGACACGGTGGTTTTTCGCGGCTGGTGTGAGCGGCCGGGCGCCGTCACGATCGGATTTGGCGAGCTGCAGGGTCGCGTGCTGCCGGCGAACCCGGCGGCGTAATCGGCCGGCCCGACAATACCATCAGCGTTGTTGATACAGCTTGGAAGGTCGTTCCTAGATCTCAATTTGCCTGGCAATCTCGATCACATTCTCGGGCTCCAGATTGAATCTATCGACTATTTTTACCGAATTTCGATAGAGAAACGCGAACAGAACCAGGCGCCAGCTTCGTAGGCTGGCATTTTCTCGTTTGGACACCACGAGATCGCGCGATCCCACGAACCGCGCCTTGTCGAAATCGATCGGTGTTGCGAAACCGTGAGTGCGCGCCAGGGCGCTGCGCAGGTCGGGGATTTCCAGGAACCCAAAGCGTGCAACGACGTGCCACAGGCCTTCTGCCACGGTGTCCACCACGGTGCAGGTGGGCCCGACGATGCGCGGCGTAGTTTCAAACACGACACTGAGCGCAATGGCATTGCGCGGCAGGACGCCCACAAAGTGGGCGTGATCCATGATGAGCCTGGATACTTTCTGTGCGCTGCGCGTCAGGAAAACCGTCGTCCCCTCCACGCGCGGAATTGCGCCGCTCTTCAAATCCGACAAGAATCGTTCCGCGGATTGCGGCGCTTGCAAGAGCGTGGCGCGAATCGCATCGATGCCGGAGCGCCAGGTAATCATGATCACGAACAAGATGGCCGCGAAGGTGAGGGGCAGCCATCCGCCTTCGGCAATCTTCAGGAGATTGGCGAGGAAGAAACTCAAATCGACGATGATGAATATGCCTGCAACGAGCATCGCAACGGCTCGAGGCCATTTCCACAAATCGCGCATGGCTCGATACAACAGGAACGTGGTCAACAGCATGGTGGTTGACACTGCGGTTCCATAGGCACCCGCGAGCCGATCCGAGCTCCCGAAAGCAAAGGTGGTGGCGATGGTCGCGACCATCAGCAGCCAGTTGACCACCGGAATATAAATCTGACCATAGATGCGATCCGAGGTTTGCCGTATCGCCACACCGGGCAACCAGCCGAGTTGCATGGCCTGCCGCGTCATTGAAAAAGAACCGGTGATGATGGCCTGGCTCGCGATAATCGTCGCAATCGTTGCCAACACCACCAGAGGGTAGATGGACCAGGACGGTGCGATCTGGAAGAACGGATTCCCCGTGACGGTTCCCTTGTCGAGCAAAAACGCGGTCTGCCCCGCATAACTGAGCAGTAACGACGGCAGGACGATGCCGTACCAGGAGCGGCGGATCGGCGCCTTGCCGAAATGCCCCATGTCGGCGTACAGCGCTTCGCCGCCTGTGATGCAAAGAAACACGCCGCCCAATACCAAGAATCCTGATAGACCGGACGCGCTCATGAAGCGGATGGCGTATCGAGGGTCGCAAGCGGCAATAACGCCGGGGTGCTTCAAGATGGATGCGATGCCGAGCGCCGCAATGACCAGAAACCAGAGCATCATCACGGGACCAAAGGCGCGGCCGATTTTTTCAGTTCCGAAACGCTGCGCGGAGAAGAGGGCGAGAAGCACGATGATGGCCATGGGCATGACGAAGGGCTTAAGGGAGTCGGTCACGACATTGACGCCCTCCAGTGCGCTCAACACGGATATGGCCGGCGTGATCACCCCATCGCCGTAGATCAACGCAGCGCCGAGCAGTCCCATGCCCGTCAAAATCCGCAAACCGGGCGTAAAGCCGTTGGCCCCGATCAAGGACATCAGTGCCAGAATGCCGCCCTCCCCCCGGTTGTCGGCACGCATCACGAACACGCAATACTTGATCGAGATGGTGATGATCAAGGTCCAGAATATGAGCGAGAACACACCGAGCGCGATCTGCGGCGTGAATTGGCCACCGGTCGCCTGCACCACGGTTTGCAGTGTGTACAACGGACTGGTACCGAGATCACCGAACACGACGCCCAGCGCGCCGAATGCAGCCCAGGACCTTGGCCGCGTGTGCTGCGCGGAATTGCCGCTCGACTGTTCTGGCGATTCCGCAGTCAATTTACACGCCGATTCGAGCTGCAGCGTGTCGCGGACACGGGATCTACGCGATGTTCGCGTGGTCGCGCTGACGCGAGCGCCGCGAACGCCGCATTCTTTCCGCGCACATCCCAAGCAAACCCAGCAGCGTAGTAATTCCAAGAGCCCCGCCGCCTCCGCCGCCGGAGCTGGTCGGCGGCGGCGCTGCAGCAGTCACGCTCAGGGTCACCGATGTTGGCGCGGACGTCCCGGCGACATTCGTGCATGCCAGCGTGTACGTGTCAGTCCCCACCGCCGTCGGCGTAACCGTTAGGGTACCCGTGCTGGCCTGCGCGCCGGACCAACTGCCCGTCGCGGTGCAGCCCTGATTGTTGGCTGAGGACCAGGTGAGAGTGGTCGAACTGCCCACCACGATGGAACTTGACGCCAGCGTCAACGTGGGCGCCGCAGGAACGATTGCCGTGATTTTGCCCGCGGCCACATTGGCCTGAACGAATCCGTACCCTGCGGCATAGTTAGGAGCGCTCGCCGTCGCCGCCGTGCCGATCGGTGCCGCGCTCTGTTGCAGCACTGTATTAAGTTGTGCGGGCGTCAACGACGGATCAGCCTGCAGCAGCAGCACCGCGATGCCGGCCACATGAGGCGCGGCGGCCGAGGTACCGAAGAAATTCGGAAAGGCGGCATTGTTCTGGCAGGCGGCGATCGTGCTGGTGTCCTGCCCGGTCTGTAACTTGAATCCGAGAAACGTGTCGTTACCGCCATCAGGACCGACAAAATCCGGCTTCTGTCGGGTCACCGGCGCAGTGAGCCGCGTTCCGGTCGCGTCGAACAGAATCGGATCACCTCCGGCCGAAGAAAACGATTCCAGCGTCGGCGCGGCAGCGCCGCAAGAAGGGGTGTTCGCAAAGAATGCCGCGCCCACAGCCGCAGCCCCCGCCGCGCCGGGATGACCCTGCACAGTGCCGCTGTTGGTGGCGAACTGCGTGATCTTGATGTTCGCGCCGTTACCTTCGACCACGATTTTGATTCGGCCGGGAGCCGCGCCGCTCACCAGGCCGACCACGATGTTGAGCGTTTCCGCTTGACTGTTGCCGGCGGCATCGGCTCGGTTGTAAACAAACATCACCTGCACCGGATCATGACCCAAGGCATTCGCACCGGTGCACGTCGCTGTCCCCAAGCTGCCGTTGGGATTCAGGTTATTGATGATGTCATTGCCCACCGCGCCTTCGATGCACAGGTCGATCTGGTTCTTGGCGCCGCCGCTGTTGGGGGCGCCCGTGAAATAGGGTTGATCCCATTCGGCAACGATCGCGACGAATTCTCCCGGAATCAGCGGTGGAATGGACACGGGCAGCGTGGTCGAGACTGCACCGCCCGTCGCTTGATTGAAGTTCAGCAACATCTCGTTCGCGTTTTGGCCCGTACCCGCTGTGGCAAAACTGGGCGCATTGTTGTTATACGCCAGCGTTCCGTTGTTGCCGGCCGAGGAGAAATATGCGACGCCCTGGGCAACCACGCTGTCGATGGCCTGCGCCACAATGCCGTCCTGAAAGAAAGGCTCATCGAAATAACCCACGTCATCGACGATGACTTTGGCACCGCCTCCGCCACCCGCGACGGGTGCTGCCAGTGCGCCAATGCCATTGGCAAAATCTGCTTCGCTATTCTCGGCGGTGTGGAAGGCCAGACCCGCGCCGGGAGCGACGTCATGAATGATCTGCATAATCGCCCTGCCCTCATCGCCGAAGGGCAGCTGGACCGGGGCACCGTAATTCATGCAATTTGCCTCGCCCTTTCCTGACTGGTCCGTGGGCACGTCGATGACGTTGACGGTGGACGGCAAATCGCCGGTCTGAATATCGCCGGCAGCCGTCGTATTGAATCCATTGTTGGCGTAGCCCGCGTTGCCGCTGGCCGGCACGCCGTTGGCGGCATACACCGTGTAGCAATCGTAGCTGTCGGAAAGAACCCCGACGGTAATCCCCGCGCCTGTCAGCGCATTCTGCGAGCGGACAAGATCGCTGTTCTGTGCGTAGTCGCCCTGCGAGGTCACGGCACCGCTTCGCGTTCGCGGCATCGCGGCGCGAATGGCGTGCAGTTCGGTCAGGGTCGTTGCGGCATCCAATTGATCGACCGGCAACCAACCGCCGACATCATTGGAGTACTGTGATGCTCGCTGCAGACCCAATCCCACCAGCGCGGCTTTCAATTTCTGCGGATCGCCTTTGGTGACGGCATCGATCAGCACCAGCGGCACGGCGGTGCTTGCGGGCTGCATGAATCGCGCTGCGGGATTCAAAGCGTGCAAATCCTCCGCGGCATGGCCGGGACGCACGCTGCTCACATGGCGCGATATTTCGGCAAGCGACGCGTCGAATTTCGATCCGGAGGCACTTTGGCGTTGCTCCAGGGTGCGGCTGCCCGCGACGTGCAGTGGAGAATTGCCCGGTGAATTCGGACGTGACAGCATGGGTTGAGAAGGACCGACGGCGGAAACCGCCGAGATCGCCGCCAAAACACCCAAGCTTGCGATTGCTAAGAAACGTGAAGACATCCGTGGTCCCCTGATTGGCCGGCTTCAATGCTCCTCATGGTACCAGCAGATGCGGAATCAGGCTGAATAGTCTGCGCATCGCGACGCCCAAACACGTCCACTGCGGCAGTATTTAGCCTTCGAGCCAGGTAGTCCCGAACGACGCGGCGTGCAATTCGTCACGATCCAATTCATCTTCGAGCAGAAGAAACGCGTCATCTTGGATGCGGCCCTGGCTGCGCCATTCGATGAGCAAGCGCCGCTCGGCCGCGATCGCTTGCAATCGAAAATCGTCGTAGTCAGTCGTCGGCCGGGAACGATCGACACTGGCCGCGCGCGTCGCCCCATATTCCGCCCGTACTGCGGCGGCACCTTCGCCGGGCGACTCTGACAATACCGCGAGCGCGGCATCCAACATCGCCTTGCGCGCTCGGGAGACATCCTCATCGAGTGAAGCATCAGCATCGATTCGCAACAGCGCGATCAGCGGGCGGATGGTGAATCCCTGCAGAATCAGAGTGCCGAGCACGACGGTGAATGCGCTGAGGCCAGTGCTCGCACGACCCGCGTTGCCAGCACGCCCGTCAGGATTCCGAGCACCGCGCCGCCGGGTACTGCGATCAGCAGCCGCGGCACCAACAGTTCCCAGGCGCCGCCTGGTGATGTTGCCGCGCTCACCGCCAAACCGAATGCCAACAGGGCGACGGCATCGTTCAGCAAACTCTCGCCCTGCAAGACCGACATCATGCGGCGGGGTAAATTGAACTCGCGCAATACGGCCGACGCGGCAGCGGCGTCGGGTGGCGCGACGATGGCGCCCAGGGCCATGGCTGCCGCCAACGGCAAACCCATGAGCGCCGTACCCGCCCAAGCTACCGCAGCCGTGGTCACCAGCACCAGCACGACGGCCAGCGAGACCAGCGGCAGCCAATTGCGCAGCATTTCGCGCGGCGGCATCTCGAAAGCCGTGTCCATGACGGCGGGAGCCACAAATAGAGCCAGGACAAGTCGCGGCTCAATGTTTAAATGCGGTGCAAAAGGTAAGACTGCCACGCAGCCGCCCGCCAAGGCCAAGAGCGAGGGATAGGGTACGCGCAGGCGCCGTGCGACCTGAAGGAATACGACGGCAACGGTCAACAATAGCAGCGTGATTTCAAACAACGGCATGTGTGCGAAGATTGTACTTGGCTGAGCTATATTTCAAAACGCGGCCCGGTGAGAATCCTAGAAGGAACCTGAGATGAGTCGACTATCGCTCGCGATTTGTTGTGCGGCGGGTATTTTTGCCGCATCGCCGCCGGCATTCAGCGCCGACGCCGGCGCCGGCAAGGCCGTCTTTCGCCAAAGATGCAGCGTCTGTCATACGGCGGAATCGGGCGATGAGGGCGGGGCGCAAGGTCCCTCACTCAGCGGTGTCTTCGGTCGGCCGGCGGCAAGCGCGCCGCAGTTTTCCTATACCCAGGCGCTGCGCGACTCGAAGCTGACGTGGGACGCGGCGACATTGAAGCGCTTTCTCGGTGCACCAACGAGCATCGTCCCCGGCACGTCGATGGTTCTTGCCGCACCCGATGAGGCCGATCGCGATAACCTGATCGCTTATTTTCAAAGCCTTGCCGGCCGAGCGCCGGCCGCGGCACAGGGAATCGCCGTACCGGCTGCAAGCGCGCAGGCGGCCAATTGGCGATTGGATGCGCCGGGCCAAGTGCATCGCATCAACATCGCGGCTTTACCGCCGCCGTATGCCACGGCGTCCGCACGCAATAGCTCCTCGGTAGTACCCAAGCCCGCGGGCGCGACACTGGCATTGCCCTCTGGTTTTCTGATCGAGCCCTTTGCAACGGGTCTTGCCGGTCCGCGCAAAATGCTGGTCGCACCGAACGGCGACATACTGGTCACGGAGATGTTCGGCGGGCGGGTCACCGTGCTGCATCCCGCACCTGATGGGCGTCGAACCGGCGGCACCGATGTGTATCTCAAAGGACTCAAGCAACCCTTCGGTCTGGCCTTTTATCCAAATTCGCAAAATCCGCAATGGCTCTATGTCGCTGAAACGAATCGCGTCACGCGCTACGCCTACCAGGTCGGCGATGTGAAGCCTCGCGGCGAGACTCAAATTGTCGTGGCGCAATTGCCGAGCGGCGGCCACTCCACGCGCGATATCGCGTTTTCGCCGGATGGAAAGCAGCTCTTCGTCTCGGTGGGTTCAGAATCGAATGTCGCCGAGACCATGTCGAAGAAAACGCCTGCCGAGATCAAAACCTGGGAAGCCGCGCATGGCCTTGGCGCTGCATGGGATGCAGAGACCAATCGAGCGGCGGTGCTGGTATTCGACGCGGCCTCCCCCGCGGCGCCCGTCACCTTCGCCGCCGGCATTCGCAATTGCGTGAGCCTCACCGTGCAACCGGTCAACGGCGCGCTTTGGTGCACGACCAATGAGCGCGACGCGCTCGGCGATGATCTGGTACCCGACTATTCGACACGCGTGAAGCGCGGCGGCTTCTACGGTTGGCCGTGGTACTACATGGGCTCCAACGAGGACCCCCGGTTGAAGGGCGAGCGCCCCGATTTGGCGGGTAAGGTATCGGTGCCCGATGTACCCTATCAATCGCATTCGGCCGCGCTCAGCATGACGTTCTACGAGGCCAGAAGCGGCAAATCCGCGTTCCCGTCAGCCTTCGTGGGTGATGCCTTCGTCGGCTTCCATGGCTCGTGGAACCGTAGTCTGCGCACCGGCTACAAACTCGTGCGGGTTCACATGCACAACGGCGACCCTACGGGAGATTACGAAGACTTTCTCACCGGCTTCGTGGTCGATGACGGCCATGTGTGGGGACGGCCCGTCGCAACCGCAGAACTCGGTGATGGCTCATTGTTGATGAGCGAGGATGGCGGCAATGTCATTTACCGAATTTCGTACGCGCACTGACGACCAGGCGAGGGAAACCAATTGATCAATTCCTGGGCACCTGTACCGGGCGTACAATGATCGGCAGGAAGGGAGAAAAAAAGAATGGCCAGGATTACGAGGCGATCCTTTGTTGCGACGGTCGGTTCCGCCACCGTCGTTCCCGCCGCGGCGTTACTGGCACCCGCTGCGCCCGCAGCAGGCGCTCCGCTCGATGCGTCTCCGCACGCGCCCAGGGGCCCCGCGAGCGCTGCGAGCAGCGCGGCGTCCGCCAAGACCGTGTATCTTTTTTTTGGCACCGCCGAGGCGTCATTTATCGAAGCAGCCTGCGAGCGGCTGATTCCCGCGGATGAATTGGGGGCGGGCGCGTTGGACGCAGGGGTCCCCAATTATCTCGACAAGCAGCTTGCGGGTGCCTGGGGCGCGGGCGAGCGGCTGTATCGCAGTGGGCCTTGGCAGGCGGGAACACCCTCTCAGGGTTACCAATTGCCGTTCACGCCGGCCGAACTTTTTCATACTTCTCTTCGCGCCATCATTCGCGATCTCGATGCGCAGAATTCGCCCTTCAATGGAATGTCCGCCGAGAACCAGGACGTTTATCTCAAATCACTGGAGTCCGGCGCGCACGATCTCGATGGGGTGCCCTCTGCCGTGTTCTTCGATGCGTTGCTGAAAATGACCGTGGAGGGATTCTTCAGCGACCCGGTGTATGGCGGCAATCGCAACATGGTCGCTTGGCGGATGATCGGCTTTCCCGGTGCCTATGCGGACTACTTCGAGACGGTCGACCGGCACGGGGTGAAGTTCGAGCGCGAGCCGATGAGCCTCGCCGAAGACGGCAAGGGTCATGTCCACATGCGCCCGAATATTCCCGCCACTCTCTAGCGCGCTGAGGAAACCAAAGCCGTGCAACGTCTCAAGGAAGTGGATGTGGTCGTTTTGGGCATAGGCATGGTGGGCAGTATTGCCGCCAAGGAGCTTGCCGCGGCCGGCTACAAAGTGGTGGGGCTGGAGCGCGGACAAGCCCGATTCACCGTCCCAGAGTTTCAAGGCCCGGCCATTCACGATGAGCTGCGTTTCGCGATTCGCAAGGCGCTGATGCAGGACAACACCCGCGAGCCGGTGACGTTTCGCAATCACGCATCACAGGTGGCGCTGCCGATCCGGCGGTGGGAGTCGTTTCTTCCCGGCACCGGCCTGGGCGGCTCCATGGTGCATTGGAACGGCCAGACCTACCGCTTCCAAGCCAATGACTTTCAGCTTGCGACACGCACGCGGGAGCGCTACGGAAAGAATATCCTCGATCCGGACCTGACCATTCAGGATTGGGGCGTTACCTATGAGGACTTGGAGCCTCATTTCGATCGCTTCGAATACCTGCTCGGCACCAGCGGGAAAGCGGGCAACATCAACGGGCAACGTCAGCCCGGAGGCGACCCTCATGAGTCGCCTCGTTCGCGCGACTACCCAACCCCGCCGCAAAAGGAGCTGTTTCAAGGCGCGTTGTTCCGTAAGGCGGCGAGCAGCTTGGGCTACAACCCGTTCCCCCAACCTTCGTCAAATTTGAGCCAGCCCTATACCAATCCCGAAGGCATGAAGCTCAACGCGTGCGTTTTTTGCGGCTTCTGCGAACGCTTCGCCTGCGAGCACTTTGCCAAGTCCACGCCGCAAACGGTGATCCTGCCGGCGCTGCTCGCCAATCCGAACTTTGAGTTGCGCACCGGCTGCCAGGCACAACGCATCAATCTCGATTCGGCCAAGAAACACGCCACCGGCGTCACGTACATCGACGCCACCGGCCGGGAGTTCGAACAGCCGGCATCCTTGGTCGTCACCTCCATGTTCGCCCTCAACAACGTGCGCATGCTGCTGTTGTCAGGTATCGGCACTCCCTATGACCCAGCGTCCGGACAAGGCGTGGTCGGCCGCAACTACACCTATCAGACCGTCAGCTCGGCGGCAGCGTATTTCGATGAGAATGTGACCATCAATCCTTTCATGGCCGCGGGCGCGTCGGGCACTGTGATCAATGATTTCGCCGGGGATAACTTCGATCATGCCGGCTTGGGCTTCATCGGCGGCGCGTACATCGGTGCGGTGAATAGCGGCGGCAGGCCAATTCTGTATCACCCTGTGCCGCCGAACACGCCGGCTTGGGGCAGGCGCTGGAAGCAGGCGGTCATCAAGCATTACAACCACACGGTCACGATCAACGTGCATGGCAGTTCGATCGCACACCGCGGAAATTATCTGGATCTGGATCCCACGTATCGAGACGCCTGGGGTCAACCGGTGTTGCGCATGACGTTTGATTTTCCGCAGAATGATCTGAAGATGGCGGCTTATCTGACCGCCAAAGCCACGGAGATCGCCGCGGCGATGGGCGCCAAGGAAGTGGCCGGCTATGCTCGCAAAGGCCCTTACACCACGCAGCAGTATCAAAGCACGCACAACACCGGCGGCACGGTGATGGGCGACAACCCGAAAACCAGCGTGGTCAATCGGCACTCACAGTCGTGGGACGTATCCAACGTGTTCGTGATTGGCGCATCCAACTACCCGCAAAATGCGTCCTGGAATCCGACCGGAACACTGGGCGCGCTGACCTACTGGACCCTTGATGCGCTCAAGAATAAGTATCTCAAAAATCCCGGACCTCTGGTGTCGGCGTGAATGCCGGCGCGCGCCTGCTCGCGACTGCGATCATGGCTGGCGCGATGGCATGCGCATTGGCGGCGGCCAGGACCGCATCGCCGTCGACGCGGCCCGCGGACGCGGGCGCTGCGCCGTGCGCGGC
>JALYIH010000054.1 GCA_030775865.1 Pseudomonadota bacterium | reverse complement strand
AACGCGGCTCACGCGGAATACTCAGACAGGCTCCTAGCTACCTGATCGTCACTGCCGATGATTTCGGCCTTCACGAATCAGTAAACGAGGCCGTTGAACAGGCCAACCGCGCGGGAACTTTGAATGCGGCCAGTCTCATGGTCACCGCGCCTGCCACGGAAGACGCCATTCGGCGCGCGCGCATGCTGCCCAATTTGCGCGTCGGCCTGCATGTCGTCCTCGCCGATGGCTGGTCGACGCTCGATGCTCAATTGATTCCTGAGATTGCCGATGCCGATGGACGAATGCACAGCGACATGTTTCGCAAGGGCGTACGCTTCTTTTTCAAGCCCGCCGCGCGCCGGCAGCTCGAGGCGGAAATCCGCGCGCAATTCACCGCTTTCGCACGCACCGGCCTCGCGCTCGATCATGTGAATGTCCACAAGCACTTTCATGTGCACCCCACCATCTTGAGTATGTTGCTCAAGGTGGGCAGGGACTTCGGTATGCCCGCCATGAGGGTACCCGACGAGCCTTTCTGGTTTGCAGCACGTAGTGCAGGGGTTTTGCCGGGACTTGCGCAGGCGCTATTGTCGCCTTGGATTGCGTTGATGAAGCACCGGCTGCGGCGGGCCGGTGTATTTCACAATGACAGAGTGTTTGGGATGGCTGCCAGCGGCGCGATCGACGAGGCAAGCTTACTTGCCATCCTGGCGCGCCTGCCGCCGGGGATCAGCGAAATCTATTTGCACCCAGCGACACAATCCGGTTCTGCCATTGCCGCATCGATGAGCCGCTATCGGCACGCCGAAGAACTCGAAGCGCTGTCGAGCCCGCGCGTTCGCTCGGCGCTCGACGCGGTTGCGATGCGTGGCGGCTATGCAGAGGTGCTGCGTGCGGTGGGCGGATCTGCGGCTTAGCGTTACCTTGACTCCATTAACTTGCTAAGGCAAAGTTATCCGCTTGGCGATTGGAATTTGGCGCGGGTTATATCTCGCTCGCATTTACGGCCGGAGAAAGTGCTTTTGATGCGCAATGGGCTCGCAGCGCGCGTCACCAAGCAGGGACGGCGCGAAACCTTCTTTCATGCAGCGGCGCGCCGATCAATACTACTGATCGGCGCGCTCATATTCTGGCCGGGCGGCAGTTTCGCCGACTCATTTACCTTGAGCGAAGCGCTCGAAGACACCAGGCTCTACTTCACCGCTCCGGTGCGTTGGGACAGCCAGGATTGGATGTTCTTCGGGGGCACGCTGCTCGCCATTGGTGCCTCCCACGAGTTCGATGGCCGCGTGCGAACCCACTTCGCCACCGCTAACGATGCGCTGCTGAACGGCAAGGACAGGAATAGCGTGCGCGATGCATTACCCGCCGTCGCGCTGATTCTCGGCACCGGCCTCTCTGCGAGCTTTATCGACGACTCCGATGGCTATCGGGAGACCTGGTCGTTGCTGGAGGCCGGAGTATTCAGCACGGTGACCGGCGAAGTGTTGTCGTTGGCCGGAGGCCGCGAGCGCCCCGATGCGACCAGCTCTCCGAATCAGTGGCGTCACGGCGGTGATTCCTTTCCCTCCGTACATACGAGCGCGGCCTTTGCCATCGGCATGGTATTCGCAGAATCCGGCAATGATGAATACCGCTGGATCCGCCGCATCATCGGCTACGGCGTCGCCGCGGGTACCGGCTACATTCGCGTTCGGGAAAACGTGCATTGGCTGTCGGACACGGTCGCCGGATCCGCGCTCGGAATCGCGACCGCGCGCTTCGTCCTGAATCGAGGGGGCAATGCCCAGCAAGAGTCGCTGCAATTTCAACCGACGAAAGACGGCTGGCAGTTCGCCTACTCCATCCGTACGCATTAGCCATCGGCACCGTGATGTCGACCGGTTCGAGCATTCGTCAGGAAGTGTAAGAAGCCTCAAGGGAACTGTGTTTTTTTGTTCCCTTGAGGCTTCCTACACTTCCGAGCGTGCGCTACACCAACCGGTCAACATCACGGTGCCCTACTGGGGCGCGCTAAACCTGCGGCGCATCGCTGCGACGGGTGAGGATGAGCGACACACTTCCCAGAACCAGTAAAGCCGAAATAAGCGTTCTGAGCGTGACGATCTCACCGGCGGCAAAGTATCCCAGCGCCACCGCAATCAGAGGATTGACATAGGCGTGGCTCGCCACCCGGGTCACCGACATCCGGCCCAGCAACCAAACATAGGCGGTATAGGCAATCAGCGAGCCGAATACGATCAGATAGGCCAGCGCCAGTCCGGCGCGCAGACTCAAGTGCGGAAAAGGCTGCATTTCACCGCAGATCGCGGAAAGCATCAGGAGCACCGCCCCGCCCAGCATCATTTCAATGCCGGCGGTCATCGGCTTCGACCGCGGCAGTGTAAGTTGCCCTGACAATACGGCACCCACCGACCATGCTATGCCGCCGGCAAAGATTGCCAGGCAAGGCAGCACCGCCAGCTGCTGCGCGCCGTTGTCGATGAACAGCAGCGCCACGCCGAAAAATCCGACCAAGACCGCCCCGAAGAGCCGAACCTCGAACCGCTGAGTCCGGAATACAAACATTTCCAAAATGATCGCGGTGATCGGCAGCGTCGCTTCGATCACGGAAGTAATGCCGGAAGACACATACTGTTCCGCCCAAAAGACAGCGCCGTACGTGAAGACGAACATGCAAATGCTGATCAAGGCCAAATTGCGCCACTCAATGGCAGAGGGATTGGGTTGCCGGCGAAATCGCATGTAGGCATACAACAGAGTTCCGGCGATGAAAAAACGCAATCCCGCCGTAAACAACGGCGGAAATTCGAGTACGGCGATTCGAATCGCGAGAAAAGTCGTGCCCCACAACACATAAATGGCGCCGAAGGCAAGCAGCACGCGCATGTCGACATCGAACTTGAGGTTCCCTACTTTCATTCGCCCAACCTGTTTCATCGAAAAAAAGAGAAGTTTAATGATGAAGACCACGACGCGCTGGCCAATTGCTGTTGCCGCCTAAAATCACGCACACCGCCAAGCTTCGACGCGTAAGATGCCATGTCGCAAAATTCGGGGAGCATGCAGAGTGAGGAATGTCGTCAAAGTTCTGTTGCCGAGCGTTGTGCTCGCCTGTGCCGCATCCGGCCTGTCAGCTGCTGAACGAGCGTCAAACGCCCTGCCTGCGCAGAGCGCTTTCAGCGCGGTGCAATGGCGCGGCATCGGTCCCTTCCGCGGCGGCCGGGCGGTCGCCGTTGCCGGCGTTCCCGGCTCGCCGAATGTCTTTTATTTTGGCGCGGCCGCAGGCGGGGTCTGGAAAACCATCGATGCCGGGGCGACGTGGAAGCCGATTTTCGATGGTGTGAGGGCCTCGTCGATCGGCGCCATCGCGGTGGCGCCCAGCAATCCCAACATCATTTATGTGGGCACGGGTGAGGGAAACCTTCGCGGCGACGTGACTTGGGGCGGCGGCGTATTCAAGTCGACGGACGCCGGCGCCACGTGGACCGATATCGGCTTGAGCGATACGCGCCAAATCGGCGCGGTGATCGTCGATCCGCGCGATCCGAATATCGCGCTGGTCGCCGCCGTTGGCCATGCATTCGGACCGAATACCCAGCGCGGCGTTTTTCGCACCACGGACGGCGGCAAGAGCTGGAATCGCGTGCTCTACAAAAACGAATTGACGGGCGCCATCGATTTGGCCGCCGACCCCAAGGACCCCAAGATCATCTACGCGGCGTTATGGCAGGTACGGCGCCAGCCTTGGACATTCGCCAGCGGTGGCCCCGGAAGCGGCCTGTATCGCTCGACGGATGGCGGCGCGACTTGGTCGCAGCTGACCGGGCACGGGCTGCCCGAAGGGATTCTCGGCCGCATCGGCGTCGCGATTTCCGCCGTCGATTCGCACCGAATTTACGCCATGATCGAAGCCAGGGAGGGTGGACTGTATCGCTCGGATGATGCCGGGGTGCAGTGGCACCGGGTGTCCGATGACGGGCGCGTGCGTCAGCGGGCCTGGTACTTCTCCAAGATCTATGCGGATCCCAAGGCCATCGATACCGTGTATGCGCTCAACACCGGCATGCTGCGCTCGGTGGACGGCGGCAAGACGTTCAATTTGGTGGCCGCCACGCATGGCGACCACCATGCCCTATGGATTGACCCCAACGATCCTGATCGCTTGATCAATGCCAACGATGGCGGCGCGAGCATCTCGCTCGACAGCGGCAACACCTGGTCAACCCAGGACAATCAGCCGACGGGTCAGTTCTATCATGTCGCAACCGATGATCGCTTTCCGTATTTTATTTACGGTGCGCAGCAGGACAACTCCAATTTAGGCGTCGCGAGTTACGCTGATGAGGGTGTCATTGGACCGCGCGACTGGTTTCCGGCCGGCGGCGGTGAATCAGGATTCGTCGTGCCCGATCCCCGAGATCCAAACATTATCTACAGCGACGCGGAGAATCAATATTCGCGGTTCGACCGACGCTCGCAACAGTCGCAGTCCATCAGTCCAGACCCCATCGACAATTCGGGCCATCCCGCCGGCGAGCTCGATCATCGCTTCAACTGGACTGCGCCGCTGATGCTCTCGCCGCATGATCCGGAAGCCTTGTACGCCGCTTCCGAAGTGGTGTGGAAATCCACCGACCGCGGCATGAGCTGGAAAATCATCAGTCCCGATCTCACACGCAACGACAAAAGCAAGCAGACGGCTTCCGGCGGACCGCTGACCAAGGACATTACCAGCGTCGAATACTATGACACCATTTTCGCGCTGGCCGAGTCGCCGCTGAACAAGGGCAAACTGTGGGTCGGAACCGATGACGGGCTGGTGCAGCTATCGGAAGACGACGGCGCCCAATGGCGCAACGTCACGCCGCCCGCGATGCCGGCCTGGAGCACCGTGAGCACGGTGGAGCCCTCGCACTTCGACGCCGCGGCGGCGTATATCGCCGTGGATCGGCACCGGCTCGACGACATCGCGCCCTATGCGTGGAAGACGGTCGACAATGGAAAACATTGGACTGCGATTGCCGCCGGGCTGCCGCAGGGCGCGGTCGTGCACGTGGTGCGCGAAGACCCCGTCCGCCGCGGCCTGCTCTATGCGGGCACGGAGTTGGGTGTTTTCTTGTCCTTCGATGACGGCGCGCATTGGTCCTCCTTGCAGAACGGTATGCCGGTGACGCCCGTGCATGACCTCACCCTCCACGATGTCGACCTCGTCGCGGCAACACATGGCCGCGGATTTTGGATTCTGGATAACGTGACGCCCTTGCGCCAGGCGCAGGCAAGCGCCGATGACTTGGTGCTGTACTCGCCGGCGACAGCATTGCGACTGTACTATCCTGAAGAGGTGAACACGCGGCGCCCGGTGGGCGCGAATCCTCCGGCGGGCGCCATCATTGACTACGTATTGAATGCCGCTACCGCCACAGAGCTCACGGTCGATATTTTGGACGCCAAGGGTGAGCTGGTTCGCCACCTGTCCAGCACCAAGACCAACAAGGAAGTGCAGCCGCCCGAGTGGCCCGATCGACTGGTGCCCACCGATTTGATTCCCGCTCGCACCGGCATGAACCGGCTGATTTGGGATTTACGCTGGAACGATCCGGTGCAGATTCCGGGCGCCTTTTATCAGGACCAGGCACCGCGCGGTCCCTTGGTCGCGCCGGGCCGCTATCAGGTCCGACTGACGTTGGGAGATAAGAGCCGCAGCGCCAGCCTCACCGTCATCGGCGACCCCCGAGTCGCTCATGGTGAAGCGGCCATCGCCGCGAAAACCGCCCTCGCCCTCGCGACCTACCGCGACATCGATACCCTGCACCGTGCCGTGAATGACATTCGCGCGCGGCGGCAGGCGCTCAAGAATTCAAGCACTTCTCACGACCTTGACTTGAAGCTGACAGGCATCGAGGAAGCGCTCATGCAGGTGAACATGAATGGCTCGGAGGCCAATCTCGCCTTTCCCGGCATGCTCAATGAGCAGTTTGCCGCGTTCGCCGGAACACTCGAAGACGCCGACACGCCCCCGACCAAACAACAGCAGGCGCTTTACGAGTCGCTGCACGCTAAGCTTCTGGCGCAACTCTCGCTATGGCGAAACTTGAGTCAACAATAGCGTGATCTATTCTTCGTCGGTTGATTCGCCCTCGTCCGGCGCTTGCACATCGCCGCGCAAAATGGGCAATCTGGCCTTGGTCAGCGCTTGATTCAGGGCGGCCAGGTCGCCCTGCCAAATCTTGGCCGACGATGCCGCGATCGACTGCCAGTCCTTGGACAATCTGTCCGCCGCCGATCGTTGCGCCTGGGCGGGCGCGGCATCGGCGCCTTCCACTTGCTCGTATAAACTGGCGATATCGCCGTTCACGCGCTCGAGCCCGCGATGCACGCCGCCGGCCTGCGCGCTGAGAGCGGACTCCAGAAGCGCCTCCAACTGCTGATCCAGCGTCTTGGCACGTGCCGCAATGGCCTCTGGCGCTGCGGTGAGCGACTTGAGCTGCTTGCGCAAGGCCTTCACCTGCAGGAGCTTCGCGGTGCTGGCGTCCAGCGCCTCAGCCAACCCCTGCGCAAGGGCAAGCTGCGCGGCATATTCCTGCTGGCCAATGCCGACGCGTGGGTCAGGGTTCACGGTCAGCGGCTGCTCCCACTGGCGCGAACCGACCTGCAGACGCACGCGATAGGTTCCGGGAATCGCGAGCGGACCTAAAGGCTCTTGCGGCGTATCCGCAGGCACCGCGGAAATCGGAAAGCTGCGCTTGGCGGCGCGCGGCGCACTGTAATGCAAATCCCAGACGAAGCGGTGCATGCCTGCTGCCGTCGTGAACGTCTGCGGTCGGCGAATCCAATACGCCGGAATGAGTTCATGCGCCCTTTCCTCTTCGCTGAAGCCACTGGGGTCCGTGCTCGCCATGCGCCGCACGAGAATTCCGCGCGAATCCAGTATTTCGATGGCCACGGTGCCTTTCACGGCCTGCGGAAAGTAGTAGTCGATGACAGCACCGTCGGGCGGGTTGCGTCCGGCTGGCTCGTCCGGCGGGATGGGCGTGTCGGTGCCGGTACTGCGCCGCACGCGCACCGCCGGCGAGGGCTTCAGCAGTGTGACTTCCTTGTGAGAGGCATTGCGAGCGAACTCGCGCAGCGGTCCGATGTCATCGAGAATCCAGAATGAGCGGCCGTGCGTTGCGACAATCAGGTCTTGGGCTTGGATGACCAGATCGCGCATCGAGGTTCGCGGCAAATTCAGCTGCAGCGGCTGCCAGTGCTCGCCGTCATCCAGAGACACCCACACCGCTTTCTCCGTGGCCGCGAACAACAATCCGCGGCACGCCGGATCTTCGCGCACGGCGTTGACGGGAGCACCCGCGCTCAAGCCGGTGGTGATCCTCTGCCAGCTTAGCCCGCCGTCGCGGGTACGGTACAGATACGGTTTCAGATCATCCAGGCGAAAACGGCTCACCGATGCGTAGGCGGTCTTTCCATCGAAGTGCGATGACTCGATCTGGGTGACTTTGCTCCAGGGAGTCAGCTCCGGCGGCGTCACGTTGTGCCAATTCTTGCCCTCATCTGGGGTCACCCAGACCAATCCATCATCCGTGCCTGCCCACAGCAGGCCTTTCATCACGGGCGATGCGCTCACGGAATAAATAACCCCGCGCTGCGTCTCTGCCTGGTCAGCATGCATGTCGCCGACGCTGACCGGAGAACCGGTGCTCGGGCGGGTCAAGTCATCGCTGATCGGCCGCCAGGAAACGCCTGCATCATCGGTCATGTAAAGACGGTTGGCCGCGTAGTACAACCGGTGCGGATCCTGCGGCGAAAATAAAATGGGTTCGGTCCGGTCGGTGCGAATGTCCGCGGATGGCACGGGGATCGGCGTAATGTTCTGCACCTGACCGCTCGACAGGTGCGTCTTGGTGACGACGTTGCGCCCCGCGCCGTAAATGACATCCGGATCAAGCGGGTCGGGTGCCACGTAGCCGTATTCGATCACGCCCACCGGATGCCAGTCGCGAAATGTGATTTCGCCGTCGTTGCCCCGGCTCGAAATGCACACCGACCCGCTCTCCTGCTGGCCGGAGCACAGCCGGTACGGGAAGGTGGGTGTAACGGCGACGTGGTACAGCTGTGCAGTCGGCTGGTTGTACCAGCTGCTCCAAGTCTTACCGCCGTTGACGCTAATGACGACGCCCTGGTCACCGGCCAAGCCGATGTGCTGCGAATCTTCCGGGCTGATCCACATCTGTTGATAGTCATCGCCGCCGGGCGCCCCTTTGAACGACATCCAATGCGCGCCGCCGTCGATCGACTTCATCACGACGATCGATGCGCTGTACAGAATGTCCGCGTTGCTCGGATCGACCGTGATGATGGGCAAGTCGCCGCCGCCTATGCGCAGTGCCGGACGCGCATCGCTGGTCGCGGAGCGCCAATGTTCGCCGCCGTCGTCGGAGCGGTAAATGCCCACGCTCGGCGCCGCGCCGCCTTGCGCCGCTGGATTCGAGCTCGTCGCCGCTGTGGCATACAACCGCCCCCGTGCGCTCGGCGCAACCGCGACGTCGATCTGCGACAAGCCCTGCGGCAGTCCTTCCGTCAGCTGCCGCCAATGCTCGCCGCCGTCGGTCGATTTGTAGACGCCGCCGTTGGGGCCGTTGAACATGGTTTTATCTTCCCAGGGTCCTGAACGCGCATGCCAAAATCCCGCGTACAAGGTGTTCGGATCGAATGGGTCGATTCTGATGAAGGAGCTGCCGGTGTTCTCGCCTCGATCGAGCACTCTTGACCACGTTGCGCCGCCATCCATCGAGCGATAGACGCCACGCTGCGCGCTGGGCCCATAAGGATGACCCAAAACCGCCGCATAAACGCGGTTTGCATCATGCGGATCCACCGCGATGCTCGGAATCTGTTGCGCATCATCGAGCGACAGATGCGTCCAGGTCTGGCCGGCGTCGGTTGAGCGATACACGCCGTTGCCGACCGACAAATCCGGCCGATGCAGGCCTTCGCCCGATGCCACGTAAATGATCTTCGGATTGGAGGCCGCGACGGCGATCGCGCCGATCGATTGCGTGGGTTGTGAATCAAAAATTGGTGTCCACGTTCGCCCGTCGTCATCGGACTTCCAGACGCCTCCGTTCACCGCACCCGCCAAGAAGGTATGCGGCTGGCTTGGAACGCCCGTGATGGCACGCGTGCGGCCGCCGCGAAACGGCCCGACCAATCGCCACTGTAGATCCTGGGTGATGGCGGCGGTATTGGTCTGCGCGGGAGTCAGACCCGACCCCGCCAGCGTCAGGAGGACAGCACCGAGGCATTGAAATAAACGAATATTCGCTGACATTGATTCATCCTAAGCGTGTGAACAGCGCGCTTTACGTTCATGATAGTTCAATTGGCGCCAAAGACCTTCCATATCGGCACTGTTTACCGCCATGCATACTTCAGGCGAAGCCAAGTCATGCGCCCCGGCAACAGATAGAAGGATTGGCTGCCGAATTCGCTGGCGGACACCGGTGGCCGTTGATTGGTCAGATTCGTTCCCTCGAAGGTCACCTGGTAACGACCGATGCGATATCCCAAGTTGGCGTCCAGCGTCGCATAGCCGCCCACCGGCGCGGTGTTTTCCTCATCGAGAAATCGTCGCCCAACATATCGGGCGACGGCGCTCGCCGATAAACCGTGATCGGGCGTATACAGCAACCCCAGCGAGGCGAGAACATGCGGCGACAGCAGCAACTGCCTGCCGGCAACATCAATATTCGCATTGCCGTCGAAGAACAGATACTGCGTAAAGCGCGCGTCGTGATAGGACGCATTGGCGGCCAAGCCCAAGTCCGGCGTGAGATCGTAACGGATGTCGGCTTCGATGCCTTTGAGCCGTTCTCCGGCCGCATTTGCCAGGGCGCCCGCACTCGTGGCGACCACCAGATTCTCGAAGTTGAGCAGGAACAGTTCTGCCTGGTAGGTGAATCGGCCGCCCGCGGCGGCACCCCTCAAGCCCGCTTCATAGCCCTTGGCCGTCTCAGGACGTAAAAGATCGGGTCTGTAATCGGGACCAAAATCGATCGCAGCGGGTTTGAAGGCGTTGCGATAATCCGCATAGGCAACGAGTTCGTCCTTGCCATCCGCCCATAAGCGATAGCTAAGCCCAAGGGTTTCCGTCGGCCGAATGATGGTCTTGCCGACAACTTCAGCGGACAACTGCGGCGGCGTCAGCGCCAGGGCTAAATCGCTGGAGTTCTTGCGCTCATAAGCCTCATTGAGACGGAGGCCCGCAATCACATCCCAATCATCGCCGGGTTTCCAATCCGCCTGCGCATATTGTCCGCCAAACAGCCGTTCATCCTTGAGCGTGCCCACCTCGTTCACGGGCAACGCCGACGTCGGCGGCGGCAAGACGGCGCCATCCAGCGGTACCGTGTACGCGCCGTTGCTGTTCAACGTGGTCTGACGCCCGAATCCGTACAGCACATCGGCGCCGACGATGAGCGTGGTGTCAGCCGCCGACGCCACGCTCAAGTGGCTGTCCCAATAGCCATCATCGATGAAGCGCCGCTGATCCTGAGTATCCGCCGTACCGCTCGAATCCGGGTGCAAGAATCCTCGCCGGTCCGTCACGTCCGCATAGGCGAAGGAGGCGAGCGTGTCCCAGTTTCCCCAACGGGTCGGCAGCGAATAGCTCAACGCAAGGTGGTACTGGTTCTCGTTGACGGCTGCATCGGCCGGATTGAAATTCGCATTGATCGGGGTGAGTGCCGTGAGCGAGGTCCCCGCCCGAAGCACGGGACTCGGCGGCGTGTCGCGCACGAAGGTGAGACCCGCGTCGATGCTCAATCTGCCCGCACCCAACGGCAGCGCACCGCGATAAAGAGCATGTTCGTTGGTTACCGCTTCTCGAGGATCGGCAAATCCCAAGTTCTGCCCATCGACGGCCAATGATTGTCGATAGCTGCCGATTTGCGGCAGCGCCACCGATGCGGAGCCGTGCACGGAACCATAGGTACCGTATGCGAGGTCTGCTTCATTGGCAGCCTCACCGGCTGGATAATGGATGACCTGTACCACCCCGACGAACGACGTCGCGCCGTACATCACGGGCGCCGCCCCCTTCAATACCTCGACTCGCTGCGTGCCGGTAAAGTCCAAGGTGGTGATGTGCGGATTGAACGCCCCTCCCCAGGGAACCCCGTCCACGACCAGTAAGAA
>JALYIH010000053.1 GCA_030775865.1 Pseudomonadota bacterium | reverse complement strand
ATCACTCGCACCGATGGTGCGGAGATCTCCTCATTGCGCCTTACCCGCTTCGACGTTGCGATACACGATCCTCCAAAACAAGACGGCCGCGGCTCGCGACTTCGTCGCAAAGCAAGGTGGTGAGCTCAGACAGCTCCAAACTACCTAGATCTTTGCCACCGCGCGTGCGAACGGCCAGGGTGTGTGCCTCGACTTCCCGCTCACCCGCGACCAGAAGGAAAGGAACACGCTTAATTGTGTGCTCGCGGATTTTAAAGCCTACTTTCTCATACCTCAAGTCCGTTTCTACTCGAAGCCCCTGATTTTTCAGGTTTTCCGCCACTTCCAGGCAATATTTGTCCTGATGGTTCGTAATTCCCATCACCACGGCCTGTACCGGAGCCAGCCAGGCGGGCAGTTTGCCGGCATGATGTTCGATCAAAATGCCGATAAACCGCTCCAGGGAGCCGAACATGGCCCGATGCAGCATGACCGGCGTGTGCTTGTGGCTGTCCTCGCCGATATAGGTGGCTCCGAGGCGCCCTGGGAGATTGAAGTCCACCTGCAGGGTGCCGCATTGCCAATCGCGCCCAATCGCGTCCCTCAACACGAATTCCAGCTTCGGCCCGTAGAAGGCCCCCTCGCCCGGGTTGAGGGTGGTTTCGATGCCGGCGGCGTCGCAGGCATGCCGCAGGGCCATTTCAGAGGTATCCCAAATCTCGTCCGCCCCCACCCGCTTGGCGGGTCGGTCAGAAAACTTGATGCGTACATCGTCGAATCCGAAATCTCGATAAATGCTCAATATCAGCTGGGTGACCTTGACCGCCTCTGTGGTGAGTTGGTCCGGCGTGCAGAATATGTGGGCATCGTCTTGGGTGAAGGCACGTACCCGCATGAGTCCGTGCAATGCGCCGGAGGGCTCGTAGCGATGCACCTTGCCGAATTCAGCGAAGCGCAGCGGCAATTCTCGATAGCTGCGCAAGCCTTGCTTGAAGACCTGAATATGCCCTGGGCAATTCATCGGCTTGATCGCAAAGGTGCGCTCATCCGGCGTGGTCGTCATGTACATGTTCTCGCCGAAGGTCTCGATATGACCCGACTTGACCCATAGCTCGCGGTCCATGATTTCAGGTGTATTGACCTCTTGAAACCCGGCAGCGGTCTGCCGCTCGCGCATGTAGGCGATGAGCTGCTGGAAAAGAGCCCAACCCTTGGGATGCCAAAACACTGCGCCCGGCGCTTCTTCCTGCAGGTGAAACAGGTCCAGCTCCCTGCCGATGCGCCGATGGTCGCGCTTTTCCGCCTCATCCAGCCGGGTCAGATACTCCTTGAGCTGTTTGTCGTTGGCCCAGGCGGTGCCGTAAATCCGCTGCAGCATTTCGTTGCGCGAATCGCCGCGCCAATAGGCGCCCGCGACTTTCATCAGCTTAAAGGCCTTGAGCTTGCCGGTGCTCGGAACGTGCGGACCGCGGCACAAATCCTCCCACGCGCCTTGTCCATACAGGCTGATGGATTCGCCCTGCGGGATGGCGGCAATGATCTCAGCCTTGTAGTGCTCGCCGATTTTCTTGAAATGCGCAATCGCCTCATCCCGGGGCAGCACGCGTCGATGAACCGGCAGATCCTTGGCGGAAATCTCGGCCATGCGTTTTTCGATCGCCGCCAGATCCTCGGTCGAAAATGGCCGCTTGTAGGCGAAATCGTAGTAAAAGCCGTTCTCGATCACCGGGCCGATCGTGACCTGCGCATCGGGAAACAGCTCTTGCACCGCATTGGCCAACAGATGGGCAGTAGAGTGCCTGATGATGTCCAACCCTTCCGGGTCTTTGTCCGTCACGATGCTTAAAGTAGCGTCCCGATCGATCGACGCCGAGGTGTCGACCAACGTACCGTTGACCTTGCCGGCCAGAGCGGCTTTCGCGAGGCCCGGACCGATATTGGCAGCCACTTCCGCCACAGAAACCGGGTGATTGAAGTGTTTTTGGCTACCGTCGGGAAGTGTAATCGCTGGCATAGGGCATCACATTCTAAGGGTCGACATCCCCTTTTTCTTAAGGGATGGTGCGCGCTAGTGGGATCGAACCACTGACCCCCACCATGTCAAGGTGATGCTCTACCGCTGAGCTAAGCGCGCACGAAGGGCGCGAAAGATACCGGATTCGTGGGCGCCTATAAAGGGAAAAGTCGCTGACTGGGCTAAAAATCACCCCTTGAGGGCATGCTTAAGGGTTTTGCGACGTATCGGAATTGGATCTCCCCGATCGTCACGATATCCCCGTCGTTCAGGACCTGCCGGGTCACCTTGCGGCCGTTCAAGATCACGCCATTGGTGCTGTTGAGATCTTCGATGATGGCCTCGCGGGTTCCCGCAAGGATGAGCGCATGGTGGCGGCTCACCGACGACGAATCGATGTGTAGCTCGCAACCCGACGCACGGCCAATGCGCGTGCGGCGCCCCAAGGTATGACTGATGCTTCTGTCGCCATCGATCCTGATCAGCTCGGGTGCCCACTCCGAAACAGGGACAACGCCTGTCCCGGGCGTGGCCACCGATCCCAATCTCTCCATGCTGGTTTGGATGCGCCCCAGCACATTGGCATTGTTGCTTTCGCTGCGCTCCAGCCGGCGAATGAGAAACTCGCGCTCTTCGAGCGCGCCGCGGGTCCGCTCGAGTGCCGTTCGCAATTTCTCGGCTTCCCCGGTGAGTTCCACGAGGGCGGCGGTCTTCAGAGCCAGCTCTTCCCTTGAGCGCCTGGCATCGCCCTCGATGGACTCGATGGGCCGCCGCGCTTCCTGCAGGTGCGCCATGAGCACGGTCATTTCCTCGTCGCGTGTCCGCGCGTCGGCTTCAAGTTCGGCGATCTTGGCCGCGTGCTCGGACTGTAATTGCGCTATAAGCTGCGTGCCCTCAGTGCCGGCGGCCTGCGCTACCGCGAGCGCTTGATCGGCGGCGCTTTGCAGTTTGTCGATTGTAGCTTTCTGCGCGGCGACCGACGCTTCCAGGGCTGTCACTTGTCCTTGCATCCGGTCGCGCTCAGCCGTCAGCGCCCTAGCATCCGCTCGGTCAGCGCTCACCCTCGCATCCATGTCGCGGAACAGATTCTGTTCGAAACCGCTGCGCCAATCTCGAGTTCGCAGCAATTCCAAATAGGAGATTGCCTGGGTCTTGGACGTCGCCAATTCCGCCCGTGCGGAGTTTAATTCGGATTCGCCGCGCTTCAGCTGCGCTAGAGCTACGCGCGCCTGGTCGTGGCTCAATTTGAGTTCCGCCAATGCCGTGTTCAACTGGCCCCGAACGGAGAGCAACTCCTCCGCCAGTTGCGTACCGTTCTTGGCGCGCGCTTCCAGAGCGGGCAATGCCCTTGCGTGTTCAGCCTGCAGCGCAGAAAGCTGTGCATCACGCTCACTCAGAGAGTGCAGTACCTGAACAATCGTCGCGTCGCGGGCTGCCAGGGAATCGCGCAATGTCCGCGTCTCTGCCTGTTGGCGCTCCGCCTCGCGCGATGCCCCCTCGGCGCGGGCGAGCGCAGATTCGATAAAGCCGCTATTTTCCGCCTGGTTTCTCTCCAGCTCCCGCGCTCGGGCTTGTTCGCTCTGAAGAGCGTTTCGCGCCGCCGCGAGATCCCTCTCCATCGCTTTGGCGCGCGCGGCGCTTGCCGCTGCCGCCTCGAGCGAGCGCTCGTGCGCCCGAGTCAGGGCGCCGTTTTCGGCGCTTTGTCGCGCAATACGTTCCTCCACGGAGCGCATGCTCTCGGCGAGCGAGGGCAAGTCGATCGACGGAGGCCGGGTGAATTCGCTCGGTGCGCCCGCCGCGGCCAGAGACATGTCCGGCGCGGGCGGCGCGCGATCCAATCGCACGGCATCATCCGCAACATCAGGGTCGAACAGCACGCCCTCGAGGATCGGGAGCCTGTCTGTACTATCGAGATCCACCTCTTGGGGCTGACCGCTTTCCGTTGCCATCTGTCCTACCCTGCCCGGCTGTTCGGCAAGCCAAATGCCGAAGCACGAAGCTTTTGGATTTCATCGCGCACGCGCGCGGCCTGTTCGAACTCGAGATTGCGCGCCAGCCGGGTCATTTCGGCTTCAAGCTTCTTGATCCGCTTCACGGCCTGTTCAGGTGCCAGCATGGCAATCTCGGCGCTCGATCCGTAGCGCTCGCCCTCCTGAACATCGCGCGCGCCTTCCATGACATCGGTAACCGCCTTGACGATACTGCGCGGCGTAATGCCGTGCTCGATGTTGAACTGAATCTGCTTGTTGCGGCGCCGGTCGGTCTCGGCGATGGCGCGTTCGATCGAGCCGGTCCGCACATCTGCGTACAAGATGGCCTTGCCCTGCAAGTTGCGCGCTGCGCGCCCGATGGTCTGAATCAGAGAACCTTCAGATCGCAAGAATCCTTCCTTGTCCGCATCGAGAATGGCCACCAAGGAAACCTCGGGCATGTCCAAGCCTTCGCGCAGCAAGTTGATGCCGACGATCACATCAAACTTGCCCAAGCGCAAGTCGCGAATGATTTCAGAACGCTCGACCGTTTCGATGTCCGCGTGAAGATAGCGGACCCTCACACCATGCTCGCCCAAGTATTCGGTCAGATCCTCCGCCATGCGCTTGGTCAGGGTGGTGACCAAAACCCGCTCATTGGCCTGGGCCCGCAGGCGGATCTCCGAGAGCAAATCATCCACCTGCGCCCGCACCGGACGAATCTCCACCGGGGGATCGATCAGCCCGGTGGGTCGCACCAGCTGCTCGATGATCTGCGCCGACACGCGCTTCTCATAGGCCGCCGGCGTTGCCGATACGTAGATGGCTTGCGGCGCCAAGTGTTCGAACTCTTCGAATCGCAGCGGTCGATTGTCCAGTGCCGAGGGCAATCGGAAACCATACTCGACCAGGGTTTCCTTCCGCGATCGATCGCCCTTGTACATCGCGCCGAGCTGCGGAATGGTCTGATGACTCTCGTCGATCACCAAGAGCGCATCTTTGGGCAAGTAGTCAAACAGGCATGGCGGCGGCTCACCGGCAGCCCGGCCCGACAGATAGCGGGAATAATTTTCGATGCCGGCGCAATAACCGACCTCGTGCATCATTTCCAAGTCGAATAAGGTGCGCTGCTGCAGGCGCTGTGCCTCGACGAGCTTGCCCGCGGCATTCAGTTCAAGCAGCCGCGTGCGCAGCTCATCACGGATCTGATCGACCGCCGAGTGGACTCGTTCCTTTGGGGTCACGTAGTGGGACGAGGGGTAGACGGTGAGGCGCGGCACTTTGCGCAGCACTTCGCCCGTGAGCGGGTCGAAAAAGCTCAAAGTCTCCACGCGATCATCGAAAAGCTCGACACGCACGGCCTCGCGCTCCGATTCCGCGGGAAAGATATCGATGACGTCGCCGCGCACCCGGTATGTGCCCTGCTGCAGATCGATTTCGTTGCGCGTGTACTGCATGTCGGCCAGGCGCCGCAACAGTTTGCGCTGTTCGAGAATGTCGCCGCGCGACATGTGCAGGACCATGCTCAGGTAGGCATTAGGATCGCCCAATCCGTAAATGGCTGATACCGTCGCGACGATGATGGAGTCAGGCCGCTCCAGCAGCGCCTTGGTGGCAGACAAGCGCATCTGTTCGATGTGCTCGTTGATCGAGGCGTCTTTCTCGATAAACGTGTCCGACGCGGGCACGTAGGCTTCGGGCTGGTAGTAGTCATAGTACGAAACGAAGTATTCGACAGAGTTCTTCGGGAAAAAGATCTTGAATTCGCCGTACAGCTGCGCTGCGAGAGTCTTGTTATGCGCCAGCACCAAGGTCGGGCGTTGCACCTGTTGGATGACATTGGCGATCGTGAATGTTTTGCCCGATCCAGTGACCCCGAGCAGGGTCTGATGCGCAAGCCCGCTGCCCAAGCCATCAACAAGCTTTTCAATCGCTTGCGGCTGATCCCCCGCCGGCAGGTAGTCCGAGAAAAGTTCAAAACTCATTGTTCACATTCTCTCACGTTGCTGGCGGTCGAGGCATTCGCGCCCTTTGCGCGGTGCACCCGTCGGCGTTTCCAGAAGACATATGTCACACCGGCGCGACCGGCAAGCTGCCTGGCGTCACCTGGCCTTTTTTCGTACACTGAATGCGCCGCATTTAACATAGGAATTTCACCCTTGCCCGTGTCCGTTTCCAAGCGCGTTCAAAAGGTCAAGCCCTCTCCCACTCTTGCGATGACCGCTCGGGCAGCCAAGCTCAAGGCCGAAGGTAAGGACATCATTGGATTGGCAGCTGGCGAGCCGGATTTCGACACGCCCGTGCATATCTCAGATGCGGGCGTCGAAGCGATTCGCAAGGGGGTCACCCGCTATACCGCGGTGGACGGGACGACCGAACTCAAGGATGCCATCATCGCCAAGTTCAAGCGCGACAACGCGCTTACCTATGAGCGCGCCCAGATCCTGGTGTCTTCCGGCGCCAAGCAAACCTGTTTCAATGCCTGCTTGGCGCTTCTCGATCCGGGCGATGAATGCGTGATCCCGGCGCCCTACTGGGTGTCCTATCCCGACATGGCATTGTTGGCCGACGGTGTGCCGGTCAGCGTGTATGCGGGACCCTCTCAAGGCTACAAAATCACCGCGGCGCAACTGGCCGCTGCGATCACGCCGCGCACCAAGCTGTTTATCATCAACAGCCCGAGCAACCCCACGGGCGCCGCCTATTGCAAAGCGGAGCTGCAAGCCTTGGGACAGGTACTCGCCAAACATCCGCAGATCGTCATCGCCTCTGATGAGATGTACGAGCACATCTATTGGGCGGCCGAGCCGTTTACCAGCTTCGCACAGGCGAATCCGCATTTGTACGAGCGCACCATCACCATCAATGGCATGTCGAAGTCCTACGCCATGACCGGTTGGAGAATAGGCTACTGCGGAGGCCCCAAGGAGGTCATTGCGGCAATGTCGACGGTACAGGGCCAGTCCACATCCAACGCCTCGAGCATTTCCCAGCGCGCCTCCACCATTGCGTTGAACAGCGATCAGTCCTGTGTCGCCGAGATGAATAAAGCCTTCAAGTCACGGCATGACTTCGTCGTCGCCGGATTGAATGCCATTCCCGGCATATCGTGTCTTGCCGGTGCCGGCACTTTTTATGCGTTCGCAAACGTGGAAGGCGCTATGCACGCATTGGGCCTGAAGAACGACGACGAGTTCGCCGAGTACTTGCTGGTGCATGCAGGGGTCGCGGTTGTTCCCGGATCGGGCTTCGGCGCACCGAATCATATTCGCATCTCCTTTGCTTGCGGTATGGATACTCTGAAGGACGCGCTTCGCCGCATCGAACAAGCTATTTCGCCGGCCGTCGCAAAACGCGCATAAAGCGAATTGATGCGAAGGCGCCAAAGCGCGTGGCGCGCGGGAGCGCGTATAATCCAGCTGAACAATCCGCTGCAATTGATTGTCTTTGTAATGCTTTTCAGCCCAGATACACCGTTGGGACTATCGAACGCTCCTAGAAGAGACCCTGGAAGCGCTGCACGATGTCATCAAGAGCGGCAAGGCACGTTACATCGGCGCTTCCTCGATGTGTGGGCCTGCCAGTTCAGCAAAGCCTTGCACACCGCCAGGCAGCGCGGCTGGACGCCGTATCTGTGACGGCACCGATCGTCGGCGCCTCGAAACCGCAGCATCTCACCGATGCCGTGGCCGCCTTATCGCTGAAGCTCGATCAGCGCAAAATTGCGCGACTGGAGGCCCCCTACGTGCCGCATGCCGTGACCGGCCATGCCTGGTTGCGCGTTGGTTTCTTGACTTAAATGCGCGGCTTCCTGACAATCCGCGCCTCTTCCGATTCCCCGGTAGCTCAGTGGTAGAGCGACGGACTGTTAATCCGTTGGTCGGCGGTTCGAATCCGTCCCGGGGAGCCACCTTTTTTTTTGGCCCGAAAACCGATTTTTGGCATCCAACAATTGCCGGCCGAAATTCGAACCGCCGACAGAAAACAAGACGGTTCGACGACGCCGCGCAGCGGCGGCGATCGCCCTTTAGGGCGACCCCGAAGGGGTGAGGCGCGCAGCGCCGAATAATCCGTCCCGGGGAGCCATTGCCACTTTCCACCGACGTCCACGAGCTGCCAGAGAGCGCCGCTAGATCTCGATAACTATCTGTTTGAATGACATTTTTCTCACAAATTGATGTCGATTAACGTCCACTAGTTGGGGTTGACGGCCACCTCCAGTGGGGCACCTATGGGGGTATCTCGGCAGCACCAGATACTCCCAGGGCAGATACCCCCAAATGCCACTGACCGACTCGGCAATCAAGGCAACCGAGCTAAACGCATCCCAGAACGGCGCGCCATGATGCAAAGTTGGGCGGACCACCTGGACAAGCTGAGGTTGGGCGACAACTCGCGATCTGCGGCTGCGTCAAAAACATCTTTTCATCGCGTAGCAGCGCCACAACGAGGATGGGCAACTCCTGGAGGAGACTGAACCTTCGGGATGTAGGAGGCGAGCACCGCCAGTCCTGGACGGCGGGTGCGGCGAGTCAATCGAGGTCGACTGCTAAGCGCTTGAGGTCCGCGAGCGAGCAGAAGCTCAAGGAACCTTCATGTGTAGCGCGCAAGACCACGCGCGGCGCACGCCCCGCTTGCAACGCTTCCTGCCACCGAGGTGCGCACAGACACCAGCGATCACCGGGCTTCAGTCCCGGAAAGCCGAATTCCGGGACTGGCGTCGAGAGATCATTGCCGCATGACTTCGAATACTCAAGAAATCCCGCGGTCATGACGGCGCACACGGTGTGGCTGCCGATGTCTTCGCGGCTGGTGTCGCAGCATCCGTCGCGAAAAAAACCCGTCATCGGGCTCAATGAGCAGACTTCGAGTCGATCGTCGAGCACGTTCTTGGGCTCGTTGCGCCGGCCGCCGCCACCCTTACCAGCGTCATCTCTCAACATCAGGATTCTCTGCATCGTCGCTCCCTCCCCCGCTTCGAAAATGTCCATTCCGTTTGATCCGGCCTGACCACCGTCTTTGGTCGGGTCCGTAGGTTTAGTCCGCGGTTGATTCTTCTTGTCGGAAATACCGACAGCAAGAAAACGAGAGAGTTTACCGCCGTAAGCAGAAAGCAATAATGCTTAAACGCGCGCCCGAACAAATTCGAATCGCCGACCACCTGGTGCGAAGTCGCAAAGATGATTTTATAGGTTCTTAATTTTCAACCACTTAGCAGACCCGCCCTCACTCGAAATAGGCACCGTAGCGCATGAAATAGCAGCAGCGGGCGCATGAATTGATCGGAGCGTTGCCTGACGACGCAACGTGGCAGGATCTCTTGTACGCGTTAGAGCTTCGGGGCGACGTCGAGGCCGCGCTCGCCGATGCGAAGGCTGGGCGTGTCACTGACGCCGAGGATCTGAGACGGGAATACGGCCTACGCCGATGCAGGTAACGTGGACCGCCCCCGTGCGCGGACGCGGCTCGCGGAGCTTCACGATTACATCGCCCATGATTCCAAGCCACGCGCACTGGCCATGGTCGAACGAATTCTCGATCGCGCCTCGCCTCTCCTCCCCCTTTGACATTTCAGCATCTGGCAATCACTCAGAAGCCCAGAAGCGGTCGCGGCAGCGCGTGCTCGGCCTCCCCTTGCATGCCGCCAATCCGTGTGTTAAATACTGAACCATATGGTTCAATATACCCAGGCCCGCTTCGATGCCTCGTTCGCCGCGCTCTCCGACGCCACCCGACGTGGCGTTCTGGAGCAGCTCGGGCGTGTAGACGCTTCGATCACGGACCTTGCCGAGAAATTCCGCATGACCCTCACGGGCATGAAGAAGCATGTCGGCGTCTTGGAGCAGGCGGGGCTAGTCACCACGGAGAAGGTGGGGCGCGTGCGGACCTGCAAGCTCGGCCCGCGCCGACTGGAGGAGGAAGCTGCATGGATCGAGAGATACCGCCAGCTCTGGGACGCACGCTTCGACGTGCTGGACACCGTTGTTGAGGAACTGAAACAAAAGGAGAAGGTCGTTGGACGCAAAAAGAGAGAGTGAGCCTAGCACCATGAAGAACCTCACGACGATAGAACGGAAGTCCGAGCGTGAGATCGTCGTTACGCGAACCTTCAACGGCCCGGCGCGCATCGTGTTCGAGGCGTGGACCACCCCTAAGCTGTTCAGGCAGTGGTGGGTGCCGAAGTCGATGGGAATGTCCCTGCTTTCCTGCGAAATGGATGTTCGTGTCGGGGGCAGGTACCGTTTGGAGTTCGCACACGGGGACTCACAGATGGCGTTCTTCGGCACGTACAAGGAAGTAACACCGCACTCGCGCCTCGTCTGGACGAATGACGAGAGTGACGGAGGTGCGGTCAGCACCGTGACCTTCGAGGAAAGAGGTGGCAAGACGCTGCTGGTCTATCACGAACTCTATCCCTCCAAGGAAGCTCTCGATGCCAACGCCGGGATGGAGAATGCGATGGCCGAGACGTTCGCGCAACTGGACGAGCTTCTCGTCACCCTGGGTGCGAGCGTGGGGTGATTTTTCTGACGTTCAACGCAACTTCCGGAGTCGACCCGGTGCGGGCAGTGGCGAGTGACTGCTTCGGGAATCTCCGTTTACCGTTTTAACCGAGGGACTCCTTCACCAGTTGGCCGATCTCCGCGAGCATGGCTGCACGCTTGCTCTCAGGACCGGTGCACTGGGTGATGTAGGCCGCGACGATTATGGGCGGCTTGCCGGCTGGCCAGATAACGGCGATATCATTGCTCGTATGCTCGCCATTCGCGCCTGTCTTGTCGGCTACGCGCCAGCTCGCGGGCAGTTTGGCCCGTAGGCGCTCAAGGCCGGTGAGGCTCGCTTCCATCCAAAGCGCCAGTATGTCGCGCGAACGCTGCGAGAGCACGTTTCCCAGCAGCACGGATTTCAGATCACCAGCCATGGCCGTGGGAGACGTGGTATCACGCGGATCCCCGGCGAGTGATTCATTCAGAGACGTCTCAATTCGGTCGAGACGCGTCACGGTATCCCCAAGGGAGCGGGAGAAGCTTGTGATGCCTGACGGTCCACCGATCGTTTCTAGCAAAAGATTAGCTGCCGTGTTATCGCTTCTGGTCAGAGTGGCCTGACAAAGAGCCGCGACAGTCATCGTACCCCCGGCGTGCGGTTCAGTCAGCGGAGAATTGAACAGCAGCGGCTTCGAAGGAATCGCGACGGCGCGGTCGAGGGTTTCTCGATGGCCGTCCACGCGCTGCAGGACCGCGGAAGCGAGTAGGAATTTGAACGTGCTGCACATGGGGAACCGCTCATCCGCGCGGTAGCCCGAGCGCTCGCCGGTGGCAGTGTCGAGCACAGCAACTCCGAGCCGGCCTCCGTTGGTCTCCTCAAGCTGTGCGAAGGCCGCGGGCAATTTGCCCAAACGCCTCGGTCCGGCGTGGAGGACACATGGCAGAGAGAGCGTGGCAACGACAAGAAAATTTCGGCGGCTGAACATGCTTGGAGCGGAACAACTTGGGTGTGGGCTGCTCAGTGTACATAAGCTTGCGAGCGGCGGCTTTGCTCCGTGGATTCCACTAATGCGAGCGTCTCAAGATGGCCGGCAAGCGCCAAATGCTGCGCCCGATACCGGCCATTTAAATTGAAGAAAACTAACGCCATCAAAATGAAACGCATCTCCCATGAGGAAAACCCAGCAGCGCGGCGTTGGTAGCAAAATGAGCTTCCGATCGGCGGATGCTCTCGCGGGTCTATGGCGCTGCCTTCTTGCTACGCGCCGCCAGGGCGCGCGGTCGCAATTTTCGTTCGCCGCGCATTACATACAGCACGTAAACCGTTTCACCTTCCCGCCGATAGAATATGCGGCACGGCGGTTCAACTACTTGACGGTAGCGGCCGCCGCGTAGTTCGCGCGGTTTGGAGCCGCTGTCCGGATGAATAATCAACTGATCGACGTGCGCGAAGACTCGCTGGACCAACTCACTAGCGGCCGTGGGATTATCGAGCGCAATGTAATCGGCGATGGCGTCTAAATCGTTTAAAGCCGGCTCGGCCCAGATTACTTGAGCCATCGTGACATGCGTTGCTTCGCTTGCGCATGGGTCACGACGCGACGGTCCTCGACCGCCTTCTCACCTCGGGCGATGCCCTCGAGCAAGCCAATGCGTTGCTGTAGAGCTTCGTAGACCTCGACATCGACGAGGTAGGCAGCCGGCAGGCCGTGCTGCGTGATGAGGATGGGCGCCCCGTCCTTCTCGATATCGGCCAGCAATTCCGACGCTTTTCGCTTCAGGGTGGTAACAAGTTCTGTGCGCATAGAGTGATACTACAGTATCACATGGAGGCATTAGTGTGTACCTTCCGCCGCTGGTCCAACTACGTCCAGCACCAGCCATCTTTTGGAAGGGGCATTGCTGGGGTATCGGCAGCAATGTGAGATCAGCAATCCCTTAAATTACCGGTCTTTTCTACGTGATTTAGGTTCCGTCCCGGCCACCAAAAAAACTATGAAAAGGGCTGGATGGGCCTCGGACCCAATCCCACCAATCTGCTTCACTTACCGTGCTCGGCCTGAGCCGTCATATGCGACCGGCTGCTATCAGCCAGTTCGTTTGGTCGCGCAGTCATCAGATTGTTGATGAAGGCCGAAGCGTATCCCTTGCGGGTCACGGCAATTGGAAAATCGACCGAACCCAGGCTCCTCCGGCGCTGGGGGATCGGCTTCACCTCCGGCGTCCCGAACCAGTGCTATCGCTTGCTCCAAGTCAGGGACCTCGAAGAAAACATAAATCTGGGGCGTGTCCTTGCCATGAAAGCCAACTCGCATCGAGGGAGCTTGAAACCAGCCGCCGCCCTGCGCCATTGGAGTGAAGGACCATCCGAAGACCCGCTGAAAAAAAGGACGAGAGCGCTCTGTATCCGATGTGCCAAGCTCGATGAAGGAAACGTTTCCGTGCATAGATCCTCCGTTGTCGCCGATCATCGTCGGCACTACGTTGTGAGTCTAGAAGAAAACTGACCTAGTCGCGGCGCAGCAAATTCGCGTTTTCACGGAGCACCCCAAGAGGTGACTCAGTGTCCTTGCCGGCGCAGTTAGGTGGGACAGGTGACTGCGTTACAGGCCACTTAGTATCCATAGACCAAGACTTTTTTCCGCGTAGTCCTCTGCTTCGGTGCATCCCTCATTGATAACCCGCAGCGGTGCAGGCAGTAGGAAGGGAGGCCGCTCCAAATCCAGCGGACGCCAATTACCTGTTATATACAGAGGCCGGTTCTTCTTTACGAGGCCTGGATAGGTGGTGCTCAATAGATATTTCGAGCCGCTTCTGAAGAATGCCTGCAATGTCTTGACCCCCGCCTCCAAGGGAAGATGCACCAGACAGTCGCGGCACACAATCAGGTCGACCCGCGGTAACTCATCTTTCACGATATCCAGCACGGAAAAGGACGTCGTGGCATTTCCGTAATTTCTCTCGTTGGCCGCAATCAATTTCGGCACGATATCCACGCCCAGGTAGCGGGATCCGCGGCGATCGACCTCTTTCATCCAATAAAAATCGCCACAGGGAGCATCGAGCAGCGTGCGAATATCAAAATCAGCAATGAGCCTGCTGAGCTCCTTCCTGACGAGTGCCGTTTGTTTAAGGTCGGAGCCGTTACCGGAAGCAGACTCTCCATTCGCCCAGCTGTTACGTTCGTACATGCGGGCAAAGACTTGCTGCGTAGAGTGGCCAAGGATTTTTTGACGCAATAGCGCACGAACCCGCAGCTTGCTGCGCAAGTTCGTGAGTAAGCGAGCATTCATGCCAGAAAGCCTAGCAGATCCTTGGCCCACTCAATGCATAGGATCGTGGAATGTCCTCGCGATAGGTTGTCAGTGAATCCAAGCGAATGCTGCGTCGCGATCGCGACAATCCGGCGGACGCGCCCCTACGTCTCAACTTGTTCGGAGGCATGCTTGCCGCACGACCCCGCGACATGCTCACGGATGATCTCCGCTAACCGTCGTGCACCCGGACCGGCATAGTCGCGGTCGGCAAACACGAGGTACAGTTCGC
>JALYIH010000052.1 GCA_030775865.1 Pseudomonadota bacterium | reverse complement strand
GTGCATGACGATCGCGGGCTGCCGCGTTCGGGAATCCCGCGAATGGCTTTCGCGCTAGCGTTCATGAGCCAGCGCCAGCCGGATGCCGATGAAGATGAAAACGCCGCCGACACAGCGGTTAAACCATCGTTTGAATGCGGCGTTGGGTGCGAGGCTGCCGCTTAAGCGAGCTGTCGACCAGGCAACCAACAGGTTCCATATCGTGCCGTTGATATTGAATATCACGCCGAGGAACAAAAATGCCAGTGGCTTCGAGCTTGCCCCCGGCCCGACAAATTGCGGCAGGAACGCCAGGAAAAACAGCGCGACCTTGGGGTTCAAGACGTTGGTGAGAAAGCCCTGAATGAAGATGCCCCGTATGGTGGCAGCCCGAGGAACGACGGAGCTTGGCGAAGATTGAACGGCACTCGCGGAGCGAATGAGTGTAATGCCGACATACAGCAGGTAGGCCGCACCGATGAATTTCACGACGGTGAATGCGGTAGCGGAGGCGGCAAGGATTGCGGACAAGCCGAGCGCCGCGGCGCATATGTGCACGAGGGTGCCGGCGCCGATGCCGAGTGCGGCGACCGCGCCGGCGCGCCAGCCTCGAGTTGAGCTGCGCCCAACAATGTAGAGCGTGTCCGGACCCGGAGTTATATTCAGCAGCAATCCGGAAAGCACGAACAGCCAAAGATCATGCGTGCCAAACATTATTGTTCCTTGAGGGATCTGTGCGCCTCGTGCCTACGCTAACCCCGCGGCGAATTTTTCGCCAGCAGTGCTGCGCGACGATCCAAGCTTGCCTTGGGCCATTGTTCGGAGGTTTTGTAGTACTCCGCGAATGCCGGCGTGCCGGCAGGCAATTCGACCCACGGCTGCTTCGATCCCGTGAAGATGTGCACATCCGGCGGCAGCCGATCCGGTTCGTCCAGCGTGCCGACACGGACGAATCGCACGACATTGCCGGCACCCGCATAATTGCTCCACACGGCCACCAAACACCTGGGACAGCGGGAGATTCGTTGCCCCTTACCGCTGTTGGAGGGCGTGTCGATCACCTGCACCTCGCCTTCGAGCAATTGCACTCGATCGGCTTCTATCATCGCATTCAGTGCAAACGCGGTACCGGTTTCTCGTTGGCACCAGCGGCAGTGACAGCAGTGGACAAACAGCGGCGCACTTGTCATGCGATAGCGAATGTAGCGGCATGTGCAGCCGCCTTCATGGCCTTGTACGGGGTGGTCTGCGGATGGCATGGGTAGCACACTCACTTTGAGCGCAAGCGCGCGGTTACTTCGATCTCGATTTGCATGCGCGGATCAAGCAAACCCGCGGAAATCATCGTCATCGCCGGCCGCCCGGCCCCGAAATATTTGCGCAACACCGGCCAGCAGTCCGGAAATCGTTCTCCATTGGGCACGATGTAGTTTACGCGCACCACGTCGGCGAAATCGGCACCCGCCTCGTGAAGCGCAGACTGGATATTTTTGAGGCATTGCTCGGTCTGCTCGAGCAGGTTGTCGGAAATAGTCATGGTGCTGTAATCGAATCCGGTGGTGCCCGATACGAAAACCCACTCTCCGTCGACGATCGCTCGTGAATAGCCGACGTCCTGCTCGAATTTGGATCCTGAACTGATCAAGCGCCGCATCATTGAATTGCCCTCGCTGGATTGCGTTTTTGGAGTTTAGGCGCTTCACGGCGCGTGTCGAAGTACCAAAGACCACCCGAAAATGCGAACCACCACGCCGCCGCGAGCCACCAGCTGCCCAGCAATTCCGTATACGTTCTTGCGAAGAATGCGAGCGAGGTAGCCAGTAAGCATAAAACAGACATGGCGAGAATCAGGCGTGAGGAGAGGTTGCGCATCCAAAACAGGCGAATGAGAGATCCGTAGGTGATGGCACCGGACAGCGCACAGACGCCCAGCACGACATAGAGCCGTTCCGTGGCGGGCAGCACCGCAAATAGCACCAAGCCGATGATGCCGACGTAGAGGGTCAACACGCTCAAGGCAACGGCAATCGCGACGAAAGAGGCTTTGCGCCGCAGACTCTCGGGAGCGCGCAGCGTCAATACCAAAGCGGAGGCATGCAATGCGCCGTTGATGGCGAAACTGACGATCAGAGCGTCCTTTAGAAGGCTCCAGTGCCCCAACAAAAACAGGATCACGGTGGCCGCCGCGAGCACGCCGAAGTGCCGGAAATAATAAAGATGTCCCATGCCGCAGACTAGAGCGGACCGTGCGGCGAATTCGCCCACGCTGTGTAGCGTGTCAGCATGCGGATATTTCTGTTCGCAGACATGATTTCAGGGTTTGGTGGGTGGGGCGGGTGGTGGCGCCGCCGGCGATGGCGCATATCGGGTGAAGATGAGCAGCAGTGCGCCGGTCAGTATGGCCATGTCGGCGAGATTGAAGATTCCGGTGCGAAGCGATCCGATGCCGACATTGAGAAAGTCCGTGATGCGGCCATCGTAAAACAATCGGTCGATCAAATTGCTGATTCCCCCGCCTGCGACCAGGCCTAAGGCAATGATTCGAGCGGGGCGCAAGCGCCGAGCAAAGAGCGATGCATACACCAAGCCGATCAGCAATACCGCCACAGCCGCGGTAAAGAGAGTGAAGCGCAAGTGTTCCGGCAACGAAGCGCCGAGACTCAAAAACGATCCGGGATTCTCCACGAGCTGCAGGCGCAGGGAATCGGCGAACAGCGATTCTGTGACGCCCGACGCCAGCATGGCACGCGCCGCGGACTTCGACACTTGATCGCAACCAACGCAGCAGCACAGCGTGACCATCACCACAACGAATCTGGGAATTGATCGCATCAGTAACTCCTGGCCGGACTTCTTCTGATCGCATCGCGAATGCGTTTTCAGAACTTCTGCCTGCCGGTCAAAATATCCCACCACAGTCGCCAGTCGCCCATCAGGCTGAACCCGGGATATTTGAAAGTCGCGGGCTTGTTGTGTTCAAAGAAAAAATGTCCGACCCAGGCAAAGGCGTAGCCTTGGACCAGCGCCGCGCCGGCGAGCCACCACCTCTGCGTGAAGACGGCAGCAATGAGCAACGCTAGGGCGACGCTCGTACCGGTGAAGTGCAGCCGGCGGGAAGTGGAGTTCGCGTGCTCGCTGAGATAGAACGGATAGAACTCACCGAAGGTGCGAAATGTTTTTTAGTCGTTCATAGGATGAGAACCATTCGCGTGAAATCCGAACCTATTTTGTCAGACCGGCCTCGACCCAGTCGAGGCGATCTTTGTGGAAGTGCTTTGCCGCTACCGGTACTCCGCTTGCCGGGAATTCCATCACATCCTCGTCCGCCGCGTCGAACTTAGGCCACATGGGACCGCCGGCGGAGCCTGGTCGCCGGTTTTGGCGAATTGCGCCCAGTACTTGTTGGCAGCCGACGCGACGGCTTTGCCCTCCTCGTCAAAGGGTATTGCCCGGGGGATATTGAAGACATAGGCAATCTCGCCGCCGTGCGGCAAGCCAAACATGGCCGCCCGCTGCGGCGCGGGTGTGTATGAGAAGTGGTAGACATAGGTCGCGTTGCCATGTTTCGCATGCAGGCGCGCGAGCTCACGGTCGGGTTCGCTGATGGACGTGTCGGTCACGAGGCGGGCAATGATGTGGTCGGCATCACCGCGTCTCGATCGGCCCCATAGGTGCGGCCCCATGGTTAAATACAAGAAAAGCGGCAATCCGCAGCTCACGCCAATCAGGCAGGTAGCCGCGATCGGTAGCCATAACATGTCCATTTTGCGCCTAGCGCCTTCATGGCGGATGAAGGCAATCAGGCTACTGCCGACACCAGCACATCGAGCCCGAAAAATGCTCCCATGCGGGTGGAGAACAGCTCAGCTCGTATCAGCCTGCGTCATGGAATACGGCTGACAATGAGATTAAGCGACCCGCGGTCGCGCGTCGACTGCAGCACTTAGAAACACGCGACAAGATGGTGCGGCAAGCGCCCTATTTGGCTATAGTTGACGGACCCGCAGGCGGTCTGAAGCCGGTGATTTTATGAAAGCAGGCGAGAAGTATTTTTTGCTCACGCCGAAAGGGATAGAAGAGCTGCACGGCCGGGCTCAGAAGCTCGACGCGAACACCAGGAACGTTTTGTCCTTGATCGATCAAGGCTTCACGAGTGCCGATGCCATACTGCAGCGCTCGAAGTCCTCTCGCGACGAATTGATCGATATGCTGCGCTTGCTCTTGAGCAATGGTTTCGTCGCGACGGCGACGAGTGACGGGAGCGCCAAGGCGGCGACGCCGGAACCCACGCCCTCCGTCGCAGATTCGATCAGCGAGCGGCTGCGTCTGAAGTCAGGCATTTCGCCCAGTCAAGGACGCTTTGTGCTATCTAATTTTTGCCTGGATCAATTCGGCACGGCCGGCAAAGACTTGGCCGATGTAGTCGATTTGTGTGTCGATGTTGCCGGCCTGCAGCTGGCACTGGACAGCATTCGAAGCGAAGTCAAAAGAGTGTGTCCGGACCGGCGACCGTTACTCGTCGCTTGCGTACGCGAAATCAACGAAACGGACTTTGACGGATAGCGCGCGGCCGCCTAGAGCCTGAATCGGCCGACCGATTTTTCCAGCAGCGACAGGGTGCGGCTGATTCCCTTGGCTTGCCGTACGAGCTCCTGCGAAGAGGTTTCCTTGGGATCCTTTTGGAAGGTGGCGAAAGCCGCTTCGAACTTGTGCGACTGCTCGCTGACTTCCGCGGCACCGCCACGGACAGCTGAAACCAGATTCTTAAGCTTCATTTCCATCACTTTCAGCGAGGCCATCAGGCTATCGGGCCGTGCGCCGGCAACCGCGATATCGACTGCCAAATCGCCGTCGGCGATTCTCTTCATGTAGTCTGCCGCGACGCGAGGCTCGCCACCGAGCAGGTGCAAAACCTTACGATCGAGTAAGAAGAACAGCGCAACGGAGATCGCGGCGCCAAGAACGAGACCCACGAGCGCGACGCCGAATCCGACTCTTCTACCCTGGGCACGCAGCTCAGCAACAGGGTAGGCAGACACGACGGTCAAACCCCATTCCGGGAGCGGTGTACGGTTGATCACCCAAGAGCCATCTTTGTTGTCGGTGGCTTGCTGGACCTGCTCCGCGGTCACCCATGACGGCATGTAACGCGCCTTGGTACTGTCGATGACGGCGACAAATCCGCTCTTCATCACATGCGCTTGATCAAGAGCCTGGCTCAGAACGGGCAGCTCGGCCTTATAGCCGACGTAGGCGATACCGATTGCCTCGCCGTTCTTGCCCAGCAGCGGCTCGTATGCCGTGAAATAGGGATTGCCCAGGATATCCACGACGCCATAGAAGGCGCGTTGGCTCTTGAGCTCCGCGTAGGCCGGGGTGGTGTTGTTCAACTCCGTACCGACGGCCCGAGTGCCGTCGTCCTTCATCACATTGGTCGCGATGCGCACGAAGCGATCGCCATCCTTCGAGAATATCGTCGCGGTGCCTTTGTTCAGACGCGTAACGTAATCGACGATACCGAAATCGCCGGCCTGTCCTTTCCCGCCGATCAAAATGTCGCTGACGGGTTTGCCGCCGACCGAGACTGCAGCACCTTTCTCCGCGCCGCCACGCACCCTGATCTGCTCCTGCAGAAGTGCCATGCTCGCGCGCGCGCGATCTTGCATCAGCGCCGCTGTCGTGACGAAGACGCCCTGAATCGAGGTCACGTGATCCGCGACTTGCTGCCGCACTACCGATTGCTCTTGCTGCATCGCCCAAACGGAAAAGCCGATGGCGCTCAGACTGATCAACAGCAGGGTGATGGCCGCTACCGGCAGCACCACTTGAAATTTGAAACCGCGAAACACGGGCGTGCTCCTTAATGTTCAAACACCGCAACAACGAGGCGTTTTTTGCTATTTCGTCACGTTCTGGGCCCGCAGGCTATCTACCGGGTCTCGAAATTCGAGAAAACAGTGCTCGGGAGTTCTCATCCCGATGGCCCGTGAGGAGTTCGAACCGGGTTCGGCAGCGGCTCGACCTATGATTGGCATGAGCAGGCGGCCGCGCTCGGCTTCAATGATCGTTCCATCGCGGAAGGTCGAGAATCTTCGGATTCACGTTAACGATGAGATTGAGCGGGGCTCGGGCGGTAGCCCGCACCTTTCAAGCTAGCCTCGACTTTCGCCACCTCGGCTTGCTCCACTTTTGGGACAGTGCGCATGTCGAAAATCGACCCGCTCGGAACTCGAAGTTCGTCTCTCACGAACGGCACGACGTCATCGCAAGCAACGGCGCTGCCTTGTGCTTCGCTGGAAAGAGCCACGATACAGGTGTGGCGCTCACCATCCAGGGTGACAATCACGTCCGGCTTCGTGGCGATGGGCGGTGGCGCCGGATCTGGCGCGTTAGCAGACGGTCCACAACCGGCGAGAAACGCGACAACCGCGGTGAAGGCAAGCGCTGCGCGAACGTTAATCATGGCGGCAATCTTCGTTAGTGTTGGCCAAGGTTCTCCCCGAATATTCGCATGAAATTCCCTCCCATGATTTTTGCCGCTTCGCCCTGGTGCATACCACGTGCGAGCAGTGCTGCAGGTATCAAGCTCCAGTCCCGATAACTGCGCAGTACGGGCTTAAAGTTGGCATCCATGTCTGTGCCTATCGCCGCATGATCGATCCCGATGGCGTCCACCAGCCGCATGATGGCGTCGATGTAGTCGGCGAAGCTGCCAAGGCCAATCCCGGATGGCCAAGAACCCACGATGCCGCCGGCGTCGGCCACCAATTTGGCGTGCTCGGCACTGATCAGCCGGGGATGCGTCGCCGTCGGCGTGGTCAGGTTCGTGTGCGAAATCATGACGGGCTTGGTCGATGCCTGAAGTACATCCTTGGTGACATCGAGCGTCGCGTGCGCGAGGTCGATGATGATTCCCGCTTGATTCATCTCGCGTACGATCGAGGTGCCGAGCGGTGTTAGGCCATGATGCACGGGCGCATCCGTCTGGATATCGCCGATTTGATTGATGTGGTAGTGCACGAGCGTGATGGCACGCACGCCATCGCGAAATGCCTCGTGCACGCGATCGAGTTCGTTCTCAATGAAGTCGCCGCCTTCGACGGAGAAGATGGCCGCGGTTACATGGCGGCGCTGGGCGTTGATGATGTTCGCCGGAACCAGGCCCGCGATCAGGCGTTGATCCGCCAGCAGCGCTCTCAATTGCGCAAGTTGACTGCGATAGTCGCCGTAGGCTTCGCCTGCTTGAAACTCCTTGCCCGCATGCAGCCCTTGGGTTGAGGTCGGCTCGAGCAAGCGTGCATCTGCCACCGCAGCGATCAAAGCGGCGCTCACGTGTCCGGCGTTCAGATCTGCGATGGCCTTTGCCTCGAACGGTTCCCCGAAGGCGCGGGTTGTCGGCGATTGAAAAGGCAGATTTCTAAGGAAAAATCGGCCGGGATGACTGTGCGTGTCGACCGAGGGATGACGGTCGAGGAATGCGACGCCGGCAGCACGCTGCTCAGGGCTGAGCGTCAGGCCCAGGTCCGTCAGTTGTGCCGAATCTCCGACCGGTGCCGTCGCACCCTGCGCGCGGACAAATCTCGCGCTTGACGCCGCCATGGCCGCAGCCGCGAGACCTTGAAGTGCCGTCCGACGCGACAGACTGCCGGCAGCGGCGTCACGCCCTGCTCTACGGCACATGCGCGAATTCAATGGGCAGATGATTCCATTGGTGCTTAGTTATACGCCACGCTCAAATAAGAAGAACAAAGGCGGGCCAGACGAGAACTCCAAAAACAAGCCACAAAACCAATAATACTATGGCATACCAGCGCAGGGCGACTTGGCCAATACTCGGGATGCGCCTAAAGATGGCGCCACTGTACAGGCTGCCCCGCACGGGCTCAAACCAAAAGCAAATCAGCGCCATTCCCCAACAGATGGCCAGCGCGGGAGCCACGAACAGGATCGCAACCATGACTCCTCGAGGAAAGCCGTAGAATATTGCTGCCAACACGAAAAATACGAGGACGCTAGCCAGCACGTATCGCCAGCGATATGAGTAGTGGCTCGAGGCGATACTGGTGAATTGGCGCAACATGGGTCTAACGTGGCAATCCATGTCCTCGCACCTCATAACAAAGCCCCACCATGCCGCTCTTATAGGCTTTGACCTCCTTCAGATGGAGCAGGATGTCCCTGTCGAGCTTCTCAAAAAACGGTATTCCATCGCCAATCAAGATCGGCAGGATCGAATAACGAATTTCATCGGCCAGCCCGAGACGGAGGCATTCGCCGGAAACTACACCCCCTCCAACAAACCAGATGGTACGAAACGTGGGCCGCAGTTGCCCATTCACGAACTGTGCAAGATCGCCTGAGTGGAACTTGACGGTATCCCGGGTCCGCGGCAGATCGCGACTAGTGAGGACGAACGTGGGTTTGTCCCCGTACGACCACCCAAACCCTTTGGCTTCGAAACTCAACGCGGTCTCATAGGTTCGCGACCCCATGACGTAGCAGTCGATCGTCTTGAGGAAGGCCTCGACGAATGCTGGATCCAGGGTGTCCCCGCCTGTGAATTCGTCTGAGGTTTCGAGCCATTCGACTCCCCCATCCTTTCGAGCGATGAAGCCGTCGAGGCTTGCCGCCATGTGAATCGTAACGCGAGAGTCAGTGTTTGCCATCATGTCGCCCTGTCGTCGCGTGCCACTGCGCCGCCGCCGCTTGAGTCCACCTAACGATCAGATTGAGCGACGCGGGGTTGCGCAGACCAAAAACGAAGCTGCTTATTCCAATCATCGACTTTCCTCTTGGCTCATCGAAGCTGCGCCCCGCGATCGCTCGAACCGAGTGTTAGAGGCCAATCGGAGTGACCACGCCCTTCTTCGCGCTCGGGATTGCGGATACCAAATCAGGAGCCAGTACGACCAGGTCGTCAATTCGATTCGTCTTGGCACGCAGCAGAATTACAGCAATGTCGAATTTCGGCAAATGCTGCTGGAACGGTAGGTTCCGATCAACGGTAACGAATACGTCAAATTCTGCTGCGGCCAAGGCCAACAACTGGCCGTTCGATATTCCTAACCAACCCTGATCTGCGACGGTACGAACATCCACAGTGGCGAGGCTGGCCGCCAAGCGAACATCGACGCATTCGTCGAGAGGGACTCTCAAGCGGCATCAGTGACGGCCAGGGTGGTCGCGCGCTTCAGAAACGCAATCACCTGCGACCGCGATACAGAGGGAAACCCCCGCGAGGAATTCGTCAATGGAATCGCCAGCCTCGAGATACTCAAGTTGCGTCTGAACGGGCACGCGAGTACCTGGGAATACTGGAGCCCCACTCATTACTTCAGGAGAAACGCTGACCACCGAATTGCTCATAGCAGATACATAAACCGGTGCGATGCCCGTGTCCAAAGCGGCCTCTAACGATGAGGTTGAGCGACGCGCGGTTGAGCAGTCGCAATACGACGCTGCTTTATCTTCAATCATCGACTCCCTCCTTACATCAACGAAGACACGACCGCGCGATCGCTCGAACCGATTGTTAGCTTTCTGTGTGGGACGCCAATTCTTCGCGCACAATTTCGCGCACCTGTCTCGCGGTGAGCGGCCTCTCCGCGACGCTCTGATGCGCCCGGAGCGCATCGTTGATCAGTGTCTGATATCCCTTTCCAGAGCGTTCCGCCGTCAACCTAAATCGATCAAGAACTTCGTCGTCCAGGTAAATTGTAATGCGTGTTTTTCCCTTGGGTGGGATAACAGCACCTCGTTTTCCTTTCGAAAAGTCATATTCCTTTTTCATAAGATTTGCGCTCCTTGGGTGTAGCAGGACGAACCGAGATTAATCGGATCTCTTCCCCACGCTCAGTCCAAACCACAACCATCAATGACCCGAGAGTGTTCGCGCCAATCGTGATCCAACGTTGTTCGCCCAGCGCGGACGAATCCTCAATAGTGATCGCCAAGGAGTCATGCAGCACACCATCCCCCATGGCCAGGGATACACCGTGCTTGGCGACATTCGCGGCGTTCTTTTTCGGGTCGAACTCCGGACTCATGCCAGCACTATATGCATACTGTACATATACGTCAAGAACCCGTGGTGAGGTCGGATCGGGAAGCTAACGATCAGGATGAACGACGCGGGACAGCGTTGTTGACAAACGAAGCTGCTTTATCTCAATCATCGACTCCCTCCTTGGCTTACCGAAGACGCAACGCCCGCGATCGCTCGAACCGATTGTTAGGTCGACGTTAGCTATCAACGATTCAATGCGTATTCTTCGCAGACCAGAGAATGGCGCCCCAGAGACCCGTCCAATTGAGCACGTACGACCCAATAAACAGTAATGCCGGAACAATCGCTCTCAAAACTAGCGGGCGCCGGCGCCCGAGTCGCCACGGCATTACCAGGGAAATACACCTTACATAACCACTATTAGAGAAAGCAACAGGGATAAGTTGGGACCCGTTAGAGAATGCACCTTGGGTAGGTTAGAGAACGCAACACGCGCGGTCTGGACCGCGCTTCGCGTTCCGTATTCAATCCGGAAATGCCCGCCAGAATTCCAGGAGCCCTCAAGAAAAAACGCAACGAGCTCGCCGGTCAGCGGCATACCTTGATCAAGGAGATTCAAAGGATCGATCGCGAAATTCGCACGATAGATCATGCCATAAAACTGATTGCCCCGAGTTGGATACCCTCCCCAGGTACCTCTCGATCTTTCAGAGCGCGCACGTTCCGCAAGGGCACCATTACGAAGGCGTGCCTAGAAATCATCGTACACATGAAGGGCGAGTACGAAACCCGAGATCTTGCCCGCCGTGCTGCCAAGCTCTGCAAGGCCAAGTTTGAGTCGAAGACCGCTGAAGAGTCTTTCTACTCGGCGGTAGCGGTCGCGGCCAGGCGGCTCGAGAAGATCGGCGCCCTCGAGGAGTGCGGACAAACAAAAGGGACCCGCGCCATACTGTGGCGAACTCGCTTGGATTCGCGCGGCTGGCTGGGGCCGCTGAAGGCCGCAGCGTAGCCGCCCACCTTCTAAATCAAACCACCATCTTCAAGATTTTCACGCGACTGCCGTTGAGGAGGAATGCCTGCCTCCAATGCGAGCAAATGCCCGCTGCCCATTCCTACGCGTCAATCGGCCCGAGCGCTGATCCGGATCCATTGTCGTTTGCGAGGTGAGCTGGAGAAAGCCGAACACGGCTTGAATCCGCTGGTGCCGCGGCGCGAAGCTCGTGCCATGATGAAGCATATTGAGGCAATGCTCGAGTTTCTCGGCATCAACTTCGACCAGTCGGCCCTCAAACCAACGTGGACCGTGCCAAAGGTAGGCCACCTGGAGCACGGCGGCATGCGCCGCGGAATTCTCGATGCTCTACGGCACGGGCAATGGCTGACCTACCGCGAAATCGGAAAAACGATCGTGGCCAATCGCAGTCTACAGCTCACCCCAAAACAGTTTCATGACTTCCTGCAGAAGCTCCGTGAAGCGATGTTCGTAATGAAGCAGCGCGGGATCTTGACCTTCAAGCGCAAACTGCGCTTCGGCGACTACCAGGCTATTCAACGCGTCCGATTATCGCAAGCAATGCTCAATCGGTAGTCGGATCCGTGGACGACCCTGGATCCTTTTTTGTCGCCGATTTCCTGTTGTACTGACGCTTCTTCCGGGGTGGCTCCTTGTGGCGAACCTCGTCCTTTCGAGGTCGCCCGCGCTTTCTGGGAATGGTGCGCTTATCAATCTCGACCACCAACCCGACATCGTCCGGGTCAGGTTTCGGGCGATCCGGCTGTTTGCGCCAATAGTCGCTGAAGCGGCGCTCATCAAACGGTGCCAACACTCGGGCGAGCAAGTCCTGAAGCTGCCGTTCGTTCGAGCGTCCGACCATTGTTTGCCGCCAGGCAAATTCCCAGCCATACCACTCGAGGTTTTGGATACTCGTGCGATGCCAGGCACCGCGATAGGCGTGCCGCAACCGGGAGAAGAAGCTCTCGGCATTGTTGGTGTTGCGCTTGTTCTCGTCCTGGAACTCCTTCTGGTGGAGGATGACGTAATGCTTAATCGTCGGACCCACCAGGAGCGAGTACCCGGAATGCTCGTCAGTCGTAAATTCAATCTCACCCTCACAGTACTTTCTGCCAAGCTCTGAAATATTGACCTGGCTTTCGGTCTTTACGCGCGCGAGCTTGTACCGGCGAGTGCCCGCGCCGCCGCTTTGAACAAATACAACAAGGGCATGCATATTGGGGTGCACGAAGCGCGTCGTCTTGGCGTTCTCGTTGAGTCCAGCGTTTTTTTCATCATCCTTGGCAGCAAAGGCAGGGCCTGTGCCGACGTTGCCGGGACGCTTGTACTTGATGAAGTACGCGGCGTCGGCCTGGATCTTCCCGGTGAGCGGTGGCTCGCGTAGCATCGAGTCGCGAATAGCATCCCGCACCTTCATCAAAAGAACGTGGGAGGCCTGATGGGATAGGTCATGCAGTCCAGAAATCTGGCGCGCAGAGATTGAGTTCTTCCCTTCAACAAAGTGAAATAGCACGCTCAAGAGCGTCTGCGCCGGTATCTTGGTGGCGTGCAGATACGTGCCGGATACGATCGAGAATTGGGCGCGGCACACTGCCTCCCGACATTTCCAGTATTGACGAGACTCTTGCCAATAATGCTTCGCGACAGATCCGCACTTGGGGCACACTTGGACGTCCTCGCCAGATGCGCCCCACCGGTTCCTCGCAAGATAATCCCGTGCGCTGTGTTCGCCGTCGCCGATGAGTGCAAACAAATCCGTCGTGCGGTATTTGGCCTCGAGTAAATGGGATTTCTTCTGTGGGCGCCGCCGCGCCCCCGGAGGAGGATGGACGACAATGACTCCGTCAGATTCAGGACGAGCTGACACTGCAAATTCCTTATGTTGTTCTATCGCGTGCTAGCCACGATCAGCAAAGTCGCGGAGCCGATCCCAGGACATCGGCAGTCTTGCCAGAAAATGAACAGACCCTTCCCACCGGCACTGGACGCACCTCATCTTCTGCGTACTGAATAGGTTCGAAATGGCGAGCAGTTACCCAAAATCGGCATAATGATTTCAGGTTACCGACGTCGATTTCTGAACCTTAAAAAGAGTTCCAGATTTCTTGGCGCGAATGTAGTGGAAGGAGCGCGCCTCACAGAGAAACTTTAAGTATCTAGCGCCTTCGATGCAAGGGCGGATGGCTATTTTGACAGGCTATTTTTCGCCTATTTCCAATATCCGATCCGGCTCTACGGTCGCCGAGTAGTAACCACAGTAGTCGGTAGGTACTCAGTACTGGATAGGACCAGCAAAGCTTCTTCATGCCTAAATTGAGGTTCCCCTCGCAGGCCCCTCGGGCCGAGGATGCCTGTGGGCAGCACCCCATCTTATTGTCGTGCTGTACGCATTCGGTTTCCCGGAATGGTAAGTGAGATGCTGCGAGGCAGATGGACAAGGAACCGGCGGACTCGACGTTAATCGGATCACTATTGGGAGCCTTTAAAATGGAACGCACGTCCCAGCTTTTCCGGTTGGCACCGCTTGCATTCGATGCCTCGGTAATAATCAGCGACATAGAACCCTGAACCAGCCTCTAGAATAATTTCGTCAGGAGACAGCAATGAAATTGGCAATCGGGTGCTTGATCGTCGCAAGCCTCACGGCGTGCGCCTACACGCCGCCGCAACCGGCCACGCCCGCGGCGCCGCCTCCGCCCACATTCTTGCAAGTCATGACGAGCACCTGTGATTTGAGCGTGCGCCCGGATCTGCGAATCCTCAACGGCAAATTCCCCTTAAGCCTGAGCCAAATTCAGCAACCGGGAATAGCATTGCTGTCAACGGACCGAGGACCTACCCCTGATGAGCAGGCGGCCTTATCGCTCTACGATCAGCTCCATCGATCGTGCGTGAAAGCTCAAGCCAATTGGCTCCTCGATGCAACGTATGGAATGATGCCGGAACCGGTCTCCCTACAGCAGAAGATGTTTGCTTCGGAACAGATCCATCTCGCGGCGCTGTATCAAGGAAAGGAATCGTTCGCCCAGTTTACGAAATCGGTCAACGCGCTCCACGTCGATTTCATGAACAACATTACCCAGTCGGCCCAGAGTGCATATGACAAGACACAGCAGCAGATCCGGTCGTCAGCGCCAGTTCAAACCAACTGCCAGGCATATTACGGTGGAGCGGTTCGATGCACTACGCAACAATAGGCTCTCGATTGGTGATTAAGGGACTCGTCGTCCTTACGCTCGTGGCTTGTGGGCTAGTTGGTTTGCGCGCAAACGCAGCCGACCTCAATAGCACAGAGGGCATGCTTGCAATGTGCAAATCCAACGGTGATGGCTACAACTATTGCCTCGGATTTATTTCAGGCACCGCGGCGGTGATGGAACAGGTTGGACTTGGTACTAGCGGAACTTTTCGAGGCGCGATGGGTATGTGTGTTGCAATGCCTTATCCGACTGGAAACACGGAGGTCGCCGCATTCATACGATGGGCGGAGAAGAACTCCCAGTTCTGGGATAAGCCCAGCGCGGTTGGTGTGATGCTCGCGTTGTCCGCCGCGTGGCCTTGCGCAAGTTAACGAGGCTATCGGCGAGCCCGATGAGGCATCTTCGTTACATCAATTGTTTTATGGCTTCGCAATCGCCGCACGACGAAGAGGGCGCCGACATGCGTGCTGATCAGATTGTTGATGGACGGTGCTACGAGACCCGGATTGGTCGCGTTCTACGCGTAGTGAAGGTCGAAAATGGCAAAGTCACGTTCGAGGAGCACTCAACTTCGGAATCCGCGGATTCCTCGAGTGCGGAAACCATTGTAGGAACCGATCGATTCGATCAAGATGCAGTCCGCGAGGTTCCATGTTGGAGCAGGAATCGCAGCGCAGGCTGGACTTGAAAAGGACCGAGTGCGGACGCGGTATTGCTCAATCAACGAACGCCATCTGGAGGATTTTGGAATGGGAGGAGTTGTGTGTGTCGCCATTGGCGGCGGGATTAACGCCTACCGAGTCTACGGCATCATGACTCGGGCGAACGATGACCCCTCCACCCGTACCAAGGGCGCCGTCGGCGGTTTCGTAATGGGCGCGATCGTGTTCGGATTACCGCTTTGGGGTGCGTACAGCCTCGCCATGCACTTTCTGTGAACAGAGCGGGTCTATGACAGCGCAGGCCGGAGAACTTCTCCTTCAGAATGGCAAGCAGGTATGGATGAAGAGACTGCCATTGGAGGCCTATTGGGAGGCCAATCCTCCGCGTCCGTACATGATTGCCGAATCAATCGGCTTTAGCCGACCCATATCGCGTTCCGCAAGGAGATAGTCAATGGGATTCTGGACGCGGCTCACGAAACCGACGCAAACACGGGCGGAAAAATTACTTGCCTTGATTTCGAGTAGCGTGGACGACGAGGAGTATCAAAACCGCGTTCTCCAGCCGCATGTCTTGCCAATGCTTGAGCAGGGTCTGGCATGCGATCAAGTTCCGACCGGCCACGGCGCATTCGGTAGCTTAACTAATCCGGTGCCAGTGAACGGGCCAATCGGAGAACTTGCCTACCTTTCAAAGTTGCGGGATGCGAAGGGTCAGCGACTATTCTTCCAGCGCATCCGTTCAAGCGACGGGCTCGACCAGTTCGATTTGTTCGCCGCTGACATGAACGACACGCACGAGCTGTGGCTCGACATGTACCATCCGCGCCGGTCACGTTTGGCGCCGCCCGGATTTGCTTTGGTCAGTGGCCCGTCACACTTCAGCGGGTTCACAGACAACACAGCGGAGTGGCCTCTGGACACGGCGCTTCGTATCGAGGCGTTACCAGACCACATGCGCCTTCTCTACATCTCCCCAAAAACGTATGAGCCGTTCGTCGCCAGCTGCAAAGCGATTCTTGAGAAGGAAGACTCCTAGCGACTTTCGAACTCCACCTACCAAAGTTCAGATTTGTCCAACGGGCGCTTGACCAACACGATTTCGTGACAGAGCCAAACTAAAGGTGTTTGTATACCTGTGCATTGCCGCTACAGCAATGTTGAACGATTTCGGCCGGGGGATGGGCGAAAGCCTTAATTGACCAGGTAGCAAACGAAGCAGCGGGGCTGGGTCGCAAAAGAAAACTGGGAGAAATTCTACAATTGAGAGCCGATGATTAGCGGAAATCATCGAATTGCGCGGAGTATAAAATCTGGAAATTCAAGCTTTCACTGAACGCTGAATTTCCGCGGTTCTGAGCCGCCGACACTGACAAAATCCCTATTAATGCAGCCTTTCCCCTTGTTGCTTTCTCTAACAGTCATTATGTAAGGTGTATTTCCCTGGTAATGCCGAGTCGCCACGACAGTGTGGCGCGGTAAATAAGAAAAAACCAGAACCCAATAATCAAGACAAAAAACGCTGCGTTAGGCTTATCCGCGTGAGTTTCAATCATTACGGGTGCAGCCGCTGAAAGAAGCCAAATCATCGCGATGAACGTCCAAATACGCGCGGATTGTAGAAACTCAACGGGGTCGACCATGTTAGACCTAACGATGAGGTTGAGCGACGCACGGTTGCGCCGGGCCCAAACGAAGATGCTTTATCGAAATCATCGATCCGCTCCTTGCCTCGCCGAAGCTGCGACACCCCGCGATCGCTCGAACCGATTGTTAGAGGACGCGCGGCGCAGCACCCAAGCGATAAATGGAACCGCGACTACGAGCTTGATTTGGTCGGTTACAAAAAAAACGGGGTGACCGCTCCAAACAATCGGCCAGATGCTCGGCGCCAATGAAGGCGCTACCGCTGCGACGGTGGCAAGTGAAGCCGCGATGAGCCCCAATAGAACGGCATCCTTCCGCGCAATAATCACCGCTGCGATGCCGATTGGAAGGGCCGCCAAGAGAACCGCCGCGGTATGCAATGTGACCAGCCACGTAACAGCACCAACATGCCTACTTGAGAATACATCGAACCACCAGCTCGGCCAATGATGCGCAGCTATCCAACCAATTAGATAGATCAGAAGATAGAAGTACCCGGCGGCCAGAACGAGCGCGGCCAGGGAGAATCGAATTCGCGCGGTGTGCGTCATTTTAACGTTCTCTAACCATGAAGTTGAGCGACGCGCGGGTGCGCCGTTAATCGATGCTGATTTATCCCAATCATCGACTCCCTCCTTAACTCACCGAAGATGCGACCCCGCGATCGCTCGAACCGATTGTTAGACGTTCCACGTACCGTCGCAAGCAAACTTGAAGGAGGGTCGTTAACTCCCGTTGCGACCTCTAGATCGATGTCCAGCCGGCGACCAGACTCCGTCATCGGACTAGCAAAGCGACCTCAGTGCTCGCGCGTTACCTGGTTTCATTTCGTGAATTCGCCGGTTTAGAAAGCCACCACCCGAGTACAGGAGGTTGGCCTTGATCTTAACGTCGGCGACTAAGGCGCCGTCTGGCGCATACAATTCAAGATAGTACGAATCGAACTGGGCGGGGTGCCCAGACAACGCATAAAGCCAATACCACGGCATTAGGCTGGTGAACTCCGTGGTCGTAAGAAGGGTAAAGCAACCTTTCGCCCCCACCCACATTGCGTCGGATACGCGGCGGGTCGTCGTTCCACTCGCGACTGCTGCCATAGTCGGAAACCCATAAACCTCGTATCGATTACGCGAGCTGCCGGGCTCTTTTTGCGCCACGAGCAGCAAGGCGCGATCGATGTTTAGAGCGGCTACGAAACAGCGCGAATGCAAGATAGCCGGCGATCAATTTCAACCGTCGCCGCAAACGCGAAGAGATTCCAATCGGAACCGCGACGCTCTTCCGAAATGCGAACGAGCTGCGGGATCGCCGCGTAAGACGCTACTCCGACCTCCTCTTGATGATGAAGCTCGTTCCAGAATTCGTCCCAAACCGATTCGCCGACTTCCATTTGTGCCAGAGCTTTGGAGGCATCATATGGCACACGATAGCCGCCCTCGAGTTCGTGCCAAATGGGATCAGTAAGCGAGAGCATGACGTGCGCCTAACAATGAGGTTGAGCGACGCGGGGCTTCACCAGCGCCAAACGAAGGCACTTTATCCCAATCATCGACTCCCTCCTTGGCTCATCGGAGACGCGACCCGCGATCGCTCGAACCGATTGTTAGGCCCATACTTGGCACGAAGATTAAATGCATATACAATAATCACTGAGATGACCTCGGACCCAAAGAAACGTCGGTCAAATAAAAGCAAACATCAAGTTGACCTTGATGGATGCGAGGCGGCCTTCGATGGCCCTATGCTTACGCGTGAGGATGCCAGCGAAGGATACGGTGAGCAACGGCTAATTAGCCTGGGCCGGGCGCACGGCCGTGTAGTCGTACTGGTATGGACGGATCGCCGGGACGGTCCCAGATTAATTTCCTGCAGAGAGGCGAATCGACATGAGCAAGAAGCGTACTTCAGGGCGTTCCCAAAAATCTGAGCTTCCCTATAAGCGCAGTGATAGGGCCGCGGTGCTGTCATTTTGGAAGGACGCCACAGCCCATAAAGGTGTGGCGGAGTTGCGCACCAAGCGCGGGCGCCCGCCTAAAGCACCAGACGAGCGCAAGGAACAAATTGCGCTGCGGTTAGACGCCGACGTTCTGGCCTGGTATCGCGCCCAGGGAAGCAGATGGCAGACAAGAATGAACGCCGTCCTCAAGGCATACCGCGACGCCACAGTATGAGGTGAGGCGGACTGGGCCTAACGATGAGGTGGAGCGACGCGGAGTTGCGTCGACGCAAAACGAAGGCACTTTATCCAAATCATCGATTCCCTCCTTGGCTCACTGAAGACGCGACCCCGCGATCGCTCGAACCGGTTGTTAGACGAACCGCGAGATCAGTCACTTGCGGTCGCCCCAACGCCACGATGGCGGCTCACCTTTGGCATAGCAAACCAATATCAGCGCTAACACCAATCCTGCCACTGATAGTTGAAATGCCATCGGCCGTCTTGGTAAGAACGCAAAGGCGGCAATTAATAGGGCTACGAACCAAACAACCAAAACTGCCCACCCCTGCCATGAAGTAGGAGGGCCCCACCCCCAGCCGTAGCGTTTTGCGGGAAACCAGTACGGAGAAGTCTTAGCCACGCGCGGTGCCCATAAATGTGCGGAGAATGCGCGCCATCGACGACGCGGACAGCAGGGCCTTCGCGAGACGGTGACGAGCACTGGCGCTGCCGACCATTTGGGTCTAACGATGAGGTTGAGCGACGCGCGGGCGCGTTGAGGCAAAACGAAGGCGATTAATCCAGATCATCGATCCCCTCCATGGCTCACCGAAGACGCAATCCCGGCGATCGCTCGAACCGATTGTTAGCAGTCACTTGCGCAATCGCCAATACCCAGGACGTCTGCGGATATGTGCAACCGCGACGATGATGACCTCGTTGGCGCTAATTCGATAGGCCAAGCTGAACGAAAAGCGCTGCAATGGAATTGACCGATGCACACTGTCCAGTGAGCGGCCAATCTGCGGGAATTCGCAAATGAGTTCACCGATCCTCTCGACATCGCCAACAACATCAGTGCCGAGCCCAGGCGCCCGCTCATCGAGGTATAACGCTGCGGCCTCTAACTCTTCTCGCGCCGCAGGAAGGAAACGCAGCTTCATCGCCGCGCGAGTTTCGCCCTCAAGTCTGCGAATACCTGTTCCGCCTGAATCGTGCCAACAAGCCCGGCATCAAGCTCGCGGCTGCGACGCTGTATTTCGTCGAGCCACCCCTGTTCTACGCCCGGCTCCGGCGGGCCGTCCAACTCCTCCAGAAGCGCGCGCAATAGTCGCTCCTTCTCAACATCTGGAAGGGCACGAACCTCTCGCTCTATTTCCGACACTGGACGGGCCATAACTGCCTCCGAGGCCTGATACCTACATTATAGCGCTGAGCCCAAAAAATGACTGCTAACGATGAGGTTGAGCGACGCGGGAATGCGCGGCCGCCCAACGAAGCTGATTTATACCAATCAACGATCCACTCCTTGATTCATCGAAGACGCGCCCACCCGCGATCGCTCGAACCGATTGTTAGGCGACGTGCAGTACGGCGCGACGGGTCGAAACAGGTAACTCTGCGGCGACGAAGCGCTGCGCCGGATACAAATAGTCTTCGCCGGACTCGTCGATGATCCTGAGATAGCCGGTGCGCTCCGCTTTTGCGTCCGGCAGCGCAACGTAAATCTTCCGGCGCTCGAGGGATACCTCGTAGCCGGCGTTATTGAGACAGATGAATAGACGTTTTGCCGCTTTTGCCATGTATGCGTCGCTCTAAATGAACGTCTTGATCTTCAATTCGCGCTTTCCGATACCAGTAGCCTCATACCAGTGTAACTCGGCCTGTACTATCTCGCCGGACGGAAGGCGAATTTCCGCGAAACCCTTACGTTTACGCCATCGCCCACGACCATAGCGCTTACATAAACGGTCAAGTTCGCGAATGCCAGAGCCCGTAGCAATCGTTTGAGTCTCGGTTATGTCGCCGATGACGTCGAATTCCATGCCAACATCGTTTCAGAGCACGCCGATTGTTAAATTTCAGATCGCGCTGCCGTCAAAGCAACTTCTCCAACTGTTCACGCGTGAGCTTGAGATCACGCAGGATGCTTGCCAAGAGCCCAGGACCAAGTGTTTCGCCAGCGTGAACAGGAACGACCGTGGCGCGCCCGTCACTGTGACGAATGAAGTGATGACTGCCCTTGGTTCGAACTACAACGAATCCTGCGCCGCGCAACGCCGAAATAAGGTCCTTGCCCTTAACAGCCGGGAAAGAGGTCACGCGCCGACCGTAACTCGCTGCAACCCGATGAAATCGAGCGCTTCTGTGGGGCTACCTTCCACCTCTAGGCAAAGCTCAATCGCTTCCCGGATCCGCGCCATAAGTTCGTCTAACGATTTGGCTTGAGTATGGCAGCCCGGCAACGCCGGAACGGTCGCTACGAAGTAGCCTTCTGAGTCTTTTTCAACGACAACGTCAAATTGGCGGGTCATACATGCCTCCAGTGACGATTGTACTCGGGGTCGGGGGGTAACACGAAAACGCCAGCTTATGGAATCTAACGATGAGGTTGAGCGACGCGGGGCTGCGTCGCCAACCAACGAAGCTGATTTATCCCAATCATCGACTCCCTCCTTGGCTCACCGAAGACGCGCCCCGCGATCGCTCGAACCGATTGTTAGATATTCGAGCCGCTACGCCACATCCAGGAGTACCTTGGGATTGCGGTTCGCCACTAGAAGCAGCGTTCGCGCTGCTCCCGAAGGAGCGCGTCGTCCTTGCTCCCAATCTTGCAGAGTACGCACTGAGACACCCAATAAAATGGCGAAGCGAGCCTGGGAAAGACCGGTTTTCTCGCGAATAGTAGCAACGTCCGGTACGTTGATAACGCGACCGTAATCGCCCCTCTTCAACTCGCGTATCCCTTCGAGAATCTCTCGTCCAATATTTCGCTTAGATTTAGCCATCTTCAACTTCCTTACGAATTTGGCGCAAGACGTGTGCTGGGATAGTTTCTGAAACATTCTTCGAATACATCGTCAGCATCCAAATGACACCATGCGCGTGTCGCACATAATAGATAATCCGGTACCCACCGCGCTTTCCACGACCAGGAGCCGCCCACCGCAATTTACGAACCCCACCCGAACCCGGAATTACTGGGCCGGCATCTGGATTCTGCATGAGAGCTTGCTGCAGCGCTCCATAGGCATCGTCGTCTAAATAGTGGAGGACAAGCTTCGTGAAAAGGTGCGTTTCAATAAAGCTGAACACTTCGATATTATACGGCGCTGCCGTATGCCGTCAAGGACCAGCACGCAGCGCCGGACGAGTAACGACGAGGTTGAGCGACGCGGGAATGCGTCGATGACAAACGGAGTTGCTTTATCTCAATCATCGACTCCCTCCTTGGCTCACCGAGAACCCGGCCCCGCGATCGCTCGAACCGATTGTTAGAACCTAGCGAAGCCATATGAAGTAATGATACTGGCCATCCAGAAAATCTCGAGCGAAATACGCCGAAACAAAAATTGCGATTCCCAAGCTACAGGCGATTACGATCGCCAATCCCTGACGCAAAAAGGAACGTTGAGTTCCGCGCTGCAACCAAGTAATGCACTTAATCGCCAAGGCAGCGCAGCCGGCTATAGGCAGTAACAATAGCGCCTCAACGGCAAAGCCCGCCATCGAACTCGGCACCAGCGTTACGTTAAGTTTTACCGTCGCAAGCATCCAAGAGAAATGGGTTCCTCTGAGGTCGAGGCTTTCCTTACTCACCTGGCAGTGAACGAGCATGTGCGTGCGTCCACCCAGAATCAGTCTTTGCAGGCGCTGCTATTTCTATATCGGCAGGTGTTGGAGATTGAGCTTCCGTGGCTTGAGAATGTTACGCGGGCCCAGCGGCCGAAGCGGTTGCCGGTGGTGCTGACCACTGCGGAAGTGCGTTCGGTGCTGGCTCAACTTGATGGCGCTCCGTGGTTGTTCGCGAATTTGTTGTATGGCAGCGGCTTGCGGCTGATGGAGGCGCTGCGCCTGCGGGTCAAGGACTTGGTGATCGAGCGCGGTGAACTCATTGTTCGCGACGCTAAAGGGGGTAAGGATCGCGTGACGGTCTTGCCGACTTCCGTTGTGGAACCGCTGCGCGTGCATCTTGCGAAATTGCACGCTCGCTTCGAGCAGCAACGCCGAGCGGGTGAGCCGGGTGCGTCGCTGCCGGGGGCGCTTGCGCGAAAATTCCCGACTTTTTCGAGCCAACGGGGTTGGCAGTACGTATTTCCTTCCAACTCTCTTTGCCGGGACGTGTATACGGGGCAGCCCATTCGCCACCATATGCACGAGAAAGCCATGCAGCGGGCCGTGCAAGTGGCGGTCCGCAAGGCGGGGATTACTCAGCCGGCGAGTTGCCATACATTTCGACACTGCTTTGCAACACACCTGCTCGAAGCGGCTGCGATATCCGCACAGTGCAGGAATTGCTCGGCCACGCCGATGTGCGTACGACGATGATTTACACCCACGTCCTGGGAAAGGTGCAATGGGCGTGAAAAGTCCCTTGGACCGGCAGCCATAGCGGGGCTTCGCTTTCATTTGCCCATGAATTCCTATGCGGTCGTGATATTCCCTATCCCGCGGCCTATCCGAGACCTTGCGCTATTTCGAGATTCGCACTCTGCCGCTATACTGTCGGCCATCTTGGTTTTTCCCCATTGATACCAGCGAGTTACCGTGTCCAAGTCAGAATCGTCAGATACGCAGTTCTTCAATTCCTTCAGCATGGTGCTCGGTATCCTCATCGCCTTTGCCATCGTGCTGTTCGCGGTGGCGCGTTCAATGGGAGCCGACAGTCAGGGGGCGGCAGTACTGTTGGAGCCGCTGCATCTTGCGAGTGTGCAGAAGAATATTGCGCCGTTTGCGCAGGTTGCGATCGCGGGGAAAGACAATTCGGCCTTGACGGCGTTGAGTTCGCCCGCGGGTGCGGCGCCGGCTGTTAACGTGCCGACCACCGGGGAGCAGGCGTTTACTCAGGTGTGTTCTGCCTGTCATGCGACCGGCGTCAACGGCGCGCCGAAAATGGGTGATCATGCGGCTTGGGGTCCTCGCATCGCTCAAGGCAAGGAAACCCTTTACAAGGATGCGATCGCGGGCAAGGGCAACATGCCGCCCAAGGGTGGTACGACTTGGCCGGACGCGACTGTCCGCATGGCCGTCGACTACATGCTATCGCAGAACAAATAACTGCCGGTCAAACAGTCGGCCGGTCCAGCGCGCGTAGCTTCACCGCTTCTGCCACATCCATCGTGCGAATATCCGCATCCGCCCTCAAGTCGGCGCAGGTGCGCGCGACTTTGAGCACGCGGTGATAAGCCCTGGCGGAGAGTCCGAGGCGGGCGATCGCTGCGCTCGGCAGCGCTCGGGAATCTCTCGCAAGGACGCAGAAGCGCGCGACCGCGGCGGACGTTAGACGCCCGTTGAGTCCCAAGTGGACTTCGACGCGAACCATCGGTGCTTCCAGTCCAGCGGGTGCGCGGCTGAAGACAGTGCTCACGTCCTTGTGAGAGTCCATAGAAATTTATGTGCCGACGCTGGTGCGGATGATTTTGCGGATGCTGGTGCTGGTGCTGGTGCGGACTCGAGGCTACTGCGGCGTGAGCTTTGCTTCGATGTCTTTCATACGTGCTTCCAAGGCGGTCAATTTACCTTGGGTACGCTCCAAGATCGCTGCCTGCACGTCGAAGTCTTGCCGCGTCACAAGATCGAGCTTGGCAAGTTGCGCTTGCAGCACGGCCTTAAAATTGCCCTCGAGATCGCGTCCAAAGGCACGCAGCGACTCGGGTACCGAGTCGGCCAAGCGTTTTGCCAGATCATCCAAGCCATTCGAATTCATCATATTTCTCCGCGAGAAACGCTAGCGTTCAGGCCGGCGAGGGATAGCGGACACGCGTCGCGTTGCATGCCTCCCATGACCGCATTTCTCGATGTTTGCCAAGGTGTTACGGGATCGAATTTTGATATACTGTATGGATGTCCAGCTCTCGACCCAGCTACCGTCTGGGCAGCTTCGAACTGCGAGCGGGTAATTTCAGTGAAGACAGCCGCGGACGCTGGTATCTGAATGTCTCCGTGCCCCGCGCGAAGCGAGCGGGCGCCGGCCCCAAAGGCCGGAAAGATCTTGGAATCAGGGGATGGCAGTGCACTGTGTGCGGAGCGATCCATGATCGTAACGTCAATGCAGCTCACAATATCCTCGCGGCGGGACATCGCCGTCTTGGAGAAGGAATCCTCGGCCCTTGAGAGCGAGGAGGATGTCAAAAAGCTCATGTCTGCCTTCCAAAACACGGATCGCAACTCAGGATCGCACTTGCTTAAAGCACGAACGGCGCGGCTGTGCGCCAGATGGGTGCAACGCCTTGGCCGCTAACGGCGTAACCCGTTGATTCATCATCGGTCGGCCGTGGCACGAAATCTGCAATGTTCAAGATCAATAGTACGCGGAAGTGATGCGGGGGGCGGTCTGATTTACAGGTGAAAGCGGGGATAAATGCATGAAGCTGATCACCGCCGTCATCAAACCGTTCAAGCTCGACGAGGTCCGGCAAGCGGTTGCGGACATCGGCATTCAGGGCGTCACGGTCACCGAAGTCCACGGGTACGGGGGCCAACCCGGGCACACGGAGATTTATCGCGGTGCTGAATACCGTGTCGACTTTCTGCCCAAGGCAAAAGTCGAGTTTGCGGTAGACGATTCGATCGCAGAGCAGGTTATGGAGGCGGTTTGCAATGTCGCGAGGACGGGAAACGCCGGGGACGGAAAAGTATGGATATTCGAACTGGAACAGGCGTTGCGGGTGCGAACCGGTGAAACCGGACCGGACGCCATTTGATTCAGGCCTCGCTCGTCAGCGAGCGAGGCCAAAACTTGTGATGATTTAGGAGCATCTCGCGCCGGCAAGCCAGCCAACTCCCCCGTCGGTGCGATATCCCGGCGGCGCCGGCTCCTTAATTGGGGCCCGCGCCGTTTTTTATATACCCGCGCCCGACGCAAGACGCTTGGGCGTTTATACATCAGAAGATTTCCATACGCCATGCTGCATGGCAGCAATTCTCTTTTGATTTCCGCTGTTAAACTGCGTGTTTCTACGAACCGGGAGTTCAGATTGCATGAAAATGGTCATCGCCATCATCAAACCCTTCAAGCTTGACGATGTGCGTGCCGCCCTGGCAGAAGTAGGGGTTCAGGGCATTACCGTGACAGAGGTCAAAGGCTTTGGGCGCCAAAAGGGCCACACTGAGCTCTATCGAGGGGCGGAATACGTCGTTGATTTTCTGCCCAAAGTGAAGCTCGAACTGGCAGTGGATGATGAACAGGTCGACCGGGTTGTAGAAGCCATTATTGAAACAGCACGCACGGGTAAAATCGGTGACGGCAAGATTTTTGTTTCCGATCTTGGCCAAGCGGTGCGCATTCGCACCGGCGAGGTTGGCTCGCGGGCACTGTAGCAATCAAGCGAGGATTGGACGATGAAACGCCTTTTGCTTTTCGCCGCGTTGATCGCTTGGTCAAGCCTGGCATCCGCAGTGGTTTACAAGTGGACCGATGCGCAGGGCAAGGTCCAGTATGGCGATCGGCCGCCTGACGGCGTCCACGCGGAAGTTGTCCAATTGTTGGGCACTCACGCCGCCACCGCGCGCAACGCTTCGACCGCCCCATCACAGGCGCCGCCACCGGCGGCGAGAGTCGCTGCTGCCGCCAAGCTCACGCCGAAGGACGCTGAAGACAAGAAGGCCGTGGATCAGGACGTCGCGCAAACCCGCGACAAGCAGTGTACTGAAGCGCAGGAACGCTATAAGAAACTCATTGAAGGCCGGCGGCTTTATAAACCCGGTGCCGACGGCGAGCGCCAATTCATGACCTCGGAAGAAATCGATACCGAGCGACTCAACGCCAAGCGTGACATCGACAATATCTGCAATAGCACGACTTGACCGAGGCTTGACGGCCGGCGCCTTGGGCTAAGCGCGGCCGCGCGCATGATCCACGCTGCCGTACCTTTCTTCCGGCGCTGCCCTTCCAACTCGCGCTTTGCCGCGCAACGCGCAAAGCCTTAGGCTACGCTCTTTAAAATTTGACCTAAGGACATGCACATGCAAACGGGCTTCGTTGGATTGGGTGCCATGGGCGCACATATGGCACGCAACCTTCACCGCGCCGGTTTACTCACCGGCGTCTGGAATCGCACCCCTGAGAAAGCCAAGGCGCTCGCCGAGGAACTGAAGGTTCACGCGTTCGCGAGTTTGGCGGAACTTGCCGGCAACTGCGAAGCGGTGGTGATCTGTGTGTCGGCAGACAACGATTTGCGCGAGGTCATTGCGGGCCTGGATCCGGGATTGAGCCCGAACATGATCGTCATGGATTGTTCTACGGTAGGAAAAGATACCGTGCGCGAGCTCTACGCGCAGCTTGCCGCGATCGGCGTAGGCTTTCTGGATTGCCCGGTCAGCGGCGGCGTCGAAGGCGCGAGAACGGCATCACTTGCGATCATGTGCGGCGGCGACGAGGCGGTGTTCAATCGTGCCCAACCCATCCTGGAGAAACTCGGCAAAGCCGTGGCGTACATGGGCGGCAGCGGCTCGGGACAGGCGACCAAAGCCACCAACCAGATCATGTGCGCCGGCATCATCCAAGCCGTGGGCGAAGCGATGGCCTTTGCGCACGAAGAAGGTGTCGACCTGAAAAAAGTGATCGAAGTTTTGGGCAAGGGCGCGGGCTCGAGCTGGTACTTCGTCAATCGCGCGCCGTTCATGGCAAACAACAGTTTTCCGGCGGGTTTCCGCGTGCGGCTGCACGACAAGGATTTACGCATCTGCCGCGCGATGGCGGCCAAGCACGGCGGCGTGCTGCCGGTGGTCGAGTCAACCATCGATCAGTACGAAGAATTGATTGCTGAAGGGTTCGGCGACGAAGACATCTCTGCGATCTATCGCCTGAAATCCAAGCTGTTCCCCCCCAAGCCCGAGTCGATGTGACCCTGACCGTACGCATAGCCACTCGCAAGAGTCAGCTGGCGCTATGGCAGGCGGAACATGTGGCCGGGCTGTTGCGCGAAGCTCATTCCGGGCTTGAAATAGAACTGGTGCCGCTGCTGACGCAGGGCGACCGCATCCAAGACCGGACATTGGCCGCCATCGGCGGTAAAGGCCTGTTCATCAAAGAACTCGAGGTGGCGCTCGAGGATCTGCGCGCCGACATCGCCGTGCACTCGATGAAAGACATGCCTGCCGATCTTCCCCCAGGGCTTACCATCGGGGCGGTTTTGAAGCGCGCGGATGCGCGGGATGCATTGCTGACGACTTCGGGCATCGCGCGTCTCGAAGACCTGAGTCAGGGCGCGATCGTGGGTACATCGAGCCTGCGCCGGCAGGCACAGCTGCGTGCCCTGCGCCCGGATCTGCGCATCGAATCCTTGCGCGGCAACGTGGATACGCGAATTCGCAAGCTCGATGCGGGCGGCATGGATGCCATCGTGCTGGCGTGCGCGGGTCTGGTCCGATTGGGCCTGGAATCGCGCATCACGGCGCGGCTCGATCCGCAGGTCTGTCTGCCGGCCGTGACCCAGGGTGTGATTGGCATCGAGTGCCGGCGCAGCGATACGCGAACTGCCGGATTACTGCAGGGCCTCGAGGATCAGGCGACCCGCAAGGTCATGAATGCCGAGCGCGCTTTCGCCGCGCGCTTGGGGGGAAGTTGCCAATCGCCCATCGCCGCCTACGCCGAACTCGACGCGGATCAGATCACGCTTCGCGGCTTGGTGGCCGAGCCGGACGGTTCGCGTCTGTTGCGCGACTCTGCGACGGGCGACGCTAAGAACCCGGCCGCGATTGGCCGGCAGTTGGCCGAGCGCATGTTGGCGGCAGGTGCGGGGCCATTGTTAGAGCGGCTGCGCGCGAGTTAGCGGTGTCCTCGCCCCTCTCCGGAGTCGGCGTGCTGGTCACAAGACCCGAATTACAGGCGATGCCGCTATGCCGCCTGCTGGAAGCGCAGGGCGCGAGCACCCTGCGTTTAGCCGCAGTGGATATCAAACCGCTTGGAGACAGGCGCGCTCTTGCGATGCGGCTCGGCGCTCTCGAGAGTTTTGATGTCATCATTTTTACGAGTGCCAATGCAGTGCGATTCGGCGGCTCGTTTCTCGATCAGAAACGCGACCTCACGCTCGCTGCCATCGGCCCGGCAACCGCGCGTGCCCTGAACCAGGCAGGCTACCGCGTGGCCATACAACCCGGTGAATCCTTTGATACTGAGGGTCTGCTCATGCACCCGAAGTTGGAACATGTCGCAGGGCATCGCATCTTGATGATCAAGGGAGGCGATGGTCGGCAACTGCTCCAACAAGAGCTGGTACGTCGCGGCGCGACGGTGGTCAGCGCCGATGTCTATGAACGTGCGCCGGCGATCCCGAGCGCCGCCGCTCTGGCGGTGGTGCATGAGCGATTTGCGGCGGGTGAAATGCACGTGGTCACCGCGACCAGCCTCGAAGTCGGGCGCAATTTGCTCAAGGTGGCGACACCGGAGTTGCGCACCGAGTTCGAACGCGTGCATTGGCTGGTTCCGGGCGAGCGCATTGCCTCAGGCTTGCGCGAACTTGGTCTTCGGGCGCCAGTGCTGCAAGCGCGGTCGGCGGAAGATCAGGATTTGGTGACGGCGCTCATCCTCTGGCGCTCGAGCGTGTCGGGCGCGTAGTCGAAGGAATCGAAGTACAAACGGCTCGAAGAGGCACCGCGCGCAGCATATTCGCGCCGCAGCGCCTCTATCATCGCCGGCGGCCCGGCGGCGTACACCTCATGGGATTCGAGATCTTCGATGCCCTTGAGGGCGGCTTCATGCACCCAGCCGGTGAGTCCGCGCCACTCCGGGCGGGCTTCCGATAATACCGGCGCGTACCGCAAGGAAGCGGCGCGGCGGCTCAAGGTTTCGAGCGTCGTATGCGCGTACAGATCTTGTTCGCCGCGCACTCCCCAATAGAGCCGCATGTCTCGTTCAATATCGTTTTCGATGAGATGCCGCAGAATGCTCAGGAGCGGGGCAATTCCAGTGCCCCCGCCGATCAGCAGCATGGGCGGTGCGTGGGTGTCGTGCGGGCGGTAGACGAATTTCCCCAGCGGACCCTCGATCGTCAGCAGCGAACTGTGCATGTCGTCGTGAAACAACCGGTGCGTGAATTCTCCACCGGGGACGTGCCGCACATGCAGCTCGAGGGGCCGGGCGTCGTGGGGCGGCGACGCGATGGAAAAGCTGCGGCGCCGTCCGCCGGGCAGCAGGATATCTATGTACTGTCCGGGCGCGAAGCTGAAGTCTTCAGCGACGGGCAGCCGCAGGAACAATCCCATGACATCGTGCGACAAGGGGACCGCGCGCTCGATGCGGCAGGGCAGGCGTTTTTGTACGGCGATGTCGGCCGTTCGAATCTGGAAAGTCTCGAGGGTAAGGTCACTGCGGGCGCGGGCTTGGCACAGCAGAATCATGCCCTCGGCGATCTCGGTATCGGAGATACCGAGCGGCGCTCCATGGGGATAATGAATTTCGCCGCGCAGCAGCCGCGCCTTGCAGGCGCCGCAATTGCCGCCTTTGCAGCTGTGCGGCAAATTCAGCCCTGCGACCCGTGCCGCATCGAGCAGCGGCTGATCGGCCGAAGCGTTAAAACTGCCGCCGGAATTGAATAAGCTGATGAGCACGGCGTTTCACGCGGTCGCGTGAGCGTAGGAGCCCTAGGCTGCGGGCTGGCTGCGCTTGCTGTCGAGCCACTCGGTAATGGGCTCCCATTGTTTCCAATCGGACCACGCGAGATATTCGGGCAATTCCAAGACACCCATGCCCCTCGAATACGCGCGCACATAGTTTTGCGCCTCGCGTAAATGGCCGAGGTAAGGAACTTTGAGCTTGCTCAAGTACTGATCCAATTCCTCATACACCAGCGTGTGTTCGCGCACGCGATTGGCGAGGACGGCAAGACGTGCCTGCTTGCGCGACACCTTGCCGATTTCGAGCAATTCAGCCATGAAGTGTCCGCACGCCTTCATGTCGATGCTCGAGGGCAGCACCGGCACGATGATGGTTTCGGCGCGCCGCACCAGTTCGTTGAGCTCGGTGCCGTGAACGCGCGCCGGTGCATCGATCACCAGAACATCGGTATTACGCGGCACACTGCGCAATCCGTCATCGAACGCGGCCGCTCCGCTGATCGCGGGCAAATCCGCCGGCCGCATGGCGAGCCAATCGAGACTGGAACGTTGCGGGTCATAGTCCGCGATGCAGACGTTGTGCCCGTCGCGGGCGAAGAACACGGCGATGTTCGTGCTGAGCGTGCTTTTGCCGCATCCGCCCTTCGCGTTCAATACCATTACGTGGCGCATAATCCCCCGGCTTTGTTGTGTCGGTAAGGTAGAGCTTTCAGCGAGCATTGCGCAACCCCCGAGCGGAAATCTGCCGCATCGGCTATGCTTCTCGGTATGCGCATCGAGTTCCTGAAGATGCAAGGCCTCGGCAACGATTTCCTGGTATTCGACGCCGCCGCCCTCGCCGCCGACACTCACCTTGATGAACGGACGCTTCGCGCCCTGGCCGATCGCCACACGGGTGTCGGCTTCGATCAGGCGCTGATGCTGGAGACGCCGCGCGATGCCGCGAGCCGAGTGTTCTATCGAGTGTTCAATGCCGACGGTATCGAGGTCGAACAGTGCGGCAATGGCGCGCGCTGTGTCGCGGCGCTGATGTATGCGCGTGCGCCGGAGTTGGGCCGCGATCTCATCATGGGCAGCCTCGGCGGCAAGGTACGCGCCCGCATCCGGGATGACGGGCTGGTGTCGGTGGACATGGGCATGCCGGTGTTCGCCGAGCCGTTGAGCTTTTCGTTGCGCGTCGCGGGCAAGGACGTCGAAATGAGCGCGCTCTCCATGGGCAACCCTCACGTGGTGCTGCAGGTGCCCGACGTGAAATCCGCCCCGGTCGAGCAGTTTGGGCCTAGTATCGAACGGCACTCGCGCTTTCCGAACCGCACCAACGTGGGCTTCATGCAGATCGCTGGCCGCAACCATATTTTGCTGCGCGTGTTCGAACGAGGAGCGGGTGAAACACTGGCCTGCGGCACCGGTGCGTGCGCAGCCGTGGCCGCCGGCCGGCGGCTAGGGTTGCTGGACGGTCAAGTGCGGGTGGATTTGCCGGGCGGCACTGCGATGGTTTCTTGGGAGGGTCCGGGCCGGCATTTGTGGTTGACCGGACCTGCGACCACGGTTTTCACAGGTTCTATCGATTTAACGCGATTCACGGGAGCCATACAATGACGACGAGTCACGCGCGCGGGATCAAGCAGGATGTTCTCAATGACAACAGTGTCGCGGACTATTTACAAAACTTTCCGGATTTCTTCGAACGCAACTCGCAGCTGCTGACCAAGCTGCGGCTGCCGCATGTGCGCGACGCCGCGGCCACCGTGAGCTTGGTGGAACGCCAAGTCGAGGTGCTGCGCGAGCGCAATCAGTCGCTCGAGCGCAAGCTCAAGGAACTGGTCGATGTGGCGCGAGCCAACGACATACTGGCGGACCGCATTCACCGCTTGAGCCAGCGTTTGATTCGCGCGCGTTCCTTGGCGGAATCCATCAGCGCCATTGAGACCTCGCTGCGGGAGGATTTTGACGCGATGAATTCGGTCCTGGTGCTGTTCATCGAGGAAGCACGTGCGCTGGCGCCGGACCAGGGTCGATTTTTGCGCATTGCCAATCCGGTTGACGAGGACATGAGGACTTTTGAATCCTTGTTGACCTCTGGAAAGCCGCGCTGCGGCCAGGTTCGCGATGCACAGCGCGACTACCTGTTCGGGAAGGATTCGGTCGCGATCGGTTCGGTGGCGCTCACGCCGCTGGGCCAGAAAGGCGCTCTCGGCATTTTGGCCATCGGTGCCAGCGATGCGGAGCGCTTCCATCCGGGCATGAGCACCGAATTTTTGCTGCGCATCGGCGAACTCGTGACCTACGCCTTAATGCGCTGAAGGCTTAAACCGAAGATGCAGCCCTCTGAGCGCGAGTGGATCGAGCGATTTCTGGCGCATCTGAAGTTCGAGCGGCGCATGAGCAGCCACACGTTGGCGGCCTATCGGCATGATCTCCTCACCCTGACGGCGTTTTGCACGCGCCGCGATGTGCGGCGCTGGAGCGCTCTCAATAATTTTCAAGTCCGCGCCTTTGCGGCCGCCGAGCACGCCGGCGGCATCGCACCGCGCAGCATCCAGCGGCGTCTGTCGGCGGCGCGTTCATTTTACGAATACCTGATGCGCGAAGGCCAAGCTAAGAACAATCCTGCGCTCGAAGTGCGTGCGCCGAAAACCAAGAAGCGCTTGCCGGCGACGTTGGACGCCGATCAAATGGGCCGCCTGCTGGATTTTCGGGTGGACGACGCCCTCTCCGCGCGCGACAAGGCCATGATGGAACTGTTCTATTCATCGGGCCTGAGACTGGGCGAACTGGTGGGACTCGATGTGTCGGCGGTGGATCTTGAAGATCGAACTGTGCGGGTGCTCGGCAAAGGGCATAAGACACGAATCGTTCCCATCGGCCGCCACGCCATCGACGCTTTGAAGAAGTGGCTGGCAGAACGCACCGCGTGGACCCTGAAGAAGCCCGGAGGGGCTGCGCAGTCCACCGGTGCGATGTTTGTCGGAAAGACCGGGCGGCCTCTGTCGGTGCGGGCGGTGCAACTGCGGGTGGGCGGTTGGGCCCGCCGCCAGGGCCTGTCGATGCACGTGCACCCGCATATGTTTCGCCATTCCTTTGCGACTCATCTGCTGGAATCCAGCGGAGACCTGCGCGGCGTGCAGGAATTGCTGGGCCACGCCGACATCAGCACGACCCAGGTGTACACGCATTTGGATTTTCAGCATCTGGCCAGCGTCTACGACGCCGCCCATCCGCGCGCCCGGCGGCGACCGCGCACGGCTTGAAAGGGCTGTGAACGGCCCCACCGTACGAAGATTCCTATGAATCATGATCCTGATCGAATTTATGGCACCACCATTTTGGCGGTGCGCCGGAACGGCCGCGTTGCGGTCGGCGGCGATGGCCAAGTCACGTTGGGACAAAGCGTGATGAAGTCCAACGCCCGCAAAGTACGCCGCCTGTACGGCGGCAAGGTGCTGGCCGGATTTGCCGGCGGCACGGCGGACGCATTTACCTTGTTCGAGCGCTTCGAGGGCAAGCTGGAGAAATTCGGCAACCTTACCCGCGCGGCCATAGAACTGGCCAAGGATTGGCGTACTGACCGCAGCTTGCGGCGCCTGGAAGCCCTCCTCTGCGTGGCGGACACCGACAGCACTTATGTCATCTCGGGTACCGGCGATGTGATCGAGCCGGAGCATGATTTGATCGCCATTGGTTCCGGCGGCGGCTTTGCGCAAGCCGCGGCGCTGGCTTTCATGCAAAGCGATCTTGCGGCGCGCGACATCGTCGAACGCTCGCTGAACATCGCGGCGGACATCTGCATCTACACGAACCGCAATCTGACGATCGAGGAACTCTAGCTCATGTCGCAGATGACTCCCCGGGAAATCGTCGAGGAACTCGACAAGCACATCGTCGGCCAAAAGGCCGCGAAGCGCGCGGTGGCGATTGCGTTGCGCAATCGGTGGCGGCGTTGCCAAGTCGCCGAATCGTTACGCCCGGAAATCACACCGAAAAACATCCTCATGATCGGCCCCACCGGCGTCGGCAAAACCGAGATCGCGCGGCGGTTGGCACGGCTCGCCAAGGCGCCGTTCATCAAGGTCGAGGCCACAAAGTTCACGGAAGTGGGCTATGTTGGGCGCGAAGTGGACTCGATCGTCCGCGATCTGGTCGATATCTCCGTCAAAATGACCCGCGAGGAGGAAATGGCCAAGGTGCGCCACCGCGCCGCGGACAGCGCAGAGGAGCGCGTTCTGGACATTTTGTTGCCGCGCGGACAGGCGGGATTTACGGGTGATGCGGGCGTGAAAGACAACGATACCCGGCAACGCTTTCGCAAAATGCTGCGCGAGGGCCAGCTGGACGATCGCGAGATCGAAATCGAAGTCCGAGCCCTGCCGGTCGGAGTAGAGATCATGGCGCCGCCGGGCATGGAGGAAATGACCCAGCAATTGCAGGGAATGTTCCAGAATCTGGGGGGCGGGCGCACGCGTCAGCGCAAACTCAAGATCAAGGAGGGGCTGAAGCTTATTGTCGATGAGGAAGCCGCCAAGATGATCAATGAAGAAGAATTGAAGCTGCGTGCCGTCGAGAATGCCGAGCAAAACGGCATCGTGTTCATCGACGAAATCGACAAGATTGCGCGGCGCCAGGAAACCATGGGTGCGGACGTGTCGCGCGAAGGCGTGCAGCGCGACCTGTTGCCCTTGGTAGAAGGCTGCACGGTGAACACCAAGTACGGCACGGTGAAGACCGATCATGTTCTGTTCATCGCGTCCGGCGCATTTCACATGTCGAAGCCTTCGGACCTTATCCCTGAATTGCAGGGCCGGCTGCCCATCAGGGTTGAACTCGAGCCGTTGGTGGTTGGGGATTTCGTGCGCATCCTGACCGAGCCGGATGCGTCATTGTGCCGCCAGTACAAGGCGCTGATGGCGACCGAGGGAGTGACGCTGGATTTTGCCGACTCCGGGGTGCAGCGGCTCGCCGAAGTCGCTTTCGAAGTCAACGAGCGGACCGAGAATATCGGCGCTCGCCGGCTGCATACCGTGATGGAGCGCCTTCTCGAGAGCGTGTCCTTCGATGCCGCGGATCGCAACGGCTTGAGCGTGCTGATCGACCGCGAGTACGTCGAGGGCAATTTGGGCGAGCTGGTGAAGGATCAGGATTTATCCCGGTACATCCTGTGAGTGCGCCGCAGCCCACCGACATCAAGCTGCGGACGGCATCGCGGCTGCTCGAGGTGCACTTTGACGATGGCTCTCATTTCGAGCTGCCCTTCGAGTACTTGCGGGTTTTTTCTCCCTCTGCGGAGGTAAAGGGCCATGGCGGCGGCGAAGGCGTGCTGCAGCTCGGTAAGCAACACGTGGGAATCAGCAACGTCGAACCGGTGGGGAATTATGCCCTGCGCCTGTTCTTCGACGATGGCCACAATACGGGCCTATATTCATGGGGCGTCCTGTACCAGCTGGGCAAGGAGCGGGAGGCGAATTGGGCCCGCTATTTGGAGCGCTGCGCGGAACGCCAGAAAGCTTGATCTGAGCCTGCCTGAGTATTCCCGAGGCCGCGAGCGTGACGCGCCAGTCGGCTACAATGCCCCCTTAAGATGAGGGGAACCCATGGCTGACTCCGATCGCACGGTGGATTTTGGCTTTGAACAGGTGGCAGCGGCCGACAAGGCGGCGCGCGTGCGTTCGGTTTTTGCATCGGTGGCCGGCAAGTACGATGTCATGAACGACCTGATGTCGCTCGGCACGCATCGGCTGTGGAAGCACTTCACCCTGTCGTTGACGGGCTTGCGTCCCGGGCAGTGCGCCTTGGACGTTGCCGGAGGCACCGGCGACCTTGCCGCCGGATTGCTCAAGCAAGTCGGTAAGGCGGGACGGGTGGTGCTGTCGGATGTGAATCCGGCGATGCTGGAGGTCGGCCGCGACCGCCTCCTCGATGCGGGCCACGTGGGCAACGTCGAGTGCATCGTCGCCGATGCCGAGAGGCTGCCCTTCGAAGACGACGCCTTCCACTGCGTGACCATCGGCTTCGGTCTGCGCAATGTCACCGACAAAGCGGCGGCGCTGAAATCCATGCACCGTGTGCTCAAACCCGGCGGCCAATTGTTGATCCTGGAATTTTCGACGCCGGTGCTCCCTGGTTTGAAGCCGCTTTACGACGCGTATTCCTTCAAGGTATTGCCGCTCCTCGGACGCCTGGTCGCGCACGACGCGGATAGCTACCGCTATCTGGCGGAATCCATCCGCATGCATCCCGATCAAGAAGCCTTGCTCGATATGTTGCGGCACGCAGGGTTCGCACAGGCGCGCTATCACAACTTGAGCGGCGGCATCGTGGCCGTACATCGCGGCTACAAGATCTGATGCCCGCGACTCCCGCCTGGTTGGCATCGGCCGAAGCCGCGTTCAATCGAAACATCACGGCATCGACCACGGCCGCGGCCCTCGCCAAGCGCCTCGAAGGAACCAGCCTGCAGGTCGACGTCGATGGCATCACCCGGGTGCGCGCGGTGTGCTTCGGCGGCCGGCTTGCATTGCTCGGCGGAGACGATACGCCGGCGGATGCCGTCATTTCCGGATCCGCGCCGGCGCTGCTGCAAATGCTTAAGGCAGATGCATCTTCCGCGCAGGCCCGATCCTCGGTGCAGATTCGCGGCGATGCCGAAATTGCCAACCTGTATCGCGAGCTGTTCACCGCCGCACGCCCGGACTTGGAGGAAGAACTATCGCGTTGGGTGGGCGATTTGCCGGCGCGGCATCTGTCCCAATTGGCGAAGAGCGTGAGAACTTGGGCGCGCCGCGCCCGGCGCACCACCGGCGAGAACATCGCCGAATATCTGCAAGAGGAAGGCCGCGACTTAGTCACCAAAACCGAAATGGAAGAATTCCTGCGCGGTGTCGATGGGCTGCGCGAAGGCGTCGACCGGCTGGAAGCACGGCTCAAGGGAATGGAGCACCGCGTAAAGGGCGTGCCCTGATGCGCCTGCGAGTGCTGGCACGGCTGTTGCGAATACAGCGAGCGCTGGTCCGGCACCGGCTGGACGAATTCGTGCGCGCGACGCACATGTACCGGCCGCTGCGTTATCTGTATTTTTTCTCGCCATGGACTTGGTTTCAACGCCGTGTCGGCGGCTCGCGCGGTGAGCGATTGCGCCTGGCTCTCGAGGAGTTGGGCCCCATATTCGTGAAATTCGGCCAAGCGCTCTCGACGCGCCGCGATTTGCTGCCCGTCGATGTTGCCGATCAATTGGCGAAACTGCAGGACAGCGTAGCGCCGTTTTCCGGCGACATCGCCATCGCGATGGTCGAAAGGACTTTCGGCAAGCCGCTCGGCGAGATATTCGGCAGCTTCGAAGCGACCCCGCTCGCCGCGGCATCCATCGCGCAGGTGCATGCGGCCACCTTGAAGAGCGGCGAAGAGGTCGTGGTCAAAGTACTGCGTCCGGGCATGCGCGAGGTCATCGATCTTGACCTCGAAGTACTCGACGCGCTCGCCGAGCTGGCCGATGAGTATTGGCTCGAGGCCCGGCCGGTCAGGCCGATCGAAGTGGTGCACGAATATCGCAAGACCGTGACCGACGAATTGGACCTTATGCGTGAGGCCGGCAACGCAGCGCAGCTGAAACGCAATTTTTCCGGCTCACCGCTCCTGTACGTGCCGCAGATCCACTGGGACTATTGCCGCCACAACGTCATGGTGATGGAGCGCATTCACGGCGTCATCGTCAGCCAGATCGAGGAATTGCGCGCGCGCGGCACCGACATCCCAAAGCTGGCCGAGAACGGCGTCGAGATATTCTTCACACAGGTGTTCCGCCACAATTTTTTCCATGCCGACATGCACCCCGGCAATATTTTCGTTCAGATCGATGACCCTAAGAATCCGCGCTACGCGGCGGTCGATTTCGGAATCGTCGGCACCTTGCAGCCGCGGGATCAGCACTACCTGGCCGAAAACTTCATGGCTTTTTTCAACCGCGACTACGGCCGAATTGCGCAGCTGCACATCGAGAGCGGTTGGGTGCCCAAGGGTACCCGGGTGGATGAACTCGAGTCGGCGGTGCGCACCGTCTGCGAGCCCATTTACAACAAGCCGCTGAAGGAAATCTCTTTCGCACAAGTGCTTTTGCGGCTGTTCGAAACCGCGCGCCGCTTCGACATGCAGGTTCAACCGCAGCTCATCCTGCTGCAAAAGACCTTGTTCAATATCGAAGGATTGGGCAGGCAGTTGTATCCCGAACTCGACCTATGGAAGACCGCGCAGCCGGTCTTAAGCGAGTGGATGCGCGAGCGCACGCGTCCGAGCACCATCCTCAAGGAAATTCGCGCCCATTTACCCGATGCCTTGATGACCCTGCGTCAGGTACCGCAGATCTTGCAGACCGCCGTGCGGGAGGCTGCAGAGGGCACCGCGCCCGCCGTCGATGTCAGGATGGCGGCATTGCGTTCCGAGATCCGCTTCGCGGCCGCGCGGCGCGATACCGCAATCGCTGCAGGCGTGCTGTGGCTATCCGGGTTGATTTGGCTGGTCCAAACCACGCAATATCGCTGGTTTGGGGGGCTGCAGATGATCGCCGCCATCCTTTTGTTCGTAAGAATGAGGTCCGTAAGGCCACGAATCGCATGAGAATTCCAATAGAGAGTTCCACCAGCTATCGCGGGCGCAATTCCCGCCCCAACTTGCCGGTGCTCACGCTGTTCGTGGCGGTGGCTCTTGGCGTGGGTGCGCTGGGCGCCGTGTTTGCCCCCGGTGTGTCGGCATCGGCAACGCATTGGTACGCCGCGCTGGCCAAGCCCGAGTGGCTGCCGCCGCAAACTTGGTTTGCGCCCGTGTGGACGGTTCTGTATGTATTGATGGGCATTGGCGCATGGCTCGTTTGGCGCGAACGCTATCATCGCGGCCGCAGCGCGGCGATCGCTGCTTATACGGTCCAGCTGTTGCTCAATGCCCTGTGGGCGCCGCTGTTTTTCGGCTTGAAAAATGTCGATGCAGGTTTGTTCGACATCGTGGCCTTATGGCTGGCCATCGGCTGGACGATCCGTGAATTCGTCCGCGTACGCGTCGCCGCAGCCCTCACCTTGGTGCCGTATTTTCTCTGGGTGAGTTTCGCAGCCGCCATCAATCTCGCGATCTGGAAATTGAATCCATGATGGTCCCGCGTAGGCATAGGATTACGTTATCTTGCGTCAATGCACTGATCACGCGGCGCCGGAATTTTCGTCACTCTATCCCCGCTGCGTCGAGTACATCAACGCGAGAATCCGGGGCTAAAGTAATCTCTGCCAAGCCCTCTGAGCGCACATTTTGCGTCAGTTGGAATTAGCACCCTACCCCGCGCGACATCGAGCGCGACGTACTCGGCCGCAGCCCTCTCCATGCCGGTAGACCCATTCCGATGCCGGTAGACCCATCACGCCGCTTTAACTCCCCGTACCACGCGACGCCGCGTACTCACCTGTTGTCGAACGGCAACTATTCGGTGATGTTGACGGCGGCCGGATCCGGATACAGCCGGTGGCGCGACATTGCCCTCACCCGCTGGCGGGAAGACCCCACCTGCGATCCTTGGGGCTACTACATATTTTTGCGCGACGTGTTCAACGGCCACGTATGGTCCGCCGGATATCAGCCCATCGGACGCGAATCGGAAAATTACGACGTGGCCTTCTTCGAGGATCGCGTGCAGATCAGCCGCAAAGATGGACCGATCCGCACCGTCATGGAGATTCTGGTGTCGAGCGAAGAGGACGCCGAAGTACGGCACCTGTCGCTGACCAACGAAGGCAGGGGCGTACGGGAAATCGAACTGACCTCGTATGCCGAGGTGGTCTTGAGCCAGCCCGCGCCGGATTCCGCGCATCCGGCATTTTCCAAAATGTTCGTGCAGACCGAGTTCGCCCCGGAACGGGGCGCCCTGCTGGCGACGCGACGGCCGCGCGATCCCGGACAAGTTCCACTTTGGATGGTGCATTTCAGTTCCTTGGAAGGCGCAGCCATCGGCAGTCTGCAGTTCGAGTCGGATCGGGCGCGCTTCATCGGCCGGGGACATGACGTTCGCAATGCCGTGGCCATCATGGAGGCCAGGCCCCTGTCCAACACGGCGGGCACGGTGCTCGATCCGGTGATGGCGCTGCGGCGCCGGGTGCGCATCGATCCGGGCGAGACCGTTCATGTCGCCTTTTGGACCGGCATCGGCGCGAACCGCGCACAGGCGTTGAGCTTGGTCGACAAACTCGGCAGCGAGCCTAAGTTTCAGCGCGCAAAAACGCTGTCGTGGGCCAAGTCTCAGGTGCAGACTCGCGATTTGGGCGTCAACCTCGACGATGCGACGTTGTTTCAAGAGATCGCCGGGCGGGTGCTGTATTCCGATGCGTCGCTGCGCGCATCGCGTGAATTGCTCGACGGCAACCAGCTGGGCCAGCCGGCCTTGTGGTCTCACGGCGTGTCAGGCGATCTGCCGATCGTGCTGGTGGTGCTCACGGCCGACGCCGAAATCCCCATCGTCCGGCAGCTGTTGCGCGCACAGGCGTATTGGCACTCAAAATACTTGGCGGTCGATCTCCTGATTTTGAACGCCGCGGGGTCCGCCGCCGTTGGGACAGTGCAAACGGCGCTGGATGCAGCCGTCAAGAGTTTCCAAGAGGCGCGTGCTGAGAGCCTCAAAGGCCGCGGGGCAGTCATTACCTTGCGGGCCGATGCCATGAAGAGTGACCATCGCGATTTTCTTGAGATCGCAGCGCGTGCGGTATTCCACGGCGCGCGCGGACCGTTGAGCGAGCAGCTCGCCCGGCCTCACGAGCGGGAGCCGGCCGCACGACTGCGCCGCGAGCACCGCGCCGAGGAGCTGCGCACCCATGTGCCGCAGCGCGTACCCGCGCTGGAGTATTTCAATGGCCTTGGCGGTTTTGATGCCGGAGCGCGCGAATACGTGGTGGTGCTCGATGACGGCCAATGGACGCCGGCACCCTGGATCAACGTCATCTCCAACCCGCAATTCGGATGTCTGGTGTCCGCGGACGGCTCAGGCAGCACCTGGTCGCTGAACGCGCAGCAGAACCAAATCACCCCGTGGTCCAATGACCCGGTGAGCGATACGCCTGCGGAGGCGATTTACATTCGCGACGAGAACTCCGGAGATCTTTGGAGTGCGGCACTGTTGCCCATTCGCGAGCGTTCGTCCATGTACGTCGTCCGCCATGGGTTCGGCTACTCGAGTACTGAGCACACTTCCCACGGCATTGCGCTGACGCTGACGCAATTCGTGCCGCTCGAAGATCCAATCAAGATTTCGCGGCTGAGAATCCGCAATGCCTCGGATCAACCTCGGCAACTGTCGGTCACTCATTACTTGGACTGGGTGCTGGGAAATCAGAACAACCGCGCTGCGCCCTTCATCATTACCGCGGTCGACCCGAAGACACGCGTGCTACTGGCGCGCAATCCCTGGACGGCGGATTTCCAGTCGCGAGTCGCATTCATGGACATGGCGGGGCGGCAGCAGAGCTGCACGGCCGACCGCACGGAGTTCATCGGGCGCCATGGCTCCCTCGCCGAGCCTGCGGCACTTCTGGGGCCGCAAGGCCTGACCAATCGAGTCGGCGGGGGCCTCGATCCCTGCGGTGCGATGCAAACGAAGCTCGCGCTGAATCCGGGCGAGGCCGTGGAACTCACGCTGCTCCTGGGCGAGGAGAGTTCGGCCGCAGAAGCAGTCGCTCTGATCGAGCGCTACCGCGGGACGGATCTCGACGGCGCGCTGAAGGCAGTGAGGGATTTTTGGGATCGCACCCTCGACGTCATTCAAGTCAAGACGCCTGATCGGTCCATGGACATCCTGGCGAATGGCTGGCTGTTGTATCAGACGCTTGCCTGCCGCGTGTGGGGACGCACCGCGTTTTATCAATCAAGCGGCGCCTACGGGTATCGCGATCAGCTTCAAGACGTGATGGCGCTGTGCGTGTCCGCGCCGGCCATCACCCGCGAGCACATTTTGAGGGCCGCGGCTCGCCAGTTCACGGAAGGCGACGTGCAGCATTGGTGGCTGCCCACCTCCGGCAAGGGGCTAAGGAATCGGGTGTCGGATAGCCGAATTTGGCTTCCCTTCGTCGTGGCGCACTATCTTGATGTCACCGGCGATACTGCCGTGCTGGAAGAGCAAGTGCCTTTCTTGGGCGGCGGCCCCCTGCCCCCGCAAGAGCTGGAGAGTTTCTCGGCTCCGCCACCCGCCGCGCCGGCGGCGCTGTACGAACATTGCGTCCGCGCGCTTGATTCGAGCTTGAGTATTGGTGCGCACGGACTGCCGCTGTTCGGTACCGGTGACTGGAATGACGGCATGAACCGTGTCGGCATATTAGGTACCGGCGAAAGCGTGTGGCTCGCCTGGTTCCTGCACGCTGCATTGACGCGATTTGCGCCCATCGCGGAGGCACGCGGCGCGGCCGACAAGGCGGCGAACTGGCGCAAGCACGCATTCGCGCTGCAGCAGGCCATCGAGCGCGAAGCCTGGGACGGCGACTGGTATCGGCGCGGCTACTACGACGACGGCACCGTTTTAGGCTCGGTATCGAGCGATGAATGCAGGATCGATTCCATCGCGCAATCCTGGGCGGTTATATCGGGCGCCGCGGAACGCAGCCGCGCGCTTCGCGCCATGGCCGCCGTCAACACGCAGCTGGTCAGCCGCAGCGATGGACTCGTGAAGTTGTTCGCCCCCCCGTTCGATCACACCTCGCACGACCCCGGCTATATCAAGGCATACCCTCCGGGGCTTCGCGAGAACGGCGGCCAGTACACTCACGCAGCCATGTGGTCGACGCTGGCGTTTGCGCTTCTCGGTGACGGCGACAGGGCGGGCGAACTGTTCTCGCTTTTGAATCCGATCAATCACGCCAGCACGCGCGCCGGCATCCACCGCTACAAGGTGGAGCCCTATGTGGTGTGCGCCGACGTCTATTCCGCGCCACAGCACGTCGGCCGCGGCGGCTGGACTTGGTACACAGGCTCGGCGGCCTGGATGTACCGCACGGCAGTGGAAGGCATATTGGGCATCCACTTGCGCGGCGGGACGCTCAACGTCGATCCCTGCATCCCGCGTGCATGGGCGGGCTTCGAATTTACTTACAAGTTTGGATCATCGCGCTATCGCATCACCGTGAAAAATCCCCGCGGCGTCAGTCGAGGGGTCGTTCAAGCGTTGCTCGACGGCAAGAATTTAGGCGGCGCGCCCTGCGAGATCAAATTGGTGGACGACGGCCGTTATCACTACGGCGAGATCACGCTGGGCTAGAAGCGGTCTGCGGATTTCGCCTTGAGCATGCTGACCGCCTTGGCCATGAACATTTTGGCCACCGCGCTGGCCGGGACGAACCGCAGCAATCGCAGCGCCAGCGCCGGGCGCGCAATCAGCAGACCGCCGGCCAAAGCTCCCAGCGTTCCCAAGCCGCGGCTGCTCAGCAGCATCTGCATGGTACGGCTGCGCGGAAATCCCGCCTGGCCGTTGCCGGGCATTTCATCGCTGCCATATTCGCCCGGCGGCGGATCGAGGATGGAGCGCAGCTCTTCACGGGACTGAGCAAGCTTGGTGTGTATCAGGCTTCTGGCATTGGCATCGCGATCCACCATGATCAATCCTCGTCCGCCGATAAAAGGCGTTCGAGAATGACGCGATCTTCCTGCCACTCACGCTTTACGTCGTTGAATAGCGTTGAGCGGCTTCTGCCTAAGCTGGAGCGGTAAATCAACGCCACGATGGCGACCACTAAAAAGCCGCCGCCCATCCATGCGATGGCGGCTACCCGATAGGAGGTGTCCCAGGTATAGGCGACCACAGCCAGACAGGTCATGAACACCGCAAACAGCGCGCAAACCGCTGCGATGGCCGATGCCATCACCTGCGCCGTGATCTCCCGGTGCGCCCGCGCCAGATCCAACCCGACCAGCTCAACGTAGGCGCCGATATGGCGCATCAGCGCAGGGGCGGCTTTGGGTAGTGACCATAACCCTCGCACTGTAGCGCCTTGAATCTTAGGAGCGGCGCGTCGCTAAAATGCCCACCACGGCTCCGACCAGCGCTGCGATGCCGATGGCTTGCCAGGGACTTTCACGGACATAATCATCCGCCGTACTCGCAACGTCCTGTGCCCGCCGTCGGATAGAGTCAGCACTGTCCGAAAGACTTTGCTTCGTGGCTTCCACTGCGCGCTGTACTTTGCCGCGTACTCGAACCACATCGGCGTCCTTCAAATCCGCGATGCGCGCCATGAGGTCTTCGACATCCGAGATGAGATTTTTGATTTCGCCGGAAGCGGCCGTTTTGATGTCGTGAATACCGTCGCTCAGATCATTCTTCACACGACGGCCAGTGGCGCGAGCCTGGTCAGCCGTGTTGTCAAAATTCGCCTCCATAATATTCTCCTGTGTGCATTGGCCAGCGGCCGCCGTTACGTAGTGCTGGCACTATGCGGGGCGCCGCACAGCGGAGCCATCGGTTCGTCCCGGGCCTGACTGTAGGAATAGCCTCACATGTTAGACTTAGGGCTGTCAACGCGGGCAACTTTACATGAAAATCCTGGGCGAGGAACTGGGCGGAATCGGGCGGTGGTACATAGCCCTGCCGCCGATTCTCCTCGTTGGCTTCCTCGTCGGCCTTTTTTTTCTTGCCGCCGCGGGGCAGTCGCGGCTCAACATGGCCAATGAGCGCTTGCACCGCTCGCAGCTCCGGGAACAGGCCCTCAGCCAGTTTGCCGGCCTCATGACAGATGCAGAATCGGCGCAGCGCGGCTACCTGCTCACCGGAGAGGGGACTTACTTGACGCCCTACGCCGCGGCGGTCAGCAAGGTCAGGGGTTCCCTTGACCGGCTGCACAACGCCTACGGCGGCGACGACAGCAGCAGCGAGTTTCACCAGCTGCGAGTCTTGACCGGCAAGGAACTCGGCGAGCTCGAAGACGGCATAGCGCTGTCCAAAAAGCGCGGCACGACCGCAGCCGTCAACGTCGGGACCGATGCCGGCAAGGGCACGATGGATGCCATCGCCGCCATCATCGGCACCATGCGCAAAGAAGCGGCGGCCGAGGCGGCGGCGGCCAACGCCGTATGGCAGAAAGACTTTCAACTTTCGCGATGGGTGTCCGCCGCGGGCGCGATTCTCAACATTGGCCTGGTTTTGTTGGCGGTATGGCTGGTCTACGGCGATATGCGCCGCCGCGCGCGCCAGGCCGCCAGCCTGCGCAATCAAAAACTGGATCTCGAGGCGCAAGTGAGCGCGCGAACCCGGGAATTGACGGCGCTGTCGACGCATTTGCAAGGCGTGTCGGAGCAGGAAAAATCAGCGCTGTCGCGCGAGCTTCACGATGAACTGGGCGGGCTCTTGGTGGCGGCCCGGATGGACCTCTCGTGGCTGCAACAGCGCTTGCCTACCTCGGATCCGGCCATTGAACAGCGCTTCAAGCGCATTCACGATTCTTTGAGCGCCGGCGTCGACCTCAAGCGACGCGTGGTCGAGGAGCTGCGCCCCACCCTGCTCGACAATATGGGCCTGTTTACGGCGCTTCGATGGCAATTCAAAGAAACCTGCCGCCGTACCGGCTTGCGCTGCACTGAAACCATTCCGGAAATCGAGATGAAGATCAGTCCCGACGCCGCCATCGGCGTATTTCGCATCGCGCAGGAAGCACTGACCAACATCTTGAAGCACGCCGAGGCGAAGTCCGCTGACCTCGCTCTTTTCATCGTGGGAGATACTTTTACACTGCGCATTTCGGATGACGGCAAAGGCATTCCGAGCGCCCGCATCGGCATCAGCACCTCACACGGCTTGGCCTCGATGCGCCATCGCATCGCCGGACTGGGCGGGGATTGGGATGTCAGCACTCCCACCACCGGCGGAACCGTCGTCACGGCCAGGATTCCCTTGGCGAGAATGCTGATACCTGAGACCCCGGGAGGCGAGCTTGCGCTCGCCTCCATTTCAGCTCTGAGAAAAATTAAACCTTAGAAGCCGATGAATCTTTAGGAGCCGGAACGCGGCGCGATCGCCGTGCCGTTGTTGCCTCCGATCACCACCTCCACGCGCCGGTTCAATTGCCGGCCGCCGGAATCATTGTTGTTGGCAACGGGGTACGCCTTACCGTAACCCTCGGTGGCGATCCGTGACGGCGCAACACCCCGGTTGATCAACGCGGCTTTGACGGCATCCGCGCGGCGCTGCGACAACTCTTCGTTGTACGAGTCGCTGCCCACACTGTCGGTGAATCCCTCGATTTGTACGCGACGGTCCGGATGTTCCATCAGGAACTGCGCCAGCTGGTCGATCTTGCGGCCTGCACCGGATTTCAGCTCGGCCCGGCCCGTATCGAACAGCACGTCGCCCAAGGTCATGACCATTCCACGCGGCGTCGGCGTCGCCTTCAACGCGTCGAGTTCGGCCTGAACCCGCGCCGTTTCCTCGGTTGCCTGATCGCGCTGATTCAGCGCCACGTCGGCGACCGCCCTAGCGTCCGCGGCCGATGCTCTGGCGTTCGCGGCCGACTGCTTGGCGTTCTCCGCTTCCCGGGTGCGCGCAGCGAGCATGATCTGATCGCGTTCGAGCTGTCCGGCCGCCACCCGCGCATCATCCGCCTTGGTGGCGGCATGCGCCTGCGCCAGCCGAGCATTTTGCGTTGCCAGGTAGGCGGGTTGATCCACGTCGGCGTCGTGGTGATGCAGCGACGCGTCTTCCGCGATGCTCAGATCCTTTCTCGCGCGGTCCAAATCCAGCGGCGCATATTTGCTGACGTTCGGGTCCGCTTCGGCCGTCTGCACGGCTACGCGGGCGGTTTCAAGCGCCGCATTTGGCTGCGGCATCGTGGCGCAGGCGCCCAAGGCCAGCGCCAGACCCATGCCTGTGAGAATTCTTGCATTCATGACTGTCATCCTCTTAATTTAGTTTGATGAGGTGCTGCGCTGCGATTCTTGGCGCAGCGCCCGCATGCTGGCGTCGAATTCCATGGCGGCTTTGTGCGACTTCTGCCGCTGCGCCGTCGCCTCTGCCAGTTGCGCATCCGCGTCCGCCTGCTCGGCCAATTGCGTGGCTGACTGTTTGTTGTGGTCGGCGGCCGCTTTTTCCGCGCGTGACAACTTGTCGCGCGCCGCCGCCATTTCTACCGGCGCAAACTCCGGCGCACCGGATTGTTCGGCCCGCTGTAGCGATGCCTTTGCCACCGCAATTTTTTCGTTTGGAATCGGATTGCCGGCGTAGGCGGCGGTGCTCAGCGCGATCATCGCGCAGAGGCTTGCGCCCTTGGCCAAATTGGATAACCCTGTATTCATCTGTTTGCTCTCCCAAAAACAATGATGTCGGTGGAAGAACTAGGAGCAACATGCGTGCCAAACGAAAACGCGCCGCCGCGCGCGCGTTCTGCGCGTTTTCGCGACCGAAAGGATCGGTCAAAGGATATTCGTGTATATATTGCCGGACGGCTGGTAGACATTACGCCGATGTGGGACGGAGCACGACAGCGTATAGAGAGTAAGGCGACGCGGGAATTTCGCGTTGATGACTTGTTTAAATATTGATCGGCGAGAGCGCTCCTCGACGCGAGCGCTGGGCGAGCCGATCAATGCTTCGAAAGATGCGCCTCACAGATTTCGTGAAGCACTTCCGGCAGGCGCCCGTAGTCGCGGGCCTTGTCCAAAAAATGCGTTGCGCCCAGGGCAATCGCCGCATTTTTGTATTCCGGCAGATCGTAATTCGTGAGCACGATGATTCGCGGCTTTTGTTGCGTGGTCGCCAGAGCGCGCATCACGCCAAAACCCGTACCCTGCTTCAGGTGCAGGTCCAGGATGATGACGTCGACCGCGTCGCGCTTGACCGCCGCCAGCGCCGCCGCTTCCGTGTCCGCCGTCCCGATCAACTCGACATCGGATATTTGCCGGATCGCTTCGGTGAGCCGCTCGGTCAACACTTTCGAGTCTTCGACCAGCAATACCCGCAACGACCGAACCATTAACATGTCGTCCCGGTCAAGCCTGCCGCGGGTTGCTGCGTTCTCATGCTTCACTTACTGGATGAGTCCGTTGCGCAGAGCATAGGATGTAATGTCGGCATTGGCGGTGAAACTCATTTTCTCGAGTATTCGGCTTCGATAGGTACTGACGGTTTTCACGCTCAAACTGAGTTCGTTGGCGATGTCCGAGACGCCGCGGCCCGCCGCCAACTTGCAGAAGATCTGGAATTCACGGGTGGAGAGCCGGGCGTGCAGCGGTTTGTCGGGATCGCCGTCCAAGTCAGCCACCAAAATTTCGGCGAGCGCGGCGCTGACATAGCGCCGTCCGGACAACACCGTGCGCACCGCCTTCATCAGTTCTTCCGGAGCGCTATCCTTCGACAGATAGCCGCTCGCGCCTGCGCGCAGAACGTTCACCGCATACTGCTGCTCGGGCAGCCCGCTCATGACGAGAACCCGGACGCTGGGATGTCCCGTCTGGATGTGGCGCAGGATATCCAGGCCGCTGCGATCGGGCATATGAATATCGAGGAGCACCAGATCCCATTCCGATTCGCGCAGGGCATCCAGGGTTTCGTTGCCGCTGGCGGCTTCGCCCACGGCGTTGATGCTGGGATCCGCTTCGAGAAATTGCTTGAATCCCGCTCGGACCACCGCATGATCGTCCGCGATCAAAACTCTTGACACGTTAGGTTCTCCCTTCGATGCGCGTAACTCAAGAGTTCGCGCATTCCTGACTTTGTGAATATCCGTTGAGCTTGTTATACAGCGTCTTGAGGCTGCAGCCCAGCGCATCGGCGGCCCGGCGTTTGTTGCCCTTGAAATAATCCAGGGTGGCCTCGATCAAGGAACGCTCCATATCGTAGATGCGCGATCCGACGCGAATATCCAGGCGCTCGCGATCGGCCGAGTATCCGCGGTTCTCCGCCTGTTCGATGCTCGCCGCATGATCAGCGCCCCGAATGCCGTTGTGGAGAAGCGGTGCCAATTCCAGAATGCTGTCGCTTAAGATGAACGCGCGCTCGATGCAATTCTTCAGCTCGCGAACATTGCCCGGCCAGGAATGCTGCTTGAGCGTCATGCGGGCCTGTACCGACAAGCGCTTCTGCGTCACGGCTTGGGCGTTCAGCTCCGCTAGAAAGTGATTCGCGAGCAGCTCGACATCGTCGCCGCGGCTGCGCAGCGGCGGCATGTCGATCGGAAACACGGCCAGCCTGTACAGCAGATCTTCGCGCAGCTGTCCCGCTTGCACCGCGGTCAAAGGACAGCGGTTGGTGGCGGCTATGACCCGCACATCGCAGGTGTACTCGGTGCTCGCCCCGACGCGATAAAACTTGCGTGACTCGAGCACGCGCAGCAGCCTCGTTTGCATCTCCAAGGGCATCTCAGTGACTTCGTCGAGGAGCAGCGTGCCGCCATGGGCGCGCTCGAACACTCCCGCATGCGCACGTATGGCGCCCGTGAAACTCCCTTTCTCGTAGCCGAATAGTTCCGCTTCGATAAGCCCCGGGGGGATCGCGCCGCAATTGATGGCGATGAAGGGGTGGCCGCGGCGCGCACTGTTTTCATGAATCATTCGTGCCGCGAGCTCCTTGCCGGAACCGCTCTCGCCGGTCAACAGGACGCTGGCTTCGGTAGGGCCGACGCGCTCGATCAGGCGAAACACCTCTTGCATTGCCGCAGACGAGCCCAATAGGGATTCCGTGGCCGGCAAAGGGGGCACGGAAAGAGGGGGTGCTGCATGCTCGGAAACACCATAACTGACGCTGTTCATTACAAATCTCCTGCTGATCGCGCCCGTGTAATCGTTACACGTAAGACGTAGCAATTTGTAACCTGTGCAGCTTGAGCTGGCGAGGGCTGGGCGCTGATCCTCGGCTCGGAATTCACGCTGAATTCTGTAGGTGTTTGTCCGACAAGGACCCGCAAGGGCTTGAAAACTAAGCGTGCATTAGGCCTCATTGTGCGGCGGTTGATCCCTCATGCGTCCTGGAGTCGCGAATGGCACATCCTATGCACTCTGGAAAGCGGCACCGCAGCGCCAGCAGGTGGTGAATTGCGGCTCAAGCTGCTCGCCGCACTGGCCGCAGGTCCACGGAGCGCCGGATGGCGCGGTGGCGGCTCTTTCCAGCGCCCGCAATGCCGCCGATTCGAACGGGTCTTCGACCCACAGTTGCGGCCAAGTTTCCAACATGGGCAAATCGCCGAGAGCGCCGGCCAGGTATTGATTGCGCAGCTCGCTTTCGATCCCGGCAGCCGTCAGCACATTGCGCGCGTGGGCGACTTGGATGAGGGATGCGGCACGAAACACTCGCTTCACAGTTCTCCTAGCGCAGTGATTTTAGAAACGCACCCACGTCCTCGCCCTTCTCCAACGCTTCCACCAAGGCCGACCCCACGACGACGCCGTCTACATGCGGCGCAAGGCGAGCGACTTGCCGGGCGGAACGAATGCCGAACCCCGCACACACCGGTACGCGGGAAAGCGCCTTCACTCGATCCATGTAGTCGAGCACATCGGCCGGAACATCGGCGAATTTTCCGTTCACGGATTTCCCGGTGGTACCCGTCATGGTGACGGCGTAGACGAATCCCTTGGCTTCGCGGCATAGCATGCTCAAACGATCGGGCGGCGTCACCGGGGTCACCATTTGCACCAAGGCCAATCCTTCGCCTTCGAGCGCGCGATGCAAGTCGCCGCTCTCTTCGAATGGTAAATCCGGAACAATGAAACCCGCGACGCCGGCGTCGCGCGCGGCTCGTGGCAGCTTGATGATGCCGAACGCCAGCAGGGGATTTAAATAGCTCATCAGAAGAATGGGTGAACTGTGACGCGGTTCGACAGACCGAAGCTCATCGAGAATCCACGGCAGCGTCACGCCGTCGGCCAACGCTGCGAAACTGGCCCGCTGAATGGTGGTGCCGTCCGCCATCGGATCGCTGAAGGGAACACCGATTTCCACGACATCGCAAACGGCGGCGACCGCAGCGAGGCTGTCCTTGAATTGGCGGCGGCTGGGAAAACCGGCGGTCAAATAGCCCACCAAGGCCGGGTGGCCCTTCGCCACGGCGGCCTGAATGGCAGCGGATATACGTTCGCTTGGCGCCATCGTGGGCGCGGAATCGCGCTGCTTTTTCATCGGCGCAGTTCTTCCAGCAGCGTATTTTGCAAAATCGGCATGTCCTTGTCGCCTCGGCCCGAGCAACCGACGAGAATTTGCGCCCCAGGATTTTTTTCCGCGAAGCGCCGCGCGCCGAAGAATGCGTGCGCGCTTTCGATGGCCGGCAGAATGCCTTCGTACTTGGTGCACTCGGCGAGCGCGTCCAGGGTTTCCGAATCGGTCGCCGATTCGTAGGTCACTCGTCCGCTTTGCATGAGGTATGCATGCTCCGGGCCGACACCGGAATAATCCAGCCCCGCGGAAACGGAGTGCGTTTCGCGCACCTGGCCGAAAGCGTCCTGCAGGATGAGGGTATAGCTGCCCTGCAAAACGCCGGGCGTGCCCAAGGTCAGCGATGCCGCGTTGTCGCCGAGCCCGGCACCGCGGCCGCCGGCTTCCACACCCAGCAATTGCACGGCCGCATCGCCCAAAAAAGGATGGAACAATCCAATCGCATTCGAACCGCCGCCGACGCAGGCCACCGCAACATCGGGCAGGCGTCCCGCGGCTTCCAACATTTGCGCGCGCGCCTCACGGCCGATCACCGATTGCAGCTCACGCACGAGGTAAGGATAGGGATGAGGCCCTACTGCCGATCCCAAGGAGTAATAGGTGCCATCCGGATCGGACACCCAATCACGCAATGCCTCGTCGATGGCCGCGCGCAACGTTCGATCTCCGCCCGTCACCGCCACGACGGTCGCGCCCAGCAACTTCATGCGGTCCACATTGAGCGCCTGCCGTTCGACGTCGACCGCGCCCATGTACACCACGCAGGGCATGCCAAGTCGCGCCGCTGCAGCGGCGCTGGCGACGCCGTGTTGTCCCGCGCCGGTTTCCGCGATGATGCGCTTGGCGCCCAAGCGCTTGGCCAGCAGCGTTTGGCCCACCGCGTTATTGATTTTATGCGCCCCCGTGTGCGCGAGGTCCTCGCGCTTCAGCCACACCTGCGCACCCCAGCGCTTGCTCAAAGCAGGCGCGTACGACAGCGCGGTTGGACGCCCCACCCAGGTCTTGAGTTCATGCATGAACTCGGCTTGGAAGTCGGGATGGTGCAGATGCCGTTCAATGCCTTCTTGCAGCCGATCAAGCGCAGGCACCAGGGTTTCCGGGACATAACGGCCCCCGAATGCGCCGTAGCGTCCCTTGGCATCGGGAAATGCAGCCTGTACGACAGCAGCCCGTCGCGGTGAACTCATGACTCGCTCTCCATGTGCGCAGCAGCGGCGCGCGCCGCACGCACGAACTCGTGAATTTTGGCCGGATCTTTGACGCCGGGCTCCGACTCCACCCCGCTGCTCACGTCCACGCCGAAGGGCCGGACCGCTTGAATGGCCTCGGCGACATTTTGCGCGGATAACCCGCCGGCCAGAATGACTTCGGTCTGGCGCGCAAGTTCGGCCGCCCGGCCCCAATCGGCCAGCTCGCCGATGCCGCTGGAGGGGCCTTCGAACAGCATGCGCCCCGGCAAGGGATTGGGCGTTTTGCGGCCGAAACGCACCACCGGCAGAACCTTGATATGCGCCGGAATTTTCAGCTCTCGCAAATCCTCGAGATCGGTTTGGAAATAATCCGGTTTGAGAATTCGGCAAATCTCGTCGACCTTCATTTGCAAGGGATGCTGTGCCACGGCGATGCGCAGAATGCCCGGCGGCGCGAGCGCCGCCAGCTGCGCAGCCTGGCCGGGCGTCACCTGCCTCGAGCTCGGCGCAAATACAAAGCCGATGGCGTCGACGTTGGCCTCCGCTGCCGCGCTGACCGCATCGGCACCGGTGATGCCGCATATCTTGATCCACATGCCGCGGAGTGTAGCCATTTAGCTTTCCACTGTCCGTGCCGCCGCCAATATTTCACGAAGCAATTTCGCCGGTAGATCGCAGCTCATGAGCGCGGTGCCGATCAGCGCCAGGCGATAGCCCAAGCGCCTCATGCGCAGAGCATCGGCGGCGGTTGCGACGCCGCTTTCAGCCACCGCGGGCCAGCCGCCCGGCAGCTCCGGCGCCAGCGCCTCGAATCGCTGCGGCACGACTTCAAGAGTCTTAAGATCACGGCAATTGATGCCGACGAGGATGTTGTCCGCCGTAGCTTCGATTGTGCGCCTTGCGGCCGCGCGCGCGGCGCTGCGCGACGCCACCAGCTCTTTGGCCATCGCCAAATCGGCGGCATCGAAGGCCTCCAGCAGCACGAACATTCCATGCTCGCCGGCCGCATCGAGCAGTTGAGACATTTGCGAGCGCGAGAGCATTCTCACGATCACCAAAACGCCGCCCGCGCCTGCGGCCCGCGCCTCCAGCACCTGGTAGGGATCGACCAGGAAGTCCTTGCGCATCGCCGGCACGCCCAAAGGCGCGAGCGCCAATGACGCCTGGCGCAGGTGCTCGAGTGATCCGTCGAACCGCGACGGTTCGGTCAACACTGAAACGGCGGCAGCGCCGCCGCGCGCATACTCCGCCACTCTCCCGAGCCAGTCTTCGCCCAGTTCGCTCAAAGGCCCCGCCGCCGGCGAACGCAGCTTCAATTCTGCGATGACATCGAATCCCGCCTTCGACAGGCGCAGCGGCGGGCTTGGCGGCGCCTCCTTGGCGCGCCGTTCCAATGCGCCGAGCGATTCGCCTAAGCATGCCTGCGTCACGCGCAGGGCGCTGGAACGTGCCATGTCGTCGAGAAATCCGCTCATGGCATGGCCTTCGAATCGGCCGAGTGCACGGCGAAGGCGCGCAATCGCTGCAGCCAGGCCAGCGCTTTGCCGCTGTCCACCACTGCGCGTGCGAGGGCGATGCCGCCGGCAATGGATTGCGCGCGCCCCGCGATCATCAAAGCGAGTCCGCATTGCAACACCAGCGTATCGAGATGCGGGCCTTGATCGCGCCCCTCGAACACATCCATCAATGCCTTGAGGTTGGCCTTCGCGTCCCCACCGGCCAAATCACCGACGGTGCAGCGTGCGATGCCGAACTGCTCGGGATTGATCTCGAGGCGCGTGATATCCGCGCCTTTCACGTCGAACGCCACGAAAGAACCGATCGGCGTCGCTTCGTCCCACCCGCCGGCGCCGTGCACCACCCAGCCGCGTTCGATTTGCATGCCCGCCAGCGTGCCGGCCATCAGTTCCGCCGTCGCTGCGTCATAGGCGCCGACCAGCAGGAAGCGCGGCGCGGACGGGTTCGTCAGGGGTCCCAGCAAGTTTAAAACCGTGCGTACGCCGAGCGCGGTGCGAATGGGCGCGAGCGCCTTCATGGCGGGATGAAAATACGGCGCGAAGAGAAAGGTGAATCCGGTGGCGACAAAACATTCCGCCGCACGATACTCATCCAGGGGCAGCGTGAACCCCAAGGCTTCCATCAGGTCGGCGCTGCCGCTGCGGCTCGAAATCGATCGATTGCCGTGCTTGACGACGGGCAGCCCGCAGGCAGCAGCCAACAGCGCAGCGCCGGTAGACAAGTTCAAGCTTCCGGAACCATCGCCGCCCGTACCCACGATATCGATGGCATCGATCGCAGCGGGCAATGCGGGCTTGATGGCCAGCGCGCGCATGGCGCCGGCGAAGCCGCGCACCTCGTCGGCTGTGACGCCTTTGGCGCGCAGCGCCGCCAGCAAGGCTCCTGCCATGGCGGGCGCGAGATCCGGCGAGGTCAATGTCTTCAACAAAGACGCGGCCTGCGCTTCGCTCAAGGAGCGTCGCTCCAGCAGATGTTCCAACGTCTGGCGCGAAGTGTTCACTTGAGAAAGTTGCCGATGAGGTGCGGACCGTCGGGCGTGAGTACGCTTTCGGGATGAAATTGGACGCCTTCGATGGGCAACGTTCTGTGGCGCACGCCCATGATTTCGCCTTCCGCGGTGCGCGAGGTCACCTCGAGCACGGCTGGGATGCTGTCCGGCTCCGCGATCAGCGAGTGATAACGGCCCGCCTCGAATGGCTGGCGCATGCCGGCGTACAGCCCTTTGCCGTCATGCGCGACGGCCGAGACCTTGCCATGCATCAAGCGCGGCGCCCGTACCACTTTGCCGCCGAATACCTCGACCAACGATTGATGGCCGAGGCACACGCCGAAAATCGGAATGCGGCCCGCAAAGGCTTCGATCATGCGCATGGAAATTCCCGCGCCGCGCGGCGTGCCGGGCCCCGGCGAAATGACCAAGTGCGTGTGATCCTGCTTCAGCGCCTGCTCCACGCTGATGGCGTCGTTGCGATGGACATCGACCTGCGCCCCCAACACCAGAAACGCTTGCACCAGGTTGTACGTGAAGGAATCGTAGTTATCGATGAGCAACACTTTGGCCGCCATTAGAGGCCCTCCGCCGCGAGTTCGAGCGCGCGCCGCAGCACCGCGCTCTTCGCCATCAACTCATCGTACTCGAGCTGAGGGTGGCTGTCGGCGACGATACCGCCCCCCGCCTGATAGCTGTAGGTATCACCGCGGAACACCAGAGTTCGAATGGTGATCGCCTGGTCCATGTCGCCGCGCTGGCCGAAATAGCCCACCGTGCCGCCGTAGAGCTGGCGGCCCACCGGCTCGAGTTCATCGATGAGTTCCATGGCGCGTACCTTGGGAGCACCCACCAGGGTCCCTGCGGGAAAGGTCGCCGCGAACAGATCGAATGCGTCCTGCCCCGGGCCTAAGCGCCCCTTCACGCCGCTGACGATGTGCATGATGTGGCTGTAGCGTTCGATCACCCGATACGGATCCACCGATACCGAGCCCGCCACGGCGACCCGCCCCAGGTCGTTGCGCGCAAGGTCGACCAGCATCACGTGCTCGGCGTTTTCTTTCGGATCCGCGAGCAGTTCCGCCTGCAGCGCTGCGTCTTGCGCCTCATCCGCACCGCGCGGACGAGATCCGGCGATGGGCCGCAGCTGCGCATGCCCGCCATGGCACTTCACCAGCGCTTCCGGCGAGGAGCCCACCACGGTGATGTCGCCGAGCTCGCAGAAAAACATGTAAGGCGACGGATTCAAAAGCCGCAATGCGCGATAGGCCTCGAAAGGCGCGAGCGCGTGGCGCCCTTCGAAGCGCGAGGCCAGCACGAGCTGGTAGACATCGCCCGAGGCAATGTATTCCTGTGCGCGCCGCACGCGAACGGCATGCGCTTCCTGTGTCAAGGACGGCGTTGCGGGCGAAAATTTCCCCGGCGCGAGTATGGTGGGCACGGCGCCGCGTAGCGCCCGAATGACTTCGCGGCGCAGGCTCAGCCGCTCCGCGTCGGTGCCATCATGCAGCAGCGCGACGCCGCGGGTCAGGTGATCGAATACCAGCAGCGATCGCGGGGCGACGTAATGTGCATGCGGTGTTTCGCTTTGATCGAGGCTCCGGCCGGTCACGCGCTCGAAGTAGCGCACCGCGTCGTAGGCGGTGTATCCCACCAGGCCGCCCAGGAGCGGGACGCCGGGTATTTTGGGGCTGGGGCTGGGGGCGCGCGCCAGCGCGGCGCGCAGCACATTCAAAAACTCCAGCTTGGTACGCGGCCGCGGCGAATGCGCGCCACCGACGCTCGTGCCCGTTGCCTCGATTTTCACCTCGAGACAGTCGCCGAAGCCGATGAAGGAGTAGCGTGCCAGACGCTCGCCGCCCTCGACGCTTTCCAGCAGGAATCTGGGCCGAAAGGGCGCGAGCTTCAAATACGCCGAAACCGGGGTGTCGAGATCGGCGGCAATGTCAAAAGGCGATTTCATTCACACATTCCACAGGCAATAAAAAACCCACCACCACTTTTGAGCGGAGATGGGTTCTGGATTCACGAATCATCAAAAGCTAACGACCAGCCCACTCCCTAAGAGAGACGCCACCACCAGGTGTTGCGGAGGATGTTTGCGGTCGACATATGGCCAGTATCACCGCAGCGAAGCAGCAGCGTCAACTGCAAATCTGCCGCTGTCTTTATTTTTTCCCGGCCGTTTCGAGGTTTTTCTTGTACTTGCGGGTCAATTCCACGAATCTGGGCGTCAGTCCGATGTCTTCGTATACCGGATCGCCATGATCGTCGCGCGAGATCACTTTCGGCCCTTTCTCATAGGGCATGGCGGCGGCGATTTCGTCGAGGCTTGCTTGAAGCAAATCGGTCACGATTTCTTCGATCGACTGGCCGGGGAACAATTCGCCCAAGGCGTGAAGTCTCGCGGCATCATCGAGCGGCAAGCGTACCGCATACTCCTTGGCCGTCCTCGCAGGCACCGCCGGCTTCTTCCATCGATCGAGCAGGGGCTTGAATTTCACGAGTACTCCGCCATACCGGACTATTGCGACCGGTTATTATAGCCCGCGGGGACATTTCATCAGCGCCCAATCCAGCTCCAGAGTATTTGCCTACACCAGCCGCGCCCTGAGTCTGGTATGGAGCACCAACAAGACCCTGAGCATCAGTCTTGGCTTGCTCACGCTGGTGGCCGGCGTGCTGCCCGCGGGTGTCGCCTACGTGGGCGCTCAAATTGTCGATGCCGTCATTCACGCTGCGGATTTACATCGGCGCACCGGCACGACCATGCTCACCGACGTGGTGCGATACGTCGCATTGGAGGCATTGCTGGTGGCCGCCACAGCCATGGCGCAGCGGGGAATTTCCCTTGCCCAGTCACTGCTTCGCGCGCAGCTGGGCCAGCGAGTCAACGTCATGATCCTGGAAAAGGCGCTGACACTGGATCTGACGCAGTTCGAGGATTCCGAATTTTACGATAAGTTGACGCGCGCGCGCCGCGAAGCTTCCAGCAGGCCTTTGAGCCTGGTGATGCGCACCTTTGCCCTGGGCCAGAATGCGGTGTCGCTGATCTCCTTCGGCGGATTGCTGTTTCGCTTCTCGCCCTGGGCGGTGGTGCTGCTGGTGGTTGCGGGCTTGCCGGCATTCCTCGCGGAGGCGAAATTCTCCGGCGAGGCCTTCAGGCTTTTTCGCTGGCGCGCGCCGGAGTCGCGCATGCAAATTTATTTGGAATCGGTGCTGGCTCGGGAGGACTACGCGAAGGAGGTCAAACTCTTCGATCTTGGACCGCGATTCCTGGATCGCTACCGCGACATCTTCACTCGGCTGTATCGCGAGGACCGCGACCTGACGTTGCGGCGCGACGCCTGGGGATTTGGCTTAGGATTGCTCGGCATTGCGGCCTTGTACGGCGGCTATGTGTGGATCGCCGCGGAGACGGTGCTCGGCGCCATGACGGTGGGCCAAATGACCATGTATTTGATGCTGTTTCGCCAGGGACAGTCCGCGGTGAGCGCTGCGCTGTCGGCGGTCAGCGGCTTGTACGAAGACAATTTGTATCTGTCGAATTTGTTCGAATATCTGGAGCAGCCCGTCGCCCGCGGTAGGGCCACCGGACAGAAGCTGATCGGGTCCGAGCCTGGGGACGGCATTCGTTTCGAGGACGTGGAGTTCGTCTATCCCGGCGCGGCCGCACCGGCGTTGTCGGGAATCGATTTGCATGTGCGCCCGGGACAGAGCTTGGCGTTGGTGGGGCAAAACGGTTCCGGCAAAACCACCTTGATCAAATTGCTCACGCGGCTTTACGAGCCCACACGCGGCCGAATCGTGCTGGATGGCCTCGACCTCAAGGATTGGGACGAGACCACCCTGCGGCAGCGCATCGGCGTCATTTTTCAGGACTTCGCGCGCTATCAAATGTTGGTGGGTGAAAACATCGGCGCGGGCGACGCACGCGCCTTCGACGACGAGGCTCGCTGGCGCAGCGCGGCCGCCAAGGGCCTCGCGGCCGAATTCGTCGAGCAGCTCCCGGGCGGATATCACACGCAGCTCGGCAAGTGGTTCAAGGACGGGCGGGAACTGTCGGGCGGTCAATGGCAGAAAATCGCGCTGGCACGCGCCTTTATGCGCAGCGAGGCCGATATCCTGGTGCTGGATGAACCCACCGCCGCCATCGATGCCGGCGCCGAAGCGGAGGTCTTCGAGCACTTCCGCGAACTGACGCGCAACCGCATCGCCATTGTCATTTCGCATCGCTTTTCCACGGTGCGCATGACCGATCAAATATTGGTGCTCGAGGAGGGCCGTATCGTCGAGCGCGGCAGCCACGAGACGCTGATGGCAGCCGACGGCCAGTACGCAAAGCTATTCACTTTGCAGGCACGCGGGTATCGTTAGAGAATTAATGCTCGGGACAACCATGTTCACCTCAAAAACCCGTCGCCTGGCAATCTCGATGGTCATCTCCATGCTGACCCTGGCCGGATGCCATCGCGGTACTGCGCAAGGCAACGCCACATTCGCCGCCGGCCCCACGGGCGTGAAACTGGGGAGCTACCGTGTCGTTCTGCAAACGCCGGGCGGCGAGTTGCCCTTCGGTTTGGATCTCGTGCGACAAGACTCTCAGGTGGTGGGGTTTCTGGTGAACGGCCAGGAGCGGCTGCTGTTGAGCGAAGTCAAGATTGACGGCTCCCATTTGGAAATACGCATGCCGGGATACGAGAACGTCCTCACCGCCGATGCGGTCGGCGATCAACTGCGGGGCGAAATTTTCTTGGTCAAGCTGGGCGGCAAGAATCAGCATGTGCCGTTGCAGGCCACGCTGGGTGCGAACTACCGCTTCTTCGCCAATCCGGCGAGCGACAATGCCGACCTGTCCGGGCGATGGGCGGTGAACTTCACCGAGGACAGCGGGGCTGCGGAAACGGCCGTGGGGGAGTTCAGCCAGGCCCATGACGCCATCAGCGGCACGTTCTTGACGGCCACCGGCGATCATCGCTTTCTTGCCGGTCAGGTGAAGGGCGATCAGGTGTATCTGTCGACTTTCGATGGTGCCCACGTGTTTTTGTACAGGGCGCAGCTCATGCCCGACGGCTGTCTCGCGGGAGATTTTTGGTCAGGTTTGGCCTTTCATGAAAAATGGACCGCCACGCGCGATGCCGCCGCCGCGCTCCCGGATGCATACCGTCTTACGGCCATGCGCGCCGGAATCCGGCATTTCGATTTTGCGTTCCCGGACCTCTCGGGCAATACCGTGTCGTCCAAGGATTCGCAATTTCGCGGCAAAGTACTCATCGTGGCGCTGGCAGGCAGCTGGTGCCCGAATTGCCATGACGAAGCGGCATTCCTCGCCCCGCTCTACAAAGATTATCGCGGCAAGGGGCTGGAAATAGTCTCATTGATGTTCGAGCACTTTGGCGACTTCCCGCACGCGGCCGAGGCCACACAGCGTTTTCGGCAGCACTACGGCATCGAATACACGACCCTGATCGCCGGCATTTCGGACAAGGATGAAGCGGCGAAGAAGTTGCCGATGCTGCAGAGCTTCGTTGCCTTTCCCACGACGATTTTCATCGATCGCAAGGGCAACGTGCGCAAGATCCACACCGGCTATTCCGGTCCTGCCACCGGCGATCACTACGTGCAGTTCGTGAATGAAGTGAAAACCACTCTCGACCAGCTGCTGGCGGAACCCTCTCAGGCAGGCTCCTGATGCCGTCGTTCGACGTGGTATCGGAGATCGATACGCATGAATTGACCAATGCCGTCGACCAAGCCGTGCGCGAGCTGACGCAGCGCTTCGATTTCAAGGGCACGGACGCCAGCTTCGAACTCGAGGAGACCACGGTGACCATGACGGCAGCGGCGGATTTTCAGCTCAAGCAGATGCTGGATATCCTCAAGCTGCGCATCGCCAAGCGCGGCATCGACGTCGCCTGCCTCGAGGTGAAGGACCCGGAGGTCAATCTTGCCAGAGCCAAGCAGCTGGTGATTTTGAAGCATGGCATCGATGCCGACGCAGGCAGAAAAGTGTCGCGCCTGATCAAGGACTCGAAACTCAAGGTCCAGGTGCAAGTCCAAGGCGACAAGGTCCGAATCACGGGCAAGAAGCGCGACGACCTGCAAGAAGCCATCGCCTTTCTGCGCAAGGCGGAAGTGGGCGTTCCGCTCCAGTTCAACAACTTCCGGGAGTGATACACGGGAACAAAGGCCTCAGCCGGACTCCATCGTCGTGACGGGCGTGCAGGCCTATTCCTAGGCCTGTTCGCGCATCAGGCGCACCAGCCCCAACAGTTCGTCCCAGGCGGTGTCCGACACCGCGCAGTACTGGATGTCACCTTGCTGCCAGAATGCAAGGTGGTAACCGCTGCGCGTCGTGTTGCCGGGTAGATGCCGGTCCGCGCCGGCCCAGGTAAATACATTGATGAAATGCGAGCCATGCTGGTAAACCACGACCGCTGAACGCTGGTGGTCGATGTAGTCAGCGCGGCCGCCGATCAACTTGTAGCCCTGCGATTCGAAATCCGCGACCACCGGCGATACATCGGCATGGCCTGCAAACCACGGCTTCACCGTGTGTTTGTCGGTGGACACGACGTCGATCAAATGCTCCGGCATCAGCGAACGCACATGGGCGCTGACCAGATCATTGGTCAACGGACTCACCACGGCCGGCATGACCAGAAAAAATGCGATGGCCGCGGCCATCGCGGCGCCGCCGATACCGCTGAACGTGCCGGTCCAAAACGCTCGTCCGCGCCAGAGCGACTGCCGGGCAACGGGTCGAGATTTCGGCTGTTGGATTGCGGCGGCGCCCGGCTGCGCGGTCGCGCCTTCTTGATCGAGTGCGCCCAGAATCTGTGCGCGCAGCGCCGGCGGCACGGCTGCGTAGGTGACGTGCCGGCGCAAGCTGGCGCGCACCTTTCCTAGATCTTCCAGCAACGCGCGGCACTCGCCGCAGTGTTCCGCGTGCTGCTCGATCTCGGCGGCGCAGACTGCGTCCACCTCCTGGTCGAAGTAAGCCTGCACCCGAAGCGATTCAGCGCACTGCACGTGGTTCTCCTGCCATTTCTTGCGACCATTTGGCCTTGAGAGCGGCGCGCGAACGCGCCAAGCGGGACATCACGGTGCCGATCGGCACATGAGTGACAGCCGCAATCTGCGCATAATCCATTTCCTCAATTTCCCGCAACATCAACACGGTGCGATGCTCCTCCGGCAGTGAAGCCATGAGCCGTTCGAGCGCCTGTTTCTGATCCGACATGATCGACTCGCTCTCCGGATCCGGTGTCGTCGCTATCATCGCGTGGCCATCAGCCTCATCGTTCTCCTCCGGCAATGGCACGAACGCGCGCCGCTGCTGCTGCTTGGCGGCCGTGAGATGGCAATTGCGCACGATCGTCAACAGCCAAGACTTCGCATCGGAACCTCGCAACGCGTTGAAGCCGCGAAAAGCGCGCAGGACGGCGTCCTGCACCACGTCATCGGCATCGCCGGGCGTGTAGCACAGCCATCGCGCGAACCGGTACGCAGCGTCGAGATGAGGCAAAACCTGCTCCTCGAACCGAGCGCGCTTGTCATCCATAAAATTAAGACTCACCGCAGGCCTACTTTATTCCCATTAGCAGGGGCTCTTTGATCGGTACGAACCTGTTGGCGGCGCGAATCAAGGATCCGGCCGTCAGTTCGGCCACCCCATAGACTTCGACGGATACCGCTCGTTCCCGGATCTTGTCCACCAGCAGGTCGAAATCGCCGTCACCGGAGGCCAGCACCACCACCTCGGCGTGCGGCGCGTATTCCAGCACTGCCAGGGTGATGCCGACGTCCCAGTCGCCTTTAGCCGATCCATCCACCCGTTGGATGAAGGGCTTTAGCCGTACCTCAAACCCGATCGCGCGCAGGATGTTTTGAAACTGCCTCTGTTTCTCATCGTCGCGGTCGATCGCGAAGGCAATTGCCTTCACGACTTTTCTGTTTTTGGTCGCCTCGGCCCAAAACTTGTTGTAGTCGAAATGACGCGAGAACTGCTGCCGCGTCGTGTAGTAGATATTCTGAACATCCACGAAGATCGCGACCGATTCCATTTGTGCGCAACTCCTCGTTCCTTAAGGGCAGTATACCGCTCCAATCGCGTATCCTAATGACTTAAAACTTGGGGGTATGTTAGTGATTCGAACTCCTCTCCTCCTGGCGGCCATTGCGATGCTTCCGGCCCTGCAGCCTTCTCCCGCCTGGGCACAACGTCCCTTTCTTTCGGAAGAGCAGTGGTCAATCTTACGCGGCGAGGCCAGCGGTACGGCCTCGTACGAAAATCTGCGCGCCTTGACGCGGTTGCACCGCGTTCCGGCGACGCCTGAGTTCGATCAGGCGGCCAATTTTATGCTTGAGCGCGCGAAGGAATATGGATTGCAGGATGTCCATGCCGAGCAATACCCCATCGACGGAAAAATCCACTACGGTCTGATGCGTTCGCATGTTGCCTGGACCGTCGACGGCGCGCGTCTCTGGCAGGTCGAACCGCAGCACACTTTGCTCGCCGATTGGTCGACCGACCCCATTCGGCTTGCCGACTACAGCCACAGCGCCGATGTCGAAGCGCCGCTGGTCGATGTCGGCGCGGGAACCTTGGTAAGCGACTATGCCGGCAAGGATGTGCGCGGCAAGATTGTTCTGGCCGATGGTGTTCTCTCCGGCGTGCAGCGTCTGGCGGTGGCGACTTACGGCGCGGCCGGCATCGTCAGCGACATGCCGAATCAGACTACCGCTTGGTCCGGTCTCGACACGTCGATCGTGCGCTGGGGACATCTGGACGGCTCGCTGCCGAGAGGGTTTGCCTTCATGGTCTCGCGCGCCACGGCGGCCAGTCTCCACGCGCAAATGCTCGCGGGACCGGTGGTGCTCGGCGCCCATGTCAAAGCGGACGTGGGGCCCGGGCACTGGACGGTGGTGACCGCCACGATTCCCGGCACCGACCCCAAAGCCGGGGAAATCGTCTATAGCTGCCACCTGGATCATCAGCGGCCCGGCGCCAATGACAACGGCAGCGGCTGCGTCACCATTCTCGAATCGGCCCGCATGCTGAACCGCTTGATCGACAGCGGCAGGCTCAAGCGGCCGAGCCGCACCCTGCGGTTCATCTGGGGGCCGGAGGTAGAAGGCACGATGGCCTTCTTGAGCCGGCATCCGGATATCCGGCGATCGATGCGCGCCGATGTACACATGGACATGGTCGGCGGCGATCCTTTCAAGAACAAATCCGTCTTGCATGTGACAGAGACGCCGTGGTCCCTGCCCACGTTCATCACCGATATCGGCGCTTCCTTTGCCGGGACCATTCGCGACGCCGCGGCCGTCTATACCGAGGACGGCAGTCACGAAGATGCGGCCGTGGTCGAAAATCGCGGCGGTGCGCCTGGCACTCGCAATGCATTCATCGTGGACGAGACTCCCTACGCCGAAGGCAGCGATCACGATGACTACGATTCATCGACCATCGCGGTGCCGTCGCTGTATTTGCGCGACTGGCCGGACATTTACATTCACACCGATCACGACACGCTGGAGCAGATCGACGCCACCAAGCTGCGCCGTGTCGCGCTCTTGGGTGCGGCCTCGGGCTACAGCTTCGCAAGCCTCGATGGCGCGCAGTCCGCCCTGGTGCTGCCTTTCTTGGCGGCCCGCGCACAACAACGCCTGGCCAAGGGGTTTGAGCGCGCGCAACTCCTTGCGCAGGACGCCAAACTGGCCCCGGACGTGGCGTCAGTCGAGGCCCGCAACCTCATGGCGCAGTTATTGCGCCGCGAGCAGGCCGCTCTTCGGTCCTTCGCCGCGTTTACGCAGAGCCATCCGCCGGAACTGGCGGCGTCCATCGCCGCGCTCACGGCACAAACGGCAACCTTGAACGGTTGGCTGGATTCGATCGCCGTCAGACGGGATGCTCGCGGAACCTCATTCGTGCCTGCGTCGGTGCCGGCGTCGACGGCGGCGGCGAGCGCGCGCGTGCCGCAGCGCATTGCCGAATTCGGCCCCCTCACGTTTCAAAATGACGATGTGCTGCTCGATCGCCTGGGGCCCGAGCGCGTCCACAAGATCAAGCTGCTCAACGCTGATTCGAGCCGCCTTCTCAATGCGCAGGACAGCGGTGCTATTTACGCCTATGAAATCGTCAATTTCGTCGACGGCACAAGATCGGTGGGGGAAATCAGAGACGCGGTTGCCGGCGAGTTCGGGCCCATTTCCCTTGAATTGGTCAGTGATTATTTGCAGGCATGCGAAGAGGCGAAAATCATCGCATTTCGATGAATGGCCTTTTACTTCGGCTGAGGCGGCGGCGGAGTCGCCTTGCCGCGCTGCATGCCCTTTGAATAGATCACCGTGCCGTCGAGCTTGACGATGATGGCATCGATGTCATCGATGCGATTGTAGATTTCCATGGCCTTCTCCGGCCCCAGCACGAACGCCGTCTTCGACAAGCCGTCCGTGCGGGTCGCGTACGGGCCGATCACCGTGGCGCTGCGAACCTTGCTGGCGGAATGGCCGGTATGAGGATCGATGATGTGGTGGTAGCGAACGCCGCCCTCATCGAAGAATCGTTCGTAGTCGCCGGAGGTGGAGATCGCGGCATCCACCAGTGGAATGCTGGCGATCACCTCACCTTCTCCCTTGCGCGGATCGCGGACGCCCACCATCCACGGCTTGCCGAAGCGATCGCCGATGATGCGGCTATCGCCGCCGGCGGACACATAGGCGCGCGTAAACCCTCGCGCCTTCAAAACATCGATGCCGCAATCCACCGAATAGCCCTTGGCGATGCCGCCCAAGTCGATGCGCACCCCTTTCTGCGAGAACTGCACCGTTTGGTTCTTCGCATCGAGGACCACGTGACGATAGTCCACCGCGGGCAACGCCTTGGCGATTTGCGCCTCGTCCGGGCGGATATGTTTCGGGAAATTGTACATGTAGCCGACGCTGGCATAAGTGATGTCGAAGGCGCCATCGGTGATGACCGAGTACTCCTTCGCTTTGACCAGCAGGTCGAATAATTCCTTGCTGATGTGCATCGGCCCGTCGGCGGCCTTGGCGTTGACCAAAGACACCTCGCTGGTCGGCTTGTATGTGCTCATCGATTCATCGATGTGGCGCATCTCCTCGAGCACCGCGTCGATTGCCGCGTCGGCCTTCGCCCTGTCTTCCGACCATAATTCCACGGTGATGCGCGTGCCCATGATGCCGTCGGTAATGCGGTTTACCCACTCGGCCTGCGCGGGAACGGCGGCGACTGCCAGAACCACGAAACTCAGTGAACTCATCAGGACCTTAAGGCTCTTGTGGAACACTTTAGACAGTCTCCTAGCGAACTCTTCTCGCGCTCGCCCGCCATTGCATGACCACCAAGGCGCTGCCGATCATGCCGCCCAAGTGGGCGAAGTGGGCGATGCCGGACAGAGTTCCGGTAACGCCCAGGAACAGCTCGATGCAGGCGTAAATGGTGGCGAACAGCCAAGCAGGCATGGGAATCGGCGGAATCAAGGGAATGACCTTGCGGGTCGGGAACATCATCGCGTACGCCAGCAGCAAACCAAACACGCCGCCCGACGCGCCCAGGGTGGCGCCCGCCGGCGCACCGACCAGAGCCGGCACTACCAATTGCGTGATCGCTGCGGTGACCACCGAGGCGAAGTAGCAGATGAGCAGGCGCCGCGGACCGACATAGCGCTCAATTTCCGAGCCGAACATCCACAGCCCGAGCATGTTGAACAAAATATGCGAAATGTTGTGTGAATCATGCAGAAAAGCATAGGTGATGATTTGCCACGGCTGAAAATACACATGGCCTTCGATGGGCTGCAGCGGCCACAAGGCAAAGACCAACTCCATCCAATCATTCGCCAATGCCTGCAACAGGAACACCAGAACGTTCGCGGCGACCAGAATTTTGACTGCGGTAATCTTCATGTCAGTCGCATATTCTAACGCGTCATGAACGCGCATCCCCTGAAAACCGTCTTCTTGGACTATGACACCGTTTCCAACGGCGATCTCGATCCCTCCCGGCTGCGCGAGGCGGCCGGCACGCTGATTCTGTACGACTCGAACGAATCGAAGATTGCCGAGCGCATCCACGAGGCGGAAGTCGTTTTGCTGAATAAGCTGGAATTGAGCCGCGAGCTATTGTTCGGCGCCCCGCGCTTGAAATTGGTCGCGCTCGCCGCCACCGGCACCAACAACGTCGACCTGATCGCCGCTCGAGAACGTGGCATCGCCGTATGCAACGTAAGCGCTTATTGCACGGCGTCCGTAGTGCAGCACGTGTGGGGACTCATTTTAAGCCTCACTCAGCATGTGTATGAATTTTCGCGCCTGTCCAAGGATGGCTCCTGGACCAGGGATGAGGCCGGCGCGGCATTGTCCCATCCCATCCGCGAGCTGCAGGGCCGCATCTTCGGCGTGGTTGGTTGGGGCGAACTCGGACGGGGTGCTGCGCGCGTGGCCGAAACTTTCGGCATGCGCGTGAGTATCGCCAACCGCCGCGGCGCAGCGCCCGCTCCGGGCCGGATGGACCTCGATGAACTGCTGGCCACGGCGGACATCATTTCCCTGCACTGCCCGCTCACGGACTCGACGCGCGGCCTCATCGGCGCGCGTGAATTGGCACTGATGAAGCCCGATGCACTGCTGATCAATACCGCTCGCGGCGCATTGATCGACGGCAAGGCGCTTGCCGCCGCGCTCAAAGCGGGCAAGCTCGCGGGAGCGGGAATCGATGTCCTGCCGCGGGAACCGCCCGTGGACGGCGACCCGCTCCTCGACGGCGAAATCCCGAATCTGCTGGTGACGCCGCACATCGCCTGGGCTGCGCGCGAAGCGCGGCAGCGCTGCATCGATGAAATGACGGCCAATATCCAAGACTTCCGCAGCGGAGGCCGCCGCGGGCGGGTCGTCTAGCTGCCGCCTTGAGGAGTGCCAACTAACCTCGGTTGGCTTTTTTCTCTTTCTTTGCGGCGCGCTTCTCTTCCAACGTTTTCGTCGGCTTCTTCTTGTCCTCTTTCTTTCGATCCATACCCTTGCCCATGATCTGCTCCTCTAGGTCAATCAACGACGATTAATCTTTCGCGCGGCGGCGCGCCGTTATTTTCGGCTTCGCACGCCGGACCTCAGGCCCTTTGCCGGCCGGCGAGGCCTCTCGGGCCACTGCGCCGGGATGACGGCCAATCGTGGCGCGCGGCGGCTTCGGAGGCTTCTCGCTCACCCGGCTCATGCGCAGCTCCCGGCCCGCCACACGCACCTTCTGCATTTCTTTGAAGACCTGCTTCGGCATGCCCTCCGGCAAGTCTACGTAGCTATGGTCTTCGCGAATATCCACGCGCCCGATGTGCACACCCTCAATGCCCGCCTCGTTGGCAATGGCGCCCACGATGTTGCCGGGCTTGATCCCATGTACTGACCCTACTTCGATGCGAAAAGTTTCCATTTGCGCCGGACCCGACCTGCGCGGCTGTTCGCGAGCGGACGGGCGTTCGCGTTCGACGGGCCGTTCACGTTCGGCGGGCCGTTGGCGTTCGACGGGCCGTTCGCGTTCACTGGGCCGCGCGCGCGCTTCGCGGTCAAACGATCGGGCGCTGGGCGCCGGCGCCTCAGGCGGCCGCTCAGGTTTTCCCGCGAGCAACAGCGGTGTGGTCCCCTGCGACAGGCTGGCGAGCGCCGCGGCGATGTCGATCAGCGGCAGGCCGGATTCGGCTTCCAGTTGCTCCAGCACCGGCCGGTAAATGTGGGCCTCGCCCTGGGCAATGGTTTCAGTGACGCGTTGTTTGAACTTGGCAATCCGCAGCGTGTTGACGGCGTCGACACTGGGCAGGTTCATCGGTTCGATCACTTGCCGCGTGGCTCTCTCGATGGCGCGCAGCATATTGCGCTCACGCGGAGCGATGAACAGGATGGCCTCGCCCTTGCGGCCTGCTCTGCCGGTACGGCCGATGCGATGAACATAGGACTCGGTGTCGTACGGGACGTCGTAATTCACCACATGTCCGATGCGTTCGACGTCCAGGCCACGGGCGGCTACGTCGGTGGCGACCACGATGTCGATCTGACCCGCCTTCAGGCGCGCGACAGTGCGCTCTCGCTGCGGTTGCGCAATGTCGCCGTTGAGCGGCGCGGCCGCGAAGCCGCGGGCCTCGAGTTTCTCCGCCAGTTCCACGGTCGCCTGCTTGGTACGGGTAAACACCAGCATGCCGTCGAATGTCTCGGCCTCCAGGATGCGCGTCAGCGCGTCCAGCTTGTGCATGCCGCTGACCATCCAATAGCGCTGCCTGATATTGGTCGCGGTGCTGGTCTTGCTCTTGATGGTCACTTCGACAGGCGTGCGCAGGTGCTTCGCCGCGATGCGGCGGATGGGCGCAGGGATGGTCGCCGAGAACAGCGCGACCTGCCGCTGCGGCGGGGTCTGTTCGAGGATGCTTTCAACGGCGTCGATGAAACCCATGCGCAGCATCTCGTCGGCCTCGTCCAATACCAGCAAGGTCAGGCCCGACAGCTTCAACGTCCCCCGATTCATATGATCGATGACGCGCCCCGGCGTACCCACCACCACATGCACGCCGCGCCTCAAGGCATTGAGCTGGGGCTGGTAGCTTTGACCGCCGTAGATGGGCAGCACATGGAATCCTTTCAGGTGCGCGGCATACCGCAGAAAGGCTTCCGACACCTGCAAGGCCAGCTCGCGCGTGGGGACCAGCACCAAAACTTGAGGCTCATGCCGCGTGAGATCGATTTTGGTCAGCGCGGGAAGCGCAAACGCGGCGGTCTTGCCGGTCCCGGTCTGCGCCTGGCCCAGCATATCCTTGCCGGACAGAAGCACCGGAATGGTCTGGGCTTGGATCGGCGACGGCGATTCATAGCCCACATCGGCAAGCGCGCGCAGCACCGCGTCCGACAGCGCGAGATCACGGAAACTCACGGTACTTTCAATCGAGTCTGCCGGGATTGCGCTCATAGGAAATGCCTTGGGATCAGGATGCGCAAGTCTAGCGGTTTGACCGCGTATTGCTACCATAGTCGGTATGGGACGCATATTCGAAGTCAGAAAACACGCGATGTTCGCCCGCTGGAACCGCATGGCCAAGCAATTTACGCGGGTCGCCAAGGACATTGCGATCGCCGTGCACGCCGGAGGCGCCGACCCTGCGTCGAACCCTACGCTGCGCCGCGTGCTGCAAAATGCCCGCGCCGTCAACATGCCGAAGGACAAGACGGACGCCGCCATTCGCCGTGCTTCAGGCAAGGATGCGGCCAACTACACTGAAATTCTGTACGAGGGCTATGCGCCGCACGGTGTGGCGCTGCTGGTTGAAACCGCCACCGACAACCCGACTCGCACCGTCGCGAGTCTGCGCAATATTTTCATGAAGGGCGGGGGAAACATGGGCACCACCGGCAGCGTCAGCTTTCTGTTCAAGAAGATGGGCGTATTCCGCGTAGACCCTGCTCACGTCAAAGACCACGATGAGCTCGAACTGGATCTCATCGACTACGGCCTCGAGGAAATGGGCGACAGCACGGGCGACAAGGGCGAGCCGCAATTGGTCATTCGCGGCGCATTCAATGATTTCGGCAAACTGCAGGAAGCCTTGGAGCGCCGCGGCATCACACCGCTTTCTGCGGAGCACGAATACATCTGCTCCATGCCGATCGAATTGCCGGAACCGCAAGCGAAAGAGGTATTGGAATTGATCGACAAGCTCGAGCAGGACGACGACGTCCAGAAGGTTTTCCACACCTTGGCCTAGGGCCTTAAGCTTTGTTCATCCTGTCATCGCCGCCCCGCCTGTCGCGTTGACTTCCCTGATAGCAGAAACACTCGGAGGATGTTATGCACAGGTTAGTCAAGTTATTGATTCCTATTGGTATTTTGGCCATGAGTGGTTGCGTTGTCGCCCCCTATGGCTATCACCGCGGATACTACTATGGCCCGCGTGTGGCAGTGGTGGCTCCGGCCCCCGTCGTGGTCGTGCGGCCTTTCCGCTGATGGAGGGCTGTAATCGCCGCAAAAATGCAGCGGGCGGGTGAGATAATTTGCGCCCATGGCAACTCACCCGTTCCGCCTCATCAACGTATTCACCGAAGGCCCGCATCCCTTTACCGGCAACCCGCTTTGCGTGTTTGAGGACGGCTTAGGCATGAGCGGCGAGCACATGCAGGCTCTCGCCCGCCAGTTCAACCTCTCTGAGACCACATTTATTCTCCCGCCGACGGACAGAGCACGCGCCAATGCGCGCGTGCGAATATTCACGCCGAGCTACGAAATGGCTTTCGCCGGCCATCCCACGCTCGGCACGGCGCAAGTTTGTCGCGCGCTGAAATTAGGCGGGGACTCGTTGGTCTTGGAAATGCAGGCAGGCCTCATCCCCGTGCGCGCGGTAGGCAGCCGCTTTACCTTGACTGCGCTAGGCGCGACATCGCGCGAAGTGGATGTATCTCGCGATGCGCTGGCGGCGGCGCTTGGCCTACAGGTACGCGACATCGGCGAACGACCTTTGTGGGTCAAAGCCGGCAAAGAACAACTGGTGGTGCCGCTGACCTCGACGGACGCGGTGCGCCGGGCGACGCCGCTGCCATCAGCCATGGATAAGATTCGCAGCGAAGATGGCCTCAGCATGGCCTACGTCTTTTGCCTGGACGGCGAGGGGCGCTCGCTGGCGCGGTTTTTCTTTCCGGTGGGCGGCGCAATACTCGAGGACCCGGCGACGGGGTCGGCGACCGCCAATTTCGGTGCCTGGTGTCTGGCGATGCAGCGGCCGCTGCCGATTCAGGTGCGCATCTCGCAGGGTGAGTTCGTGGACCGCCCATCCACCTTGTTTCTCGAGGTGAATGGCTCCGGCCAAATCTTCGTCGGCGGCGACGTGTTCGAGATCGGCCGAGGTAGCATTACTCTTTGAGGGGAGCCGGCGCACCGATGGTGGCGCTCGCCCAATGCATCACCGGCACCAGCCGCGGGGATACCATCGTGAGCGCCGTATCGAATCCCACCCATCGCGACTCCTGGTGCTCCGGGAACCCCAACTCAGGATTGATCGGCAAATGTACACGCGTGGCGTCGCTGCGCGCGATGTAGTACCGCGAGATCTTTCCCTTGTTGTACGGGCCCGTGTCCATGAAGCCGGTGCCCCAATCGAATGCGAGGTTTTCCAGAGTCGTCTCCTCGCGCACCTCGCGCAGCGCGGCGTCCAGGGGCTGCTCTCCCGGCTCGACCAGGCCCTTCGGGAAATCCCAATTCCGATAGGCACGCAACAAAAGATACTGCACGGCCGCTCCGGCCAGATTGACCACCACCACGCCTGCGGAGAGCCTGCGAGAATGCGCAGTTTCCGCCATGCTAGCAGCCTGTCTCAGTACTCAGAGGGACTCCTAAGCGGCCGCCGATAAAGGCGAACGGATCAGATGATCAAATGCACTGAGGGAGGCCTTGGCGCCCTCGCCCACTGCAATCACAATCTGCTTGTAGGGTACGACGGTGCAATCTCCGGCGGCGAATACGCCCGGCACCGAGGTCTGTCCCCGAGCATCGACTTCCACTTCGCCCCGCGGCGATAGCTTCACCGTCCCCTTCAGCCAATCGGTATTCGGGATCAGGCCGATTTGCACGAAAACGCCGGCGAGTTCGACGTCGCGCGTCTCACCGCTGGAACGCTCCTTGTACTTGAGCCCAACGACGCGCTGTCCGTCGCCGACAACTTCGGTGGTTTGCGCGCCGGTGATCACCCACACATTCGACAGACTCATCAGCTTGCGCGTCAACACTGCATCGGCGCGCAATTGCGGATCGAATTCGATGAGGGTGACGTGGCTGACCAGTCCCGCAAGATCGATCGCGGCTTCGACGCCGGAGTTTCCGCCGCCGATCACGGCAACACGCTTTCCCTTGAACAGGGGACCGTCGCAGTGAGGACAGTAAGCCACACCGCGATTGCGATACTCGCGTTCGCCGGGGACGTTGATTTCCCGCCAGCGCGCCCCGGTTGCAATGATCACGGACCGCGCCTTGAGCGAAGCACCGCCGGCCAGTTTTACCTCGAGGAGCTCGCCGGGAACCAAGGCTTCGGCGCGCTGCAGACTCATCACATCGACATCGTAGGTGGTGACATGCTGTTCCAGCCCCGAGGCCAGCTTATGGCCTTGAGTCTCCTTCACCGAAATGAAATTCTCGATGCCGACCGTATCCAGTAGCTGTCCGCCGAGGCGTTCAGCGGCAATACCGGTGCGGATGCCCTTGCGCGCGGCATAGATGGCCGCTGCGGCCCCCGCGGGCCCGCCGCCCACCACCAGCACGTCATAGGGAGCTTTGGCGTTCAATTTTTCGGCCTGTACCGCCGCTGCGCCGGAGTCCAGCTTGTGGATGATCTCCTCGAGCTCCATGCGGCCTTGTCCGAAAGGCTGGCCATTCAGGAATACCGCAGGCACCGCCATCACTTCGCGGCGCGCGACTTCTTCCTGGTAAACCGCGCCATCGATCATGGTATGGCGGATCTTCGGATTCAGCGCCGCCATCGCATTCAGCGCCTGCACCACGTCCGGACAGCTCTGGCAGGTGAGCGACACAAAGGTCTCGAAATTGTACTCGCCGTCGAGTTTGCGGATCTGATCAATGGTTGCCGCGTCGAGTTTCGGCGGATAGCCGCCGGTCTGGAGCAACGCCAGCACCAGGGACGTGAATTCATGGCCCATCGGCACGCCCGCAAAGCGCACCTGCGCCGTAGCGCCGGGGCGGCGCAAAGCGAATGAGGGTTTCAGCTGCGTCTCGTCGCGCTGCGCGTCGATCTTCACCAAGCCGGAAACCGACTCGATATCGTTCAGCAATTCGAGCATTTCTCGCGATTGATCGCTGTCATCCAAGGACGCCACGATCTCCACGGGCTGCGTGATCCGCTCCAGGTACCCCTGTAACTGAGCCTTCATATTGGTGTCGAGCATGGTGCGCTCCCGCATTCCTGGGTGTGACTATTGATGAATCGTTTGTCGAGTGGGTTGGAACAAGGCTCTGAGTGGGCACAAGGGTCCGGCGCATTTGCGCCGGACCGTTTTGAGATCCCTTAGATCTTGCCGACCAAGTCGAGCGAGGGCTTGAGCGTGGTGGAGCCGGGCGTCCACTTCGCCGGGCATACTTCGCCCGGATGCGAAGCCACGTATTGAGCGGCTCTTACTTTGCGCAGCAATTCCTTGGCGTCTCGGCCGATGCCATTGTCGTGCACTTCCATCACCTTGATCTTGCCCTCAGGATCGATCACGAACGTGCCGCGGTAGGCCAAACCTTGCTCCTCGATCAGCACTTCGAAATTTCGCGCCAGCGTCGCGGTCGGATCGCCTACCAGCGGGTACTGCACCTTCTTGATGGTGTCGGATGTGTCATGCCAAGCCTTGTGCGCGAAGTGCGTATCGGTGGACACGCCGTAGACCTCCACGCCCAACTTCTTGAATTCCTCGTAGTTGTCGGCAAGATCGCCGAGCTCGGTCGGGCATACGAAGGTGAAATCGGCGGGATAGAACACAAACACGGACCACTTGCCCTTGAGGGTTTCGTTCGTCACGGGCACGAACTTTCCGTTGTGGTACGCGGTCGCCTTGAACGGCTTGATTTCGGTATTGATCAAAGACATGGAGAACTCCTCGGGCAGGTTTTGAAACTGAAGGCCATGATAGCAGCCGAAGAACCATTAATCATATTGATTGTAGTGATGATATTGATAGACTGTGTCTATGGGTGTGAATCAATGAATCTCAAGGATCTCAAATATCTGGTCGCTCTCGCTGATACGGGTCATTTCGGCAAGGCGGCGGAACGCACGTTCGTCAGCCAGCCGACCCTGTCGGCGCAGTTGAAGAAGCTCGAGGAGTACCTCGGCGTCAAATTGGTCGAGCGGCAGCCGAAAAACGTGCAGCTCACCGAGGTGGGCAAACAGATCGTGGTTCGCGCACGGCGCATGCTGGATGAAGGCGAGGAAATCATCGCGCTGGCGCGCAGCAATACCGATCCTTTCGCCGGCAAGCTGAAGATCGCGCTCATTCCCACCATCGGACCTTACTTGTTGCCCCGCGTCATGCAAAAGATTCGCAAGGCGGTACCGCATTTGGGCCTTATGCTCTACGAATACCAGACCGAGGCGCTGCTGAAGCGCCTGCGCGACGGCGAAATCGACTTAGGCGTCATGGCGCTGCCGGTGCCCCAGGACGGGCTGGAATCGCGCGCGCTATACGACGAAGCCTTTACCGTGGCGCTCCCCACCCATCACCCGCTGGCCGCCAAAGTGACCATCAAGGTGCAGGATCTGAAAGGTCAGACCCTGCTGCTGCTGGAGGACGGTCACTGCCTGCGCGATCAGGCATTGGAAGTTTGCAGCCGCGTGGATGTGCGCGAGGCTGAGGATTTCCGCGCGACCAGTCTTGAAACGCTGCGCCAGATGGTCGTTGCCGGCTTAGGGATAACTCTGCTCCCCGAGCTGGCGGTGGAGTCTCCGTTCGGCTCCCAGCGCGGCTTGGCCGTTCGGCAATTCAGCAAACCCGCGCCCTCGCGAAGCGTCGGCGCCGTCTGGCGCAAGTCCAGCACGCGTGAAGCGGCCATCGCGGCGGTATGCGACGTGATGGTGGGCGTCATGGCGAAAAAGACCTGAGAACAAGCGCCTTTATGACAGGCGCCGATATTTCGTGACGGCCGTCGCAGCTTAGGACAGCGCTCAGGCTCAGATGCCGATCATTTCACATATTGTGCGCGCCCGACCCGGCAAAATAGGCGTCCTAGGAAAATTTTGCCATGAATGCCCGCACCATCGCCCAGGTAAAGCCAGCGCCCGTTTCGCCGCGCTTCGATCGTAAATTCATCGAAGATCACAAGCTCGTGGAACGGTATTTGGAAAACAAACTACCCTTCAAGGGCGCGCGCGATCTCGAACAGTGGTGTCGCGAGCATCCCGATTATTTGAATGAGCTGAGACTGTCGGAACGCGCCCACGCCAGCCTAAAACTGCTGGAAGCCAGCGGCCGCCCGCAGGACTTGGGCGAGCCTAAAGCGCCGTGGTGGAAGAGCATCTATGTTCCCGTAGGCTTGGGCGCCCTTGCGTTCATCAGCCTGGTGGGATTCTGGGTGCTGGTGGGAAAGTACGCATCTCTGCAGGGAAAACTCGAAGACACCAAGCGCGTAATGAGCCAGGGACCGCTGGTACAGCCTGCCACCGAAAAAGCCATTCTGGTGTCCCCGGATCATGCGCCGGGCATCAACCGCGCGCGGATCAAGCTAAGCCGAACCGCACCGCTGCTGATGGACGTGCACATCGATCTTGGCTACACCCAAAAGCTGACGCAATTCCGCGTCTTCGTCGACAAGCAGGACCAGGGTCGAGCGCTGGTGCTCAACAATCTGCTCAAAGATTCGAATGGTGAACTGCGGGTCACCTTGAATTCCACCGGCCTGTCTGCGGGCATTTACAAGGTGCGAATCGAGGCGCTGCCGCCGCGCGGAATACCGATTCCTGTCGGCTGGTTGGTACTCGAAGTGCAGTGAGCGCCGGGCGACGACGACGCCTGGCTCATGCGGCTTAGGATCAATCGTCTCGCAGCGTAACGATGGGCGGCGTGTTGATCACGCTGCGCGTTGCCAGCGTTCCGCTCAATCCCACCAACACGGTGCCGCACACCAAGCCGGTCACCCACACCCATGGATCGAGCGTGAACTCGAGGGAAAACAGCCGCCGCGCCAGGATCCAACCCACGCCGGTGGCGCCGAAGGCCGCCAAGGTGCCCGATAGAAACCCCAGTGCCGAAAATTCCGCCGCCACACCCTGCAGAACGGTGCTGCGGCTTGCACCCAGCGTGCGCAGCATCGCGCTTTCATAGCGCCGCTCATCGCGGGTCGATTGCACCGCCGCCAGCAGCACGACGATTCCGGCCGCCAGCGTAAACAAAAACACGTACTGCACCGCCAGCGACGCCCGATCCATGATGTCGCGAATCTGTTTGAGAATCGCATCCACATCGAAAACCGAAATCGTCGGAAATTGACGCACCAGATCGGCGAGTGACGGACGCTGCGCCGATGTGAGGAACAGGCTGGTCATATAGGTCCCGGCGGCGCCATCCAACAGGCCCGGCGGAAACACCAAGAAGAAATTCGGCCTAAAGCTATCCCAGCGTATTTTTCTGATGCTCGCCACTTCCACCGTCAGGGGCTCGCCGGCCACATCGAAGCTCAAGTGATCGCCGAGCTTCAGGTGCAGCGCATCCGCATATTCGGACGAGATGGAAACCAAAGGCTTGCCGGCATCCGCCGCCGTCCACCATCGGCCGGCAGTCAATTGGTTGTCCTCCATCATGTTGGCCGACCATGTCAGGTTCTGTTCGCGTTCCACGTAACCGCGCGCCGCGTCGCCGCGCAATTGCAGCGACTGCGGGGACTCTCCGTTGATGGCCGTGATGCGCGCGCGCACCATCGGGTACATTTGCGGTGAACCGAAGCCGCGCGAGGTCAAGAATTCCTGCAGCGACTGGCGCTGTTCGGGGCGAATGTTCACAAGAAAATTGTTCGGCACATCGCTCGGCAGGCTGCGCCGCCAGTCAGCCAGCAAATCGCCGCGAACCACCGCCAGCAGCAGCAATACCATCAACCCCAAGCCAAAGGCGACGATCTGCACCACGCTGCCGGTGCCGCGGCGCGATACGTTGGCAAGGCCATAGCGCCAAGCCACGCCGACGCCGCCCCGCAGGCGGCTGGTCAAACGCACCAACGCGTAGCCCGCCAGGGTGAGTACCGCGCCCACCCCAAGCACGCCGGCCAACACGCTCAAGACCAGCTCGGTGTCTCGCACCATGCTCCAAAGAATCGCGAACAACGCCGCAAGCGCCAACAGATAGCTCACCCCATAGCGCAGCGGCGGCGCCGTCACGGTCTTGCGCAGCACCCGCGCCGGTGGCGTGCTCTTCAGTTGCAGCAACGGCGGCAAGGCAAAGCCGATGAGCATGGCGAGCACGGTAACGAGCGCGATCGGCAACGGCGACAATGAGGCTGCGGGAAGTTCGCTGGGGATCAGGCTCTTGAGCAACCACACCAATCCGGATTGAGCCAGGTAGCCGAGTATCGTTCCGATGGCGACCGCAAACAGCGCCAGCAGCGTCAATTCAATGATGGAGATCGCGAGCACGAAACCCTGCGCGGCGCCCATGCATTTCATCAGTGCCACGGCGTCGATGTGGCGCGCGGCGTAACGCCGTGCGCCCATGGCAACCGCCACCGCAGCCAGCAATACCGAGGCGAGGCTGGCCAGATTGAGAAACCGGCTGGCCCGATCGATGGCGGAATTCAGCTGCCGGCTGGACTCCTCGACGTCCCTCAGGCGCTCTCCGGGCGCTTTGGACTGGCTCAAGAACTCGCGGAAATCAGCGACCGCCGCCGACGTACCGGCGAACAGCGCCGCATACGTGGCCCGGCTGCCCGCCTGAACCAGCTGGGTAGAGGCGATATCGTCATAGTTGAGCAAGGCAGCGGGCGCGAGATTGACGAATCCGGTGCCTTGGTCAGGGCGGTAATCGAGAACCTCGGTAACGCGGAAGTTGGCTGCGCCGATGCGCAGCGTGGTTCCCAGTTCCAGCTTGAGTTGCGCGATGATGCGTGCGTCGATCCAAACTTCGCCGCGGCCCGGGACTCTGGTCGTGGTGCGCGGCACGCCGAACGGTGCGTCTGCAATGCGCAAGTGTCCCCGCAAAGGATAATTCGATGTCACGGCATTGACCGCCGCCAACTGGCTCAGGTCTCCGCTGAATATCGCGGTGGGAAATGAAAGCACTTGTGCGCTGTGAAGGCCGCGCTTGCGAGCCTCATCGAAATAGCGGGACGGGATGGCAGTGGGCGCTTCAAGTCGCAGATCCGCCGCCAGCACCTCGGCTGCTTGCGCGCGCACGCCTTGTGAAATGCGGCTGGTGAAGAAGCCGACCGCGGTCAACGACAGAACAGCCACCACCAGCGCCAAAAGCAACACCGAGAGTTCGCCCGACTTCAAGTCGCGCCACAGGTTGCGTAACGCGAAACGCAGAGCTTGCATTCAATTCACCGTATGCCCGGCATCGAGTTCCAGCACTCGATTGCAGCGTTGGGCGAGGCCTCGATCATGTGTGACCAACACCAGCGTGCTGCCGGTGCTGCGATTGAGTTCGAACAGCAGATCGGTAATACGCTGCCCTGTTGCCGTATCCAAATTGCCGGTGGGCTCGTCGGCAAAGAGCACCGCGGGGTGAGTCACGAAGGCGCGCGCGATCGCCACGCGTTGCTGCTCCCCGCCGGACAATTGCTTCGGGTAATGCGCCAGCCGCGGCGTCAATCCCACTTGCGCCAGCGCCGCAGCCGCCGCTTGACGCGCGTCGCGCCTGCCGCCCAATTCCAGCGGCAGCATGACGTTTTCGATGGCGGTGAGAGAAGGGATGAGGTGAAACGACTGGAATACGAATCCCACGTGCTTGCCGCGAATCGCCGCCCGTCCATCTTCGTCGAGCTCCGTCAGGTCGATGCCGGCGATCAATACGCATCCGGTGCTGGGTGAATCAAGTCCCGCCAGCAACGCCAGCAGGGTGGATTTGCCCGCGCCGGAGGCCCCGACGATGGCCAAGGTCTCTCCGGTTCGCACGTGGAGGCTCACATCGGCGAGAATGGTCAGGGAACCGTCGGGGCTTGCGACAGTCTTCGATACATTCCTGGCTTCGAGGACGACATTTTTAGCGTCGAGGATGTCTTTGGCTTCGAGATTGAGTTGATCTTGCATCAGGAGCGCTCGTGAAACGGCTTTTTGCCATGTTCGTCTTGATTGTTGCATCCGCCTCGGCCCAAGCCGAAGCACCGGTGATTCTCGTGTTCGGCGATAGCATCAGCGCAAGCTACGGGCTGGCGCGCGTAGAACAAGGCTGGGTGGAATTGCTCAAGACGAGGCTCGAAGCCTTAGGGTACGGTTACCAAGTCGTCAATGCCAGTGTCAGCGGTGAGACCACCGCAGGCGGCCTGGCGCGTTTGCCACGCGCACTCGACCTTCACCACCCCAGGATCGTCATTCTCGAATTAGGCGCCAACGACGGGCTCCGCGCCTTGCCCATCGCCCAAATGCGGGCCAATCTGGCACAGATGGTCCAATTGGCATCTGCCGCCGGGGCGAAGGTTTTGCTGCTGGGAATGCGGATGCCGCCCAATTACGGACCCGAATACACACAGCAATTTGCCTTGGTTTTCAGCGATTTGGCGCGCGACAGGAAGTTGCCCGTGGTGCCGTTTCTACTCACCGACATTGCTCTTTCACCCACGCTTCTGCAGGGCGATGACATGCATCCCAACGCGGCGGGCCAGCCCGTATTGCTCGAGAATGTCTGGCCGACACTGAAGCCGCTGCTACACAAATAGCGCCGACCCGCCGCGACGGGGTTTGGGCTACTTAGCGCCCGTCAACCACTCAGCCACGCCGCCATGCTTCGAACACGTACCACTGCGGTGCGCAGATTTGGAGTAGGTGCCGTCTTTGCACTTGGCCGTCGCGCCGGTCGGGTCGGTGTTGCTGGCAGCGGCCGTCGGCGCAGACTTGGTCGCGGTTGACGACTTGGCAGCCGTAGCGGCGGGCGTGGCCGGAGCAGCGGTTGCTGCGGGCGCAGCGGTTGCTGCAGGTGCGGCGGCAGTTGCGGGCGTGGCGGTGGGGGCCGTCGCGGGCTTTGCCTGGGTTGCTTTCTGAATGCCGCCGTGACCGCTGCAAGTGCCCTTGCCGGTGGACGTGGTGGTGGTTCCATCCTTGCACGTAGTCGGAGCTGCGTCAGCCGCGAAACTGGGCACCGCCAATGCGAGTACCAGTAAAGGCGCCGCAACGAGGGCGGCAACAGTTATATTCTTCATGAATGTTCACTCCCTGGTTATTCGGGTCCGCAGCTCAAGATTGTAATCCGATTTTTGCAGAATGCGATCGCCGCTCAGGGTGCCGGCCGCTCAAGAACCGGCCGCTCAGGTGCCGGCCGGATCGGCAATATGCCGATCACTTGAATCACAAAGCGCGTGTGTTGACCCTGTGCTACGCCTTCCAAAACCTTGCCGTCGACAATGACATGCGAATTCTCGCCCATGCTGTTCGGAAATTCGCTCACGCCGACGAGCTGCACGTCGTTCGCCGGCAGACAGAGGAAACTCTGCGGCGGGGCATAAATGTATTGAGTCTTGTCCAGTATGAGTATCGGCACGGTGTCGACACCATCCGCGCGCGGGAATTCGCGAAAATGTAGGCGCCCTGAAAAGTCGTGCCTGACTTGAAGCCACAAGCACGGGCCGCTGCCGATGACGCAGCCGCAAAGCGCGACGCACAAACCGACGCCGAGCATGAGCCGCAAGTTTTTGATCATTCCAATCTCCCGCCTCAAGTCTGCGCCGATCGCTGTGCCTTGCATATCCATATTTGGGAGGCGGGTGAGACCGCATCCGCCGCCGTGGGTTCACGGCATTCAAGAATCTCGAAGTCGCATCGCTTCAACATCGACGACCAACTCTCGACGGTGCGGAAGTACCACGGGGCAGGATTGCGGAAATCGCTGCTGAAGCCGAGCCAGCTCCCTTCCCGCCAGCCATCTTGATAGGGATTGTCGCCGCATGCGGCGACAGGATGCAGCGTTTGAATGATCAAGTACCCCGGATCGTCGAGATAGAAGGGCAGCGCGGTGATCAAGGATTCCACGGACTGCTCGCCCAAAAGAGAGAAATTGCACACGACCGCATCGAAGGGACCGATGCGCAATTGCCGGTTCGCGATGGACGCGTAGTCCCGCACGTGAAATTCACCGCTCCCCATTGCACCGGCTCGCGCGATGAGGTCGGGTACGATGTCGACGCCGACCACGTTCATGCCGAGCGTGCTCAGGGCCCGCGCCAGCCAGCCTTCGCCGCAACCCAGGTCGAGAATGCGGCTTGGTGCGATACTCGATACGGCGTCGATGATGGCCTGATTGGTAACGAGCTTTCTGCTGGCGATGCTCGCCGTGCGAATCGCGTTGCTCCAGGCCTGCGCATTCGAATACCAGGAGCGGATGATCTCGATTTCGCGCGGATCCTGCGGGGAGTTCATGAGCCGGTAGTGTACCTGCAAGATGCGCGACCGTTGCTGGCTTCATGATCCGATGCTATACACGCGTTACAAATTAAGAGGCATACCCTTTTGGATCGAAACTGGCTGAATCAATACCCGCCCGGCGTTCCCGCCGACATCGACGCTGACGCGTATCCTTCGCTCAAAGAAGCGATCGAAGAGGCCCTCACAACCTATCGTCAGCTGCCTGCGTTCACCAACATGGGCGCGACCCTTACTTACACGCAGCTTGACGAACTCAGCCGCGCTTTTGGCGCATGGTTACAGCATAAATCGGGGCTGGTGCGCGGCGATCGCGTGGCATTGATGATGCCCAATATTTTGCAGTATCCCATCGCGCTGTTCGGCGCGCTGCGCGCCGGCATGGTGGTGGTCAACACCAATCCTTTGTACACGCCTCGGGAACTCGAGCATCAATTGAAGGATTCCGGCGCAAAAGCCATCGTCATTGTCGAGAATTTCGTGCACGTGCTGCAACAGGTTTTGCCGCGTACCGATTTGAAGAACGTGCTCGTCACCGGCGTCGGCGATTTATTGGGAATTCCAAAAGGCCTGATCGTCAATTTTGTTCTGCGTCATGTGCGCAAGCAGGTTCCGCCCTGGAAAATGCCGGGCTCAACGTCGTTCAAGAACGCCCTGGGTGTCGGTCTCGGACTCAAATTGGAACCGGTCAGCTTAGGGCCTACGGACATCGCCTTTCTGCAATACACGGGCGGTACGACCGGTGTGGCCAAAGCCGCCGTTCTTACGCATCGAAACATGGTGGCCAATCTGCTGCAATCCCTGGCCTGGATAAGACCGGCGCTCCAAGCGGGCGGCGGCCGCGTAGTAATCACCGCTCTGCCGCTGTATCACATCTTCGCCCTCACCAGTAATTGCCTGGCATTCCTGCCGTTGGGCGCACGCAATGTCTTGATCACGAACCCAAGGGATTTTCCGGGATTCGTGGCGGAACTGAAGAAGTACAAATTTAATTTCATCAGCGGCGTCAATACGCTCCTCAATGCGTTGCTGCACACGCCGGGGTTTGAAAGCGTGGACTTCAGTGCGCTGCGCGCCACGTTCGCAGGCGGCATGGCCGTGCAGCCGGTCGTGGCCGCGCGCTGGAAGGAAGTGACGGGCAGCACGGTTGCCCAAGGCTGGGGACTCACTGAAACCTCGCCCATGGTCACCGCGAACCCGATCGGCCTGCCGTTCAACGGCTCGGTCGGGCTACCGGTGTCCTCGACCGACGTCTCCATTCGAGACGATGCCGGCCAGGAGCTGCCCGTGAACGGGGTCGGCGAAATCTGCGTATTCGGACCGCAGGTGATGCGCGGCTACTGGAACCGTCCCGATGAGACCGAGAAGGTGATGTTCGGCGACTGGCTGCGCACCGGGGACATCGGCCGCATGGACGCCCAGGGCTTCGTTTACATCGAGGACCGCAAGAAAGACATGATTTTGGTCTCGGGATTCAATGTCTATCCCAATGAAATCGAGAGCGTCGCCGCCGCACATCCCGGCGTGCTGGAGGTCGCCGCGGTTGCCCAGCCGGACGAAAATTCCGGCGAAGTCGTCGCGCTGTTCGTGGTAAAAAAAGACCCGAACCTGACCGCGGAAGCGCTGATCGCGTTTTGCCGCAAAGAGCTGACCGGCTACAAGGTGCCCAAGCACGTCTACTTCCGCGCCGAGCTGCCCAAGACCAATGTGGGGAAGATTTTGCGCCGCGCGCTGCGTGACGAATTGCGAAGCAACGCGCCGGCCGGCGCGGCACGCTAGAAATGGCGCTGTGCCAAAAAGAGCGCCATGTGGATTCCCGAGCAGGCTACGCGCGATATCTGCACAAACGCACCGCATTGTGTGCTTGACCGCCGCCGCGGCTGAGCGCCCTATATAGCTTAAGGGGAACTGCTCCGGGCTAAGGCCTTTCGACAAGACTGACTGAGACCATCCGTGCTGAAGGGGTCGAAAAGGCGCGTTCGTGCTTCGGCGGCCCACGGCGAGCGGTTGCCGAATTGGCACACCGCACTGTAGCCGTGTCCGTGCGACGCTATCTGGGCCGCTACGCCGGCGATACTTTGTAGTTCCGGACCGTCTCGACCAGCAGCGCGACGCGCTCGGGATCGACATCCGGTGTAATACCGTGTCCCAGATTGAACACATGACCCGCGCCAGCGCCGTAGCTGTCGAGCACCCGCAGGGTTTCACTGCGCAAGGCGTCGGGCGGCGCGAACAAAGCCGACGGGTCGAGGTTTCCCTGCAATGCGACACGCCCCGCAACCGCCTTGCGGGCGTCACTCAAATCGGTGGTCCAGTCGACGCCCACCGCGTCGCAGCCGATGGCGGCGATTTTGGCCAACCAGGCCCCGCCGCCCTTGGTAAAGACAATGCTGGGAACCCGGCGCCCTGCCGATTGCCGCGTCAGCGCATCGATCACTTGCGCCATGTGACGCAGCGAGAATTCCTCGTACTGCGCCGGCGTCAACACCCCGCCCCAGGTATCGAACAGCATCACGGCCTGTGCACCCGCAGCGATTTGCGCGTTCAGGTAAAGGATCGTCGCCCTGGCGAGCAGATCGAGCAAGCGGTGCAGCTCGCGCGGTGATTCGTACATCATGCGCTTGATCACGCCGAAGGTCTTGCTGCTGCCGCCTTCCACCATATAGGTGGCCACCGTCCAGGGACTGCCTGCAAAGCCGATCAGCGGCACCCGGCCGGCCAGCTCGCGGCGCACGCGCGCCACCGCCTCGATGACGTATTTGAGCTCCCGTCCCGGGTCGGGCACGCCGAGTTTGTCGATGTCGGCGGGCGTGCGAATCGGAAACTCGAACTTGGGACCCTCGCCTGCCTCGAATTCCAATCCCAAGTTCATCGCGTGCGGAATCGTGAGGATGTCCGAAAACAATATGGCTGCATCGAGCGGAAATCGGTCGACGGGCTGTAGAGTGATTTCGCACGCGATTTCGGGATTTGTGCACATCTCCAAGAAGCCGCCGGCGCGCGTACGCGTCGCACGATATTCGGGCAGATATCGGCCGGCCTGGCGCATCAGCCAAATCGGGCGCCGCGGCGTCGGTTCCCGCAGCAGCGCGCGCAGCAATAAATCGTTTTTCAGCGGTTCGCTCATCGCCTTTGGGTGCTCGCTAAAGATGGGGTGGCGCGGACGAGTTTAACCGCTCGCTCATGTGCGCTCTCTGGGATCAAACACGCGGCCGTGTTCGAGAATGGCATATCGGTCGGTCATACCGGCAATGTAATCAGCCACCGCCCGCGCACGGCCGGCGGGACCTGGCACCAGGTCCAATCGCGTCCGCGCTTCGTGTTCATTTGGCATCAGCTTAGGATCGGTGAAAAACGCGTCGAACAGGTCGCGCACCACGCGGCGCGCCTTCGTGGTCATGCGCCGTACTTTGTAGTGCTTGTACAGCTGCTCGCGGAGGAAGGATTTCAGGGCGTAATTCAGTTCGCGCGTGGTGTCGCTGAATCCGATCAGCGCGTTCGGGTGCGATCTGACTTCGGCTATCGAACGGACGCCCGACTTTCCCAGCCGCGCCGCCGAGGAATCGATCAAATCGCTGACCAGATGATTGATCATGCGCCGCAAAATCTCGTAGATAAAGCGGCGGCCCGCCAGTGCCGGGTATTTCGCCTGCACCTCGTCGTGGTAGCCGCGAAACAGCGGCACGCCCAGCAGCGCATCGACGCTGATGAGACCGGCGCGAATTCCGTCCTCCACGTCGTGATTGTTGTAGGCAATCTCATCGGCAAAGTTCGCAAGCTGCGCTTCCAAGCCGGGCTGCTGACGATTGATGAAGCGCTCGCCGACATCGCCAAGCAAAAGCGCGTTGTTGTAGGAGCAATGTTTGAGAATTCCTTCGCGGCATTCAAAGGTCAAGTTCAAGCCGTCGAATTCGGCGTAGTGCTCCTCGAGCTCGTCGACCACGCGAAGCGACTGCAAGTTGTGTTCGAAGCCGCCGAAATCCGTCATGCACTCGTTCAGCGCGTCCTGCCCTGCGTGGCCGAAGGGCGTGTGCCCGAGATCGTGCGCGAGGCAGATCGCCTCGGATAATTCTTCGTTGAGCTTCAGTGCGCGAGCGGCAGTTCGGGCTATCTGCGCGACCTCGAGCGAATGGGTCAGACGGGTTCTGTATAGATCGCCTTCGTGGTTGACGAACACTTGGGTCTTGTAGACCAGTCGCCGAAATGCGGTGGAGTGCACGATGCGATCGCGATCCCGTTGATATTGGGATCGATACTCAGGAGCGGGCTCTGGATAACGGCGCCCCCGGGAATGCTCGGGATGAGCGGCATACGCCGCAAGCCCGCTCATTTGAAGTGCTCCGCGAGCGTGGCGTCGAGCGCAGCCTTCGGATACTGGTCGGTGATGATCGCGCGCCCGAGCTTTTCGAGAAGAACCAGGCGGACAGCCCCTGCCACGACCTTCTTGTCCATTTGCATCAATTCATAAGCTCTCGCCGCGCCGATTCGCGGTGCTTCGGTCGGCAACCCGGTTCGCACGAGCACATCGCGCAGGCGGTCCTTGACGGCAGCGTCGATCAGCCCTAAGCGGTGGGAGAGGTCCGCCGCAATGAGCATGCCCAGACCCACCGCCTCGCCGTGCAAGTATTTCTCGTAACCGGTCGCCGCCTCGATGGCGTGGCCGAATGTATGACCGAAATTCAATATTGCCCTTAAGTCATGCTCCCGCTCATCGCGCGCGACCACCGTGGCTTTGATTTCGCAGGACCTGCCGATGGCATAGGTGAGCGCTTCGGCATCCCTTGCCAGCAGTCGGGGAATCGTGCGGTCGAGCCAATTGAACAGCAGCGGATCCCAAACGCAGCCGTGCTTGATCACCTCCGCAAGGCCTGACTTCAGTTCCCGGTCCGGCAAGGTGGTCAGCACATCGGTGTCGGCAATCACGGCCCGAGGCTGATAGAAGGCGCCGATGAGATTTTTGCCGCCGGGGTGATTCACGCCGGTCTTGCCGCCCACCGAGGAATCCACCTGCGCCAGCAGCGTTGTGGGCATCTGCACATAACCGATGCCGCGTTGATAAGACGCGGCCGCAAAACCCGCCATGTCCCCGATCACGCCGCCGCCCAGCGCCAGGACCGTCGCATCGCGATTCATCTTGTTGGCGACCAATGCATCGAATACCCAACCGGCCGTTTGCAATGTCTTGTGCTGCTCGCCGTCGGGCAAGATGCACTCGGCGATGCGTCTTTGCGCAAGGCTTCCGGTCAGCTTGGCAAGATATAGCTTGGCCACGGTGGTGTTGGTCACGATCAACAAGTCGCGGCCGGGAATCTGTGCATCCAACAGCTCGCGATCGCTCAGCAATCCCGGCCCTATGGTAATGGCGTAGCTGGAAGGGCCGAGGTCTACTTGAATGGTTTGCACAGGGTGATTATACGAACACTTAGGATTTCTGCCGCCACAGCTCGTGGTGGATCTCCTCGGCGACGATCTGGACCCGGCGGCCGTCGGTCGTCACCGTCAGGTCGGCTATCTCGGCATACAGGGCCGCCCGGCGCGTCATCAAATCCTTGAGCTTCTGTTCGGGGTCGGTGTCGTGCAGCAGGGGCCGATGCCGCGCGTGCCGCGTGCGTTCGATTTGCTGGTCAACGGAGGTCGCCAGGTAGACCACGACGCCGCGTTCGGCAAGCGCAAGGCGGTTGGCAGGATCGATGACGGCGCCGCCGCCCGTCGCCAGCACGATGGATTCCAGGCGGGTCAGGCGGTCGATCGATTCCCTCTCGCGGACTCGAAAACCCGCTTCACCTTCCTTCTCGAAAATAAATGGGATATCCACGCCGGTTTTCGCCTCGATGTCCGCATCGCTGTCGTGAAAGGTATAGCGGAACAGGCGGGCAAGATGCCGCCCCACTGCCGTCTTACCCGATCCCATCGGTCCGATCAGAAAAATATTGCGCTTCGTCAGCATGATCATCGCTGATCATAGCGGACCGCGTCGTTCGTCTGATTATCTGTCGATAAAATAAGGGGCGCCCAGGGCGCCCCTTGATCATTTGCGAGCTGACGGCTTTAGTAGAGATTCGATCCCTCGCGCAAGATCTTCGGCGTGATGAAGATCAACAGCTCGGTCTTGTTGTTGATATCCACGGTGCTGCGGAAGAAATATCCGAGAATTGGAATATCGGCCAGGAAAGGCACCTTGTTGGCGGCCTTTGACCTGGTGGTATCGAGAATACCGCCCAACACGACCGTCTGGCCGTCATTGACCAGCACCTGAGTGATGATTTGACGCGTGTCGATCGAGGGCACACTGCCGCCGGTGGCGCTCGTCACCTGTTGACCGACCGAGTCGTCCGACACGTCCAGATCCAAGATCACGCGATTGTCAGGCGTAATCAACGGTGTGACTTTGAGCTTCAGCACCGCATCCTTAAATTGGGTGGTCGTGGCGCCGCTCGAGGCTGATTCCTGAAATGGAATCTCGACACCCTGCATGATGACGGCTTGCTTCTGGTTGGCAGTAATGACGCGGGGCGAGGAGATGGTCTCGCTCTTGCCTTCGTTCTGCGCAGCCGAGAGTTCCAGGTCGACGATATAGCTGCCGCCCAGCAGCGAAAGGCCGATGCTGCCGTTGGAGTTCGCCGCCGGGGTGTTGACCTGGTAGCGATTATTGAGCGTCGTTGCGGGCAGAGTGGCAGCACCGCCATTGACGATCTGGTTCGCGCCGAGGCCGTTGCCGCTGACTGCCAATAGACCGCCGGGTCCATTCTTTTGCGCCGTGCTCACACCAAACCGCGCGCCCAAGTCGCGCTCGAAGGTATCGCTGACGATCACAATGCGTGCTTCGATCAGCACTTGTTTGACCGGCACGTCCAAGGTTTGCACCAGGCGGCGGATATCGCCCAGCTTGTCGGTCGTGTCTTGGACCAGCAAGGTATTGGTGCGCTCGTCGATCGATAAGCTGCCGCGCGGCGACAGCATTGAATCCTTGGCATTGGTGTTTTTGATCAATTTCGCAAGGTCGGACACCTTGGCGTAGTTGACTTGCATGAATTCCGTGTGAGTGGGCGAGAGTTCTTGCACCTCTTTGTGGGCCGCCAGCTCCGCCTTCTCACGCGTCGCCAATTCTTCCGTCGGACCAATGATGATGACGTTGTCCTGACGGCGCTTGTCCAACCCCTTGGTGCGCAGCACGATGTCGAGCGCCTGATCCCAGGGCACATTCTGCAATCGCAATGTCAGGTTGCCGGCCACCGAATCGCTGACCACGATGTTCTGGCCGCTGGTGTCCGCCAGCAGCTGCAATACCGAGCGCACGTCGATGTCCTGGAAGTTCAAGGTCAACCGCTCGCCGGTGTACTCCTTTTTCTCCTCCGCTCCCGCGGTGCGCTTCGAGGAGGGTTTGATTTCAACGGTGTACTGGGTATCGGATTGATATGCCAGCTGCTCGAAGTCTCCCTGCGAGCTGATCACCAGCCGCGAGCTGCCGTCCACGCGGACCGCATCCACGGTTTGCACCGGTGTGGCGAAATCCATGACATCGTAGCGGCGCATCAGATTCTTGGGCATGACGGTACCGGCAAAGTCCACGACGATTTGCTGGCCTTCCTGCCGAACGTTGACCGGTGTGCGTGGGTCCGTGAGCTGCACGATGACGCGCCCCGTGCCGTCCGAGCCGCGCCTGAAATCGATGGTCCGAATGGCCCGCTCTGCGGGCACCCCGGATGAAGTTGCGGCGACGCGCGCGGCGGGCTTGCCGACGTCGGCGCCGGGCTGCTGGCCCAGAGTGACGATGATGGTGTTGCCATCCACTTTGGTCGTGTACGGCATCAGGTTGTCGACATTCACGACCAAGCGCGCGCGGCCATTCGCCTCGGCGGCGAGCACCGTGTCGACGCCGCCCGAGTGCACGTCGAAACGCCGCGATGCGAGAGCCAGGGTCGTATTCGGCAGGTCGAACGCGATGCGCGCCGGCTTGTCGATGGTGAACGGCAAAGGCTCCGGGGCCGGACCGCTCAAGTGCAGCTTGAGCTGCACCTGTTGACCTGACAATGTTTGAACGTCGATGGACTGGAGCTGGACCGCATCAGCGGCGCGCGCCGTGACACTGGCCATGGCCAATGCGACAACGGTTATCGCGCCCATCATCGCCGCTCGTAATTGAATTCTGATCATGCTTTCGTCTCCCTGTGGCCTCAATTAGCCAATGCCAACGAGGCCGGTCGCTCTATGTAGCCGCCGAGACCATCCGGAATGATTTCGACCAGGCTAATTCTTCCGCCGGTTATTTCTGTCACTTTACCGTCGTTCTGTCCCAGGTAGTTGCCCGGTTGAACCTTGTGCACCAGGCCGTCTTTGGATTGCACCAGCCCATAAAAATTGCTGCCTACCTTGAAGGTGCCGACCATCTTCAGCGTGTCGAGCGAAAATCCTTCCAGGAATTCACGGTTGCGCCGCGAACTGGGCCGCAAGTTCGCCTGCCCCGCCGCATTCGGTCCCTGCGGTTGAAACGGCGATCGCAGGTTGGCGGCCGAGTACACGAAGGTCTCGTAGGGTTTCACCTCCGGCAACGGTTGGATGCGGCCGCCTGGCTTCTTCTTGGTGGCTTCGATCCACTTCTGCAAATCCGATTGGGCTCCCGAACAGCCGGCCGCGACCAGTGCCGCAAGCACGAGCCCAATGACGCCGATGCTGGATGTCTGCCTCACGTCGTGCCTCCTGCCGCCGCGGTCTTCTTTTTAGCCGGCTTCGCGCCGCCTTCGTCCTCGATGTAGCGGTAAGTCTTGGCGGTCACGTCCATCGTCAAATTGTCGTAGCCGCCCTTGGCATCGATGGGCGAAATCTGAATATCGTTCAAGGTCACGATGCGGGGCAGCGCGGCGATGCCGCTGACGAATCTGCCGAAGTCGTGGTAGCTGCCCACCAGTTTGATTTTGATCGGCAGTTCCGCGTAGAAGCCATTGCTCTTTTCGCTACCCGGCTGGAACAGCTTTTCCTGCAGGCCCGCCGCCAGGCCGGTTTGCGAGATATCGACCAGAAGATTCGGCACTTCGGTTTTGCCGGGCAATTGCCGCAGCATCGCGCCGAAGCTGCGCTCCATTTCGCCGAGCTGTGCACGGTACGCATCCAGGTTGGCCGCGCGCTGCTGTTTGCTCTCGAATTGCGCGCGCAGATCCAACTCGTCGGCCTCCGCCTTTTGCAGCAGCGGCCGATCGTCGTTCCAGACGAACATGTACCAGCCGAAGGCTGCGACCCCGGCAAAGCCCAGGATCACGAAGAAGCCGCGCACGGCCAAAGGCCAGCGGCCCACGTCGCGCGGATCGAGACTACGAAGTTGATCGAAGAATTTCATTTCGCCGCAACCTTCTTAACCGTTGTTTCGCCGCCGTTGTCCACGTCCACTCCGACCACATCGCTGGTGAGCGTGAAACTCGAGCCGCCGGTCGGTGAATCCTTGGAGGTCTCGACCACCTGCAGCTGCGGATTATCCATCCACGACGAAGAATCGATGTTGCGCATGAAAGTCGACACGCGCGTGCTCGACTGGGCAACGCCCTTCATCTCGAGTTTCTTGCCGGTTTCCTTGATCTGGGTGAGGTAAATGCCTTCGGGAACCGTCTTCACGAGTTCGTCGAACAAATGCACGATCTCCGGCCGCTTGCGCTGCAGTTTCTCGATGATTTCCATGCGCGCAACCAGGCGCTGCTTGCGATTCTCGAGATCTTGAATATCGGCGATCTGTGCGTCGAGCTTGACGATCTCCTTTTTAAGAAGATTGTTCTTTGCATTCTGCGAATCGATCCAGCTCGAGTACAGCAGCTTGCCGCCCAAGACGAAGATGACGGCGGCAAATGCTGCGCCGCCCAGAGCCACCATAAACTCGCGACGTCGGACTTTACGTTCTTGTTCGCGCCAGGGAAGTAGATTGATACGCGGCATGGCTACACTTTAGTCGAAGCTGCGCAGCGCTAGGCCGCAGGCTGTGAGTAATGCAGTGGCGTCACGCGCCACCGCTTGGGCTTTGGCCTTGGACGACACCTTCATGTTGCCGAGCGGATCGCCTCTGTCCGCCGGCACGCCGACGCGGCTGGAGATGACATCGGCGACGCCGGGAATGTTGGCGCAGCCGCCGCAAATCAATATTTGATCCGGTTGCGCGCGGCCGCTGCCGGAGGCCAGGTAAAATTGCAGAGAACGGCTGACTTGCTGAGTCATGTCGTCGATGAATGGATCCAATACTTCGGGCTGATAGTTGCTCGGCAGTCCGCCTTCTTTCTTGGCGCGGCCGGCCTCTTCCATGGAGAGCCCGTACGTGCGCATGATTTCTTCGGTCAGCTGCTGGCCGCCGAAAGCAAAGTCACGCGTGTATATCACCCGCATGTCGCGCAGCACGCTGAATGTCGTGCTGCTGGCGCCGAAGTCCACAACGGCCACGGTTCGGTCGAGGCCGCCGTCGGGCATCTGGTGACGCATGAGAGCGCAGGCGTTTTCCAATGCAAACGCCTCCACATCGACCAAGTGCGCAGTGAGTCCGGATGCCTGAACTGCGGCCTGGCGCTGCTCGACATTCTCCGTGCGCGTCGCGACCAGCAGCACATCGAGCATGTCCGGATCTTTTTCCGACGGACCCACGACCTGATAGTCGTAGCTGACTTCTTCCATGGGAAACGGAATGTACTGGTCGGCCTGCATCTCGACCTGGCCTTCCAATTCGTTTTCGCCGAGATTCTTCGGCATCTGAATGACTTTCGTAATCGCCGCGTCGCCGCTGATGGCAATGGCTGCAAGGCGGCTCTTCGCGCCGGAGCGCTTCACGGCCCGACGGATGGCTTCGCCGACCGCTTCTGCGTCGACGATGGCTTTCTCATTGATGGCGTTATGCGGCGTAGGCTCGGCGGCATACGACTCAACGCGATACTGGCCACCTGACATCGAGAGCTCAATGAGCTTCACCGACGAAGTGGTTATGTCAAGTCCCAAAAGCGGACGGTATCTTTTTCCTAACGACCACACAAATTTTTTCCCTTTTTGCTCAATACCTTGTAGGTCGAAACGCGTGCACGAGATTAGCTATGACAAGCAAACTTAGCAAGAAACTGTTAAATAGAACGTGAAGCTACTCACAGCTATCGCCGACTGGGTGGCCCAAGTCGGCAAAGTGAGACCTACGACAGTTTCATAGCTTTTAAGGAAGCGTCGACTCATTCGTTCAGACCTCATCGCTTAGGGCCCATAAGGCACGCGGCGTTTGGTTAATCTGGTCTGGCAACCCCGCTGTCCTTAGGGGCCCCGCGAGGGGCGACCTTGAGGATCGGTGGCTTTGCGTCCTCATCTTTCGATGAGTATGCCCACGTAACCGGCGGTAATATGATGCCTATGTCCGCCGGTGCAATAAGTTAGAACGGTTTTCTGTGGCCAAACGTTACCTAGTTCTCATCTCGCGAATTTGTGCAGTTTTAGTTGGCTTAATAGGGCTCATCGTCTTTGCCAACGTCTGTGCTTATGTCTACTTGAGGCCCGCCCTGCCCGATGTGGCGAGCCTGAGGGAGGTTCAGCTGCAGGTGCCGCTGCGCATCTATTCGAGGGACGGCAAGCTGATCCAGTCGATCGGCGAGCAGCGGCGCATCCCCGTCCGCTACGAGCAATTGCCCAAGAAACTGGTTCAGGCCTTCCTGGCGACCGAAGACGATCGATTTTTCAGGCATCACGGTGTGGATTGGCAGGGAATTTTGCGGGCGGCGGTGGCCAATCTCAAAGCCGGCGGCATTCGCCAGGGCGCCAGCACCATCACCATGCAGGTGTCGCGGGACATGTTTTTGACCCCGCGCCGCGACATGAAACGGAAAATGAGCGAAATCTATATTTCTCTGCTCATGGAGGCTGAATTCAGCAAGGAGGAAATATTCTCCCTGTACGTCAACAAGATTTTCTTGGGACAGCGTGCCTATGGCGTGGGGGCGGCAGCCGAGGTGTATTTCGGCAAGGGCTTGGATCAACTGAGCCTGGCCGAAACAGCCACCCTGGCGGGGATCCCGACGGCGCCTTCAATGGTCAATCCCGTCGCCAGCGCCGAAGCGGCCAAGGTGCGGCGCGCCCATGTATTGGGGCGAATGCTCGATCTGGGCTATATCACCCAGGCTGAGTACACAGAAGCCAAGGGCAGCCCCATGGAATCGCGCTTGCACGGCGCCTCCATCGAGGTGGACGCGCCGTATCTGGCGGAAATGGTGCGTAACGACATGCAGAACAAGTACGGCGACGCCGTGTATACGGCCGGCTACAAGGTCTACACGACGCTCGATTCGCGCCTGCAGGCCGCAGCCACCGTGGCGCTGCGTACGGGGCTGTTGGAATACGACATGCGCCACGGCTATCGCGGCGCGAGCGCGAAAGTCGACATGTCGAACATCTCGACGCCGGCGCAGTTCGAGGCGCAGCTGGAGGAATTCCCCGTCATCGGCGGCCTGAAACCGGCCATCGTGGAAAGGGTCGAAGCAAAGAGCGCGAGGATTTTCGTCAAGGACTTAGGAGTGGTAAATCTGCCCTGGGAGAAACTGGTTTGGGCAAGGCGCGAACTGCCCGAAGAGAAAACCGACCGTCCGCCGACCCAGGCTTCGGAGATTTTGAGCCGTGGCGACGTGATTTACACCGTGGGACGCACCTCTGAGTCCGTGCTGTTCGTCCAGGTACCCGAAGCGCAAAGTGCGCTGGTATCGGTGGACCCCAAGGACGGCGCGATCGTGGCACTGGTCGGCGGCTTCGATTTCTTCCAGAGCAAGTTCAACCGTGTCGTCCAAGCCCGGCGCCAGCCCGGCTCGGGCTTCAAGCCCTTCATTTATGCAGCGGCCTTCGACAAGGGATACACGCCGGCCAGCGTGGTGTTGGACGCCCCGGTGGTCATCGATGAACAAGGCAATGAAAAGGCCTGGCGCCCGCACGAGGACTCGGACAAGTTTTACGGGCCCGTGCGATTGCGCGACGCGCTGGTGCATTCGCGGAATCTAGTGTCGGTACGCTTGATGCGCGCGATCGGCGGGGAGTACGCCCGCAACTACGTAACACGCTTCGGGTTCGACAAATCGCAGCTTCCGGATGATCTGACCTTGGCGCTGGGCACGGCGAGCTTAAGTCCCCTGCAAGTCGCCATCGGTTACTCCGCCTTTGCCAACGGTGGCTTCAAAGTCAGTTCGTACTACATCGATCGCGTCGAAGATGCGGGCGGCAAGGTACTGCAGCAGGCCGACCCCGCCATCGCCTGCGCGCAATGCGGTCGCACCACCGATGCGCCGACGCCCCGGAGCGTGGCGGGCGGCGCGGCTCGCGGCAGCGCCCGCGATGAGGCTTATCACGACGGTAAGACCATGATTCTCCAGAAGAATCTGGCACCTCAAATTCTCAGCCCGCAAGTGGCCTACCTGCTGGCCGACATGATGGCGGATGTCATCAAGCGCGGCACCGGGCAGCGCGCGCGGACGCTGAACCGCGACGACATCGCCGGCAAGACCGGCACCACCAGCGATTTCCATGACGCCTGGTTCAACGGCTTCAATGGCGACATCGTCACCACTGTCTGGACCGGCTTTGACCAGGACCGCACCTTGGGTCAAGGTGAAGAGGGCGCGCGCGTGTCGGTACCGACCTGGACGTACTTCATGCACGAGGCACTGGCCGGCACGGCCAGGCACGGCGTCCCCATCCCCGACGGCATCGTCAGCGTAAGGATCTCGCCCAAATCAGGCCTGCTGGCAAGCTCGGACGATCCCAGCGGTATCATGGAGAAATTCATCGAGGGGAACCTGCCCAAGGCGGAACTGTACGAGGGACAGAACCCAAACAACCCCGAAGGCGATAAACCGCTATTCTAAGAGCCTGTCTGGCCCCCGAGGTTCTTAAGGCCGATGCCTAAGAAGTTTTCGCAGCGTGCTGAAGATCTTCGCCGCGCGCTCGCGCAAGAGGCCGCTAGGATCATGGCCGAGCACGGCATCGAGGACTTCCTGCAAGCCAAGCGCAAAGCAGCCGATCGCCTGGGAGTAAACGACGTCGCGGTGCTGCCGAAGAACATCGAAATCGTCGACGCACTGCGCGCCCATCAGCGATTGTTCGGACGCGATACCCACGACCACACCTTAAAGGAACAGCGGCGCATCGCACTCGACACCATGCGGATTTTGGCGCAGTTCCAGCCGCGGCTGGTGGGATCCGTGCTCACGGGGACGGCGACCAATTACAGCGACATCAACTTGCACTTGTTCGCCGATGCATCGGAATCGGTCGCAATTCATCTACTGGACTTGGGCGTGCACCATGAATTCTACGAACGGCGCGTCAAGATGGATGCGGAGCGCAGCGTGAACTACCCGGCGTTGCGATTCGAGGCCAATGGACGCACCGTCGATGCCACCGTGTTCCCCATCGACGGCATCCGTCAATCCCCGTACTCGCCCGTGGACGGCCGGCCGATGAAGCGCGCCGATGCGCGCGAAGTCGCGGAGCTGATCGACGCGAATTAGGCGTCAGCCTACCAAGGCTGGCCCTTAGTTAGACGCCTTGTCCGCCGCTTTCGGCTGCCACACCGTCATCATGTCCGGCGAGCCCTGCGCCCGCACGCCGTTGTCGGTCAAGATGTCGTCCGTGGCCGCCATGATGGCCGCGCGCGAGAACACCAAGGCTTCCCCGCCCCTGCTGCCAAATTCGATGGTGACGAACGGGTCCTTCAAATCGCGCAGTACGGCGACCAAGTGCGCGAGGCTCTTGATGGGAGTGCCGTTGATGGAATACACGACTGAGCCCGTCGGATTGGAATAGCCGTTCGCGAGTTTGTGCGGAAAAAACGGCGAAGAGATGATCACCAATTCCTCAAGGTCCGGGGTCGGCGTATCGAACACCCGCGTCACCAGCGGACTTTTCACGAAGCCCAGGAGCCGCAGCAGATTCGCGTTGTTTTCGAACCCGGATAGAAACTGGCGCGTCGCGCGTGAGAACACAATCGGCCCGTAGACGAAGTAAGAGGGGTATTCGCCGTGCAGGTCCGCCGCCAGCGTTGGGCGCTGCGCCGAAACGGGCAGTTCAATCTTGAGCGGTTTGCCGCCCCGCACCACCGTCAGCGGTAATTTGTCGTCCTTCACCAGCCGTTGGATCATGTAGGCAAAGTTCACCCGCAAATCCTTGTCGATTTTCACCATGCCCTGATTGTCGATGGGCGTATCGCCGATGCGGGTGATGACGTCCCATTCTTTCAACGGATATGCAGCATCGGTTTTATCCGGCCGGTGCACCACCATGCCCTCGACACTCTTGTCCAGCTTCAGAAAATCGCGCAGCGCCGGATTCTCCAGCGTCTGCAAATCGTCGTATATGCTCGCCTTGCCGACATAGTGCCCGCCTGCGATGTCCTTCAGGAATAGATCGACCTCTTCATTCGGGATGATGTAGCCGATGTTCTGGCTGTCGCCGCCCAGGCGGCTGAATGCCAAGCCGATCATCTTGTCGCCGGCGATGGCCGGGCCGCCGCTGTTGCCCGGATTGATCGCTGCGTCGATCTGAATGCGCAGGCCCGATACCGGATAGTTGTACGACGCGAATTCGATGCGCGACACGATGCCTTTCGTGATCGACAGCGACGATCCGCCGGTGGGGAATCCATAAGCCAGCACCGGATCCTTGATCTGCGGCAACTTGCTGGCACGCGCCACCGGCGGATGCGTGTCGAAGAAGCTCGGATCATCGAGCTGCAACACTGCCAGGTCGATTCCGGGCGCGATCGCGAGGACGGATGCTGATACCTTGTCGCCCGCGGCATTCGCCTGAACCTGCACTTGACTGGCGTAAAGCACGGCATGCGCGTTGGTCAAAATGCGCCTGCCCTCGATCACAACGCCCGAAGCTGTCGCGTCGCTGGGCGCTTGTTTGGTCCAGGGCTTGAAAGGGTCCGGGAAGCGCATGGTCGAGAAGATTTTCACGACCGAATTTTCCAATGCCGGGGCTTGGACCGCGTCCGCCGCGTGGCTTGCGGCGACAGCTGCGCCGGTGAGCACCGTGCCGGTGAACAGAACACCCACCGCTAAAAGAGCAAGTCCCTTGGAACGTGTCATGAATATTTCTTGCGTCCTATTTTCCGTCGACTGAAAACGCCAACAACGTATTGCCTGAGTTGAGATAAACACTGCCGTTCACGATCGTCACGCCGCCGTAATCCAAGGGGCCGCCGCTCGCATGAACGCCGTTTAGCGTTTGAAATGATTTTGCCGTATCGAAGTCCCAAAGAATCTTGCCATCGATGGTCGAATAGGCGCGCAAATGCCCATCCATGGATCCTGAGAATACGCCGCCCGGCATCACTGTGACCGCCTGCGACTGGGCATGCGAACACGGGCCCTCGCTCCAGGAGCAGGACGGTGTCGGCGCCGGCGTGTGCCAGCGGGCACCGCCGGTTTTCGGATCGAGCGCCCACAAACTTCCCGTGGTATTGCTGGGCTGCGCAAGCAGCCCGGAGAGGGCGACAAACAGGCTGCGATGATCGGCCGCGCTTCCCCAGGCGATGCCGCCGCGTTCAGCTCCCGCTGCGGGCGCAGGTCCAACAGTAGCTCCCTCGCCTCCTGGAGCCGGCGCGCCGAGACGCGCTTGCCACAAGATCTCGCCGCCGTGGTCAGGATCGAGCCCATAGACCTCGCCCGAGATTTGCCCGGCCAATAAGATTTCGTTGCCGGTGGACAGGGTGCGCAAGATGGGCGCACTGCTGAATCCGCTGGACGCCACCCGGCCCTGAATCGTGAGCTGCTTGACCCAACGCAGCTTGCCGTCGCCCAGGTCGAATGCGACGATGGCATCGGTGAGCGACTGCTCGATCCCTGTCGCC
>JALYIH010000051.1 GCA_030775865.1 Pseudomonadota bacterium | reverse complement strand
CCATCCTTGTGGCGTGTTCGTCGCGACACTCGCCAATCACGCCCTCTCGGGTGTCATCGGCGTCCTGATCGGCCATCAGTTGAGACCCGCAATTCTCGATGCCGCCGTCGGCGTCAGCATGCTCGGCATGGCGTTGTGGATGCTCAAGCTTGACAAGCTCGATGAGAATGACGGCAGCCGCACGCAGAAGGGTGTGTTCCTAACTACGCTCGTCGCCTTTTTCATCGCGGAGATTGGCGACAAGACGAAAATCGCAACGGTCGCGCTCGCCGCCGGTTATTCGAACCTGCCGGCCGTCGTCGCCGGCAAAACCTGCGGCATGCTAGCGGCCAACGCGCCGGTGATATTTCTGGGCAATGCATTTGCCGGTCGGCTGCCGATGCGCGCCATCCATGTGACCACCACCATCTTGTTGATCGGTATCGGCGGCGTATTCATCATTCCGCGGGATACACGGCTGGTCCTGACATGATGCTTGAGGCGAGTTATTGCCAGTTTCGCCCAGAAACTTCCCTTTCCCTGCTTTATACGCGGTGCCACAATGGGGAAGCCCCCTGGTGTGGTTACTCCCACTCAATCGTCGCGGGCGGCTTTCCTGAAATATCGTAGACCACGCGGGATATTCCCGGCACTTCGTTGATCACCCGGTGCGCGACGCGATCGAGAAATTCGTACGGCAGCCGCGCCCAACGCGCTGTCATGAAGTCAATCGTTTCAACCGCGCGCAGGGCGATCACATAGTCATAGCGCCGCCCATCGCCCATGACGCCGACCGACCGCACGGGCAAAAAGACTGCGAAGGCTTGGCTGACCTCGTCGTAAAGACCGTGGGTGCGCAGCTCTTCGATAAAGATCGCGTCGGCGCGGCGCAATAGATCCGCATGCGATTTGTGAATCTCTCCCAAGATGCGCACGCCGAGTCCGGGTCCCGGGAAAGGATGCCGATGCACCATTTCCTTCGGAAGGCCCAACTCTAGCCCCAACTTGCGCACTTCGTCCTTGAACAGCTCGCGCAGCGGCTCCAACAGCTTGAGCTTCATGTGCTTCGGCAAGCCGCCCACGTTGTGGTGCGATTTGATGACATGTGCCTTGCCCGTCTTCGCGCCGGCCGATTCAATGACATCCGGATAGATCGTGCCTTGCGCGAGCCACTTGATGTCTTTGAGTTTCGCCGCCTCTTCATCGAACACTTCGACGAATACTCGTCCGATGATTTTTCGTTTCCTTTCGGGATCCGCCTCGCCCGCCAACGCCGCCAAGAATCGCTGTTCGGCATCGACGCGAATGACCTGCACGCCCATGTGCTGCGCGAATGTCGCCATGACTTGATCGCCTTCACCCAAACGCAGCAGTCCGTGATCGACGAATACGCAAGTCAGTTGCGAGCCGACGGCCCGATGCAACAGCGCGGCCAGGACGGATGAATCAACCCCGCCCGACAATCCGAGCAGTATGCGGTCGGTGCCTACCTGGGCGCGAATGCGCGCGAGACTGTCCTCGATGATGTTGCGCGTCGCCCAGCTCGCCGAACAACCGGCGATTTCACGAACGAAGCGGCGCAGAATCTCGCCGCCTTGCAAAGTATGCGTCACCTCGGGATGAAACTGCAGGCCGTATAAATGGCGCGACTCGTCGGCCATGGCGGCGAGTGGTGCATTATCACTGGCGGCAATGACATCGAATCCGGGCGGCACCGCGACCACGCGATCGCCATGACTCATCCATACATCCAGCACCGGACGGCCTCGAGCGTCGCGGTTATCTTCCAGGCCATCGAGCAACGGCGAGCCGGCTGTCGGCCTCACCTGCGCGGCACCAAACTCACGATGAGTCGACATTTCCACCTGGCCGCCCAATTGTGCGGCCATGGCTTGCATGCCGTAGCAAATGCCGAGCACGGGGATGCCTAGTGAGTAAATCTCGCCAGGCGCCTCAGGACCTTTCGCGTCGTAAACCGATTCGGGACCGCCGGATAGGATGATTGCCTTGGGCGCGAATCGTTCGATCTCGCTCAAAGAAGCATCGCAGGAATAAACCTCAGAATACACGCCGATCTCGCGGACGCGGCGGGCAATCAACTGTGTGTACTGGGCACCGAAATCGAGAATCAGGACCTTGTCCGCATGAATGTCGGCCATCAACCGATCCGGTAGTTGGGCGCTTCTTTGGTTATGGTCACGTCGTGCACGTGACTCTCGCGAACGCCCGCACTGGTGATGCGCACGAACTGTGGCCGCGTCCGCATCTCCTCGATGCTGCCGCAGCCGGTGTATCCCATGGCGGCGCGCAACCCGCCCGAAAGTTGGTGCAGAATCGCCACCAAGCTGCCTTTGTAAGGAACTCGGCCTTCGATGCCTTCCGGAACGAGCTTCTCCAGCTCGGTCGTAGTGTCCTGGAAGTAGCGATCGCTTGATCCATGAGCCTGCGCCATCGCGCCCAACGACCCCATGCCGCGATACGCCTTGTACGAGCCGCCCTGGTAGAGTTCCACATCGCCCGGAGACTCTTCGGTGCCGGCGAACATGCCGCCGATCATCACGCAGTGCGCGCCTGCCGCGAGCGCCTTGGCGATATCGCCGGAATAGCGGATTCCACCATCGCCGATGACCGGAATGCCCGTGCCCTCGAGCGCCTTGGCGACTCGGGCGATGGCACTGATTTGCGGCACGCCAACGCCCGCGATGACGCGCGTCGTGCAGATGGAGCCCGGACCGATGCCCACCTTCACCCCATCGGCGCCGTGCTTGACCAAGTCCAGCGCAGCCTCTGCGGTGACGATATTGCCGCCGATCACCTGGATATCCGGATATTTCGATTTTATCTTCGAAACAGTTTCCAAAACGCCGCGTGAATGGCCATGCGATGTATCGACCACGACCACATCGACCCCTGCATCGCGCAGTGCCCCCACTCGGTCCAGTGTGTCCGGCGACGTACCCACCGCCGCTCCGACGCGCAGGCTGCCCACGCTGTCCTTGCAGGCATTGGGAAATTCCGTGGCCTTTTGAAAATCCTTGACGGTGATCATGCCCTTCAGCTCATGGTCACCGGCGACCACCAGCACCTTCTCGATTCGATGCTTGTGCAACAGTGCCAGTACTTGGTCTTTCGGAGCGTTTTCGCGCACCGTAATCAATCGGTCTTTCGGCGTCATGACCGAGGAGACCGGTGCGTCCAATTTGGTCTCGAAGCGAAGGTCACGATGCGTGACGATTCCCACCACTTTTGTCCCGAGTACCACCGGCACGCCGGAAATATTCTTGGCGCGCGTCAGCTCCAGGACTTGTCGAATCGTCATGTCGGGGTTGACTGTGATCGGATCGCTGATCACGCCGCTTTCGAACTTCTTGACGCGATCGACTTGGCGCGCCTGATTGTCGATGGACATGTTCTTGTGGATGATGCCGATGCCGCCCTCTTGGGCGATGGTGATCGCCAAGCGCGCTTCCGTGACCGTATCCATGGCGGCCGAAACGACGGGAAGATTGACGCGTATTTCGCGGGTCAGCTGGCTCGCCAGGGAGACATCACGGGGCAGGACTTCAGAATATGCCGGCACCAGCAACACATCATCGAAAGTGAGTGCCTCTTCAAGAATCCGCATACGAGTCGCGTTCCAGGTTCGTCTAAGAGGCGGCGCATTGTACCTTGCAGGTGCGGCGCGGTAAACCGCAGTATCATGCGCCCATGGAAACGGCCGGAAATCGCGACGTCTATAGCGTTTCACGCCTCAATCGAGAGGTTCGAGTGCTGCTGGAGCGCGGATTTGGCACGCTGTGGCTCGAAGGGGAGATCTCCAATCTTGCCCGGCCCAGCTCTGGACATTGGTATTTCTCGCTGAAAGACGCGGCCGCACAGGTACGCTGCTGCATGTTCCGGCAGCGAAATATGTTGTCCGCCTTCGCCGCGCGGGACGGCCAAAAGGTGCTGGTAAGGGCGCGCATCGGCCTCTACGAGCCTCGCGGCGAGTATCAACTCGTGATCGATCATATGGAGGATGCCGGGCTCGGCGCTTTGAAGCGCCAATTCGAGGAATTGTCGGCAAAACTGGCAGCCGAAGGCTTGTTCGCAGCGGAGCGCAAACGTCCCCTGCCCATGATCCCGAAGCGAATCGGCGTGATTACCTCGCCTACCGGCGCCGCGATTCGCGACATCCTGCATGTATTGGCACGCCGGTTTGCAGCTGTTCCCGTGTTGATCTATCCCGTGTCCGTACAGGGCGCTGCGGCGGCTGCGGAGATTGCGGCTGCGGTTCGATTCGCCGGCCTGCACGCCGCCTGCGACGTGCTCATTTTGGCCCGCGGCGGCGGCTCGCTCGAGGATCTGTGGGCGTTCAACGATGAGTCATTGGCCCGCGCCATCGTCGCCTCGCCGCTTCCGGTCATCAGCGGCGTCGGCCATGAGATCGACTTCACGATCGCCGATTTCGCCGCTGATGTGCGCGCGGCGACTCCTTCCGCCGCAGCCGAAATTGCCGTGCCCGACGGCGAAGAATGGCTCGCTTCCCTGGCGCGCCTCGCGCAGCGCTTGCAGCGCGGCTTGCTGCGCCGAGTCGAGGCTCAGCGTGAACGGCTGCGCTGGCTCATCGGGCGTGCGGCGTTGGTCAGTCCGTCGGCGAGATTGTCGCAGCAGACGCAACGTCTGGACGACTTGGAACAGCGTATGTCGCGGGCCCTGCGGCAGATTCTGGCCGACCGTCGCTCGGTGCTGGGCGAACGGCGCAGCCGGCTCTGGCAATTAAGTCCCGTGGCGCGGGTCCGTGGGACCTTCGCCCGTCAAGAGGCCTTGTTCGCAAGGTTGAGAGCGGCGGCGCTCGCCCGGCTGCATCATGCGCGGGAGCGACTCTCGCCTCTGGTGCGCACGCTCAACGCCGTGAGTCCGCTTGCCACCTTGGATCGCGGTTACGCCATCGTCAGCCGCGAAGGCGGCGCGATTTTACTCAACGCCGCCGACGCGGCGGCGGGAACGATCATCGAAGCGCGCCTCGCGGTGGGAAAGATTCGCGCCAAGGTGGAGAGCTCTTGAATCGCTACGCTCTGCTCTTACTCTGCGTGTGTCCGTCGCTTGGCTTTTCGTATGCATTGCCGCGCGAGAGCGCGGTGCCGGGCGGCGTAAAAATCATCCGCCTCGACGTGCACGGCAACTCCACGCCCTATGTCGACGTCGACGGCCATCGCGCGATGGTCGTTCAGGACGGCGAAGACTGGTTCGCCATCATCGGCATACCCCTGTCGGCGCCGCTGGCTCCTCGGCAAGTCGTGATCCGCAGCCACGATGTCAGGCAAGAGGTCGAGTTCACGGTCGGCGACAAGCACTATGCGAGTCAGTCACTCAAGGTAGCGCCGGCGCAGGTAAACCTGACGCGCGCGGATCTTGAACGGGTGAATCGCGAGAAGGTGATTATCGATCATGCATTGAGCCGCTGGACAGACGATCAACCGCAGACATTGCGCCTGGAACAGCCTGTGCCCGGCCCACGCAGCAGTTCGTTTGGCATGCGCCGCATTTTCAACGGCGAGGCTCGCAATCCGCATAGCGGCATGGACATCGCCGCGCCTGCCGGTACGCCGGTGAAGACGCCGATCGGGGGCACAGTGATCGACACGGGCCATTATTTTTTCAATGGCAACACGGTATTTGTGGACCATGGCCGTGGCCTGATCAGCATGTATTGCCACCTGAGCGCCATCGATGTAAAGCCAGGGCAGCGCGTGGCCGCGGGAACGACCCTAGGCGCGGTGGGCATGACGGGCCGTGCGACCGGGCCTCATTTGCACTGGGGCCTGAGCCTCAATCGCGCCTGGGTGGATCCTGAATTGTTCGTGCCGAACTAAGTGCCTGCCTGAGTATTCCGCGTGGCCGCGGGCGTCAGGTGCCTGTTCCGTACGTGCCGCTCAGCATCTGATCCACGGCGACCGCCCCAGTAGGCGCCGACACCGAGGCCTGACGCAGGCGTGCGCTGTGTTCCTGGACGGCCGCGCCCGAAGGCTGCATTTCGATCTGGCCCTGGAAAAACGCTCCCTCGCTGATCCCAACACGCGGCGCAAAAACGTTGCCTTTGACTTTGGCGGTGGCGCGGATGTTGACCGACTCGGTGGCGTACAGATCGCCCTCGACTTTGCCGTCAATGACGATGACGCGGGCGCGGATGTCGCCCTTCATCGTGCCGTCGGTCCCTACCGTGAGGCTCTGCGTGTGCGTGATCGAACCTTCCACGCTGCCCTGAACGATCAGGTCCTCCTGAGCAGACAATTCGCCGCGGAATTTTAAGGTCGGCCCCAACACGGAAACTCGCGATGCCGCTTCCGATGCCTTGGCATCCGATGCTCGCGACGGCTCCGCAATGCGCGGTGCCGGCGATCGTGGTTCGGCGCCGGGTACTCGGGGCTCCGGGCGCGTCAGTGAAGGTTCGGGCGCGCCGGAGCGGCCGCTTGAGTTGGCATTCATCATGTGATCATCTCCATCGAGCGGTTTCTTGAACCACGACATTGTTAGGCGACACCACCGGCGATTTTAGGCGCGCGGACCGGATCGAATTTACCCGGCTGTTGACCGGCTTTTTTACCGTCCATGTCAATGGTGCCGCTGAAATTGGCGCCTTCGAGAATGCTCACGGTGGGGGCATAAATGTTTCCGCAAACCTTTGCCGTCTCCTTCACGAACACGGATTTCTCGGCCTGCAAGTCGCCGTCTACGGTGCCCTCGACGATGATCAGCTGCGCTTTGATATTCGCCTTCACCGTGCCCTGCGGTCCGACCGTCAGGCGCTGCGTGTGAGTAATCGATCCTTCGACGCGTCCCTGGATCAAGAGATCTTCTTCGGCGGACAGATCGCCTTTGAAATAAAGCGTCGGTCCCAGTATTGAGGCCCGCTCGGTCGCGCTGTTGTAAGGATTGCTCATTCCGGTTCTCCATGGACGCCAAGTTCGTGAAGGCACCGGAAGAGTACCTGGCATAATCGGTCGCAAAATGAGACTTTGATCACGAAACGTTTCGCTGCAAAGATTGTGCAACCGCGCCTGTCGCAAAAAACGGACGCCGAGCGGCTGCTGCAGGCGCCGATTTAATCCTGGCCGCGTTCTTCGCCGGATTTTGCCGGCCGCTGTCGCGCCAGATAGTCGTTCAAGCTGTGCGCGAGGGAAACAAAATCCGACGGAATCATCAGCACGGTGGTGCTGTTGTTCTCGGCGCCTACTTCGGAAATCATCTGCATGCGTCGCAATTCCAATGCGGCAGGATTCGCAGAGATCTGCGCCGCGGCCGCCGATAACTTCACCGACGCCTCGAGTTCCGCCTCGGCCTTGATGATGCGCGCACGCTTTTCGCGAATGGCTTCCGCTTGCATAGCCATGACTTGTTGCATGGCTTTCGGCAGTTCCACATCCTTCATTTCGAAGCGCTGTATCTCCAAGCCCCAGGCCGCGGTCGACCCGGAGATGCTGTCGCCCAACAGAGTGTTGATCTTGTTGCGCTCCTGCAGGATCTCATCCAAATCGTGCTGGCCGATAATGTTGCGCAGTCCGGTCAACGCCAACTGGTACACGGCAGCGGGAGCATCCGCCACTGCGATGACCGCTTTTGCCGCATCGACGATTCGGTACCAGAGAACGGCGCTGTTGTCAACTAACAACGCCGTCTAGCAATCGGTTCGAGCGATCGCGGGTTCCGTCTTCGATGAGCCAAGAAGCGAGTCGATGATCTGGATAAATCCTCTGCGCTTCGCGCAAATGCTACCGCACTTCAGGAAAATGCGATTCGTGGCCCGCTACACACTGCCAGCGCCCATCGCGATAGACAAAAATATCCGTAAAGCGATTCTTCGCAAGGACCTTTTCGTCATCACTCTTTGTCACGCCCAACCCACGGACATACGCGAAATCGCCATACACGTGCGCATGCAAGTCCAGCAATTCGGTGTGGCCGCTGCCCGGCTTCGCGGCACTGGCCAACATCGCGGACCGGTCGATGAGTGAGCCTGCAAAGTCAGCCTCTTCAAATTCATCGGCCAGAATGCATTCCAGCGCAGCCACATCGTGCTGCTCCGCAGCTCGCAGCCACACGTGTTCGATCCGAACCAGCGTCGCTTGATCCTTCAGTTGGCCCGCCGGGCAAACTGCGCCATGAGCCAATGAGCACAACAGCAACAGTGGGAGGGCGATTTTCACGCGGGACTCCTATGTCGAGGCGCCCGGCGGCAACCACCCGCGCCTCGTTTTGACTCTGGGAACGGCCGAAGGTTAGCACAATCTCACGTTTGCGCCTCTTCGCTATGGCTCCATCTCAATTTCCTCCTGCCTTCTCGTCGCGACATTGCCGGCGATAAGGGTCTCCACCCCGTCAGCGAGGGATAGGACGGATAAACCCACAATTTTGCGCAGACCATGGGGCGTTGGATAGTATTTCGCGGGGTGCGTGAGGTGAGATCTTCGGTGTGCAGAGGCGCAGGGCGGGCTCTGTCCGTGGGTCGGGGATTCTGCGACCGATGAGGAGGCGCAAAGGTGCGCTAGCAAGGATCGCGCAAAGGCGCTGGGCGCGGTCTGGTACACGACCCAAAGTATAGTATGTCGTCGATCGCGATGATCTGACCATTCCAGAGATGGCCGCCGCAACCCCACGAATAGTCTAGTTCCCGCCGATCAGCCCGGCGGTGACATTGATGGCAAACCCCAAAATCGATGCGTTGAAAAGGAACGAGATCAGCGTTTGCGCGATCACGGTCTTGCGAATTCCCGCGCCTTGCGTGGAGACGTCCGCAGTTTGGCAGGCTGCCGATATCGTGAAGGAAAAGTAGGCGAAGTCCCAAAACACGGGCATGGGCGTATTCGGGAAATGCAGCGGCCGTTCGTCACCTGCGGCGCTGTAAAACATGTCAGCGTAGTGGGTGGTGAACATCGTAGGAACGAGAAGCCATGAGTTGACCAGCGTGAGTGCGGCCAGCACGAAGTGCGCAGCTCGGACCGAACCGCTGACTTGTTTGATCGTGGCGAGCGGCTCCAGGATGGCAAAAAGACTGGCTACCGCTGCAATGATCACGCCGACCAGAATGACAGGGGCCGACTCGTCCTCTTCAATGTACTTGATGCAGATCTGCGCCGCAGTGAGGCGCGTCATCCAGAATAGAATCAGCGCGAGAAACAGAGTCACCCCACTGTTCCAGCCGACGAGCACCCGATTCAAAATCGACCAGTCGTGCGGGAGAATGAAAAAGACTGCGAAGCCCGCAAGGAACGAGGCCCACAAGCGCGGATGCCCCAGGAAGAGCTTTTTCATAGGCACCTGCACCGTAAAGGTTTATCCCGACGAGGCTACTTGCTTTCCTTCGCCACCAAGTATTTGACCAACTCGATGACTTGATCCGTGCCCCCGGCCGATTCGACGTGCAATCGATACTTGCCGTTGACGATGATGGTGGGTGTGCGGTCCACCTTGTACGCCATGATCAAATCCTGGTCCGTGCGCACCTTGAGATCGGCCGAGAAGGACTTCGAGGCCGCGACAAATTTCTCAACCGGCACGCCGCCGCGTTGGTTGTAAAATTTGGCGGCATCTTCGATGGTCGGCATGCGGCTCTTGAGAGCTCGCGTCGACGGATCGGTGATGCTCAAATCACCGCCCTTCCACACCGCGTCGAACATAGCATCATGCGTCTGCTGATCGACGCCCAGCACCTGCGCCGTGACATACGCGAGCTGAAACATCGGCCAATCCTCGGCGCTGTTGAATGCGGCGGGAAGATAGTCGACTACCGCATTTGCCGGCAGCGATTGTTTCAACTTGTGTATGGTCGGCTGAAAAATGTTGCAAGCCGGACACGCGTACGAAAAAACTTCGGTCACCTCAACCTTGCCCGGCGCGACAGAGGTCGGGCGCGGCGGTTGCACCAGAAAATAATTCACGCCCTCTGTCCAGACTTGCGCGCCGTGCGAAGGCACCGAAACGCTCAATGCCAACGCGACCAACGCAGCGGAATAGATCAATTTCATCGATGCTCCTTATTGTCTGTGCGGCGCGAATTCTAGCACCCGTGGGCAGGCGAATCCGCCCATTCAGGGACGCAGGGCCGTGGCTTATGTCTTCCTGGCCGGACGTCCCGTTCACAATACTTTGCACTGGCCGATGAACTTTCGAGTCTCAGGTCCGCTCCACCAGCAGGCTGCCGGTGATCCAAGGTGTAGTTCGGGGTCGAATCTGGTTATAGTCTGCGGCTCGCCCGATTGATCTAATGGCAGTGCGTGCCACGGCATGGGCTCGCGTATCGGTGAATCAGTGACAAACGATCAAGAAGTCCCCCAGTTCCCGCCCGACAGGGATTCGAGGCCTTTCGTCGTCAGAAACTGGAAGGCACTGATCATTGTGCTCGTCGTCGTGGTGCTGATGATAGCGTTTGTGCTGTACCTGCGGACAAAGCAGCCCGTCGCGGCACCGCCGCGCGGCCGCAACGGGCAGAACGGTCCGGTTGCTGTCTCGGTCGCGACCGCCGTTTCCGGCGACATCGAGGTGAAGATTCCCGCCCTCGGAACGGTGACGCCGTTGGCCACGGTCACAGTCAGGACGCAGATCAGCGGCACATTGCAGAAGATTCTTTTCACCGAAGGCCAACTGGTTCATCAAGGCGACTCCCTGGCGCAGATCGATCCGCGCCCATACGAAGCCGCTTTGCAACAAATGGAGGGCAACTGGAAGCGCGACCAGGCGCTCCTTGCGGACGCCAAGCTGAACTTGACGCGCTACACAGCGCTGGTCAAAGAGGATTCAATCGCGGAGCAACAGCTCGACACCCAACGCGCGCTGGTCGATCAACTCATCGGCACCATCCAGGCGGACGAAGGTCAGGTGAAAACCGCCAAGGTAAATCTGGTGTACACGCACATCATATCGCCGGTGACGGGACGCGTTGGCCTGCGCCAAGTCGATCAGGGAAACTATGTGACGCCGGGCGATGCCAACGGCATCGTGCTCATCAACCAACTGCAGCCAATTACGGTCATTTTTACGATTCCCGAGGACAATGTATCCGCCGTCGTGAAGCGCCTGCATTCCGGCGCGGTGCTCACCGCCGAGGCCTTCGATCGCACCAACACCACGAAAATTGCCGACGGCAAGCTGCTCACGCTCGACAATTCGATCGACATCACGACCGGCACCATCAAGCTGCGCGCGGAATTCGACAATGCCGATGGTTCTCTGTTCCCGAATCAGTTCGTCAATATTCAGTTGCTGCAAGATGTCCTGAAAGACCAAATCATCATGCCGAACTCGGCGGTGCGCAGGGGAGCGCCCAACGGTGTTGCCACGACCTTCGTCTACCTCGTGAATGCCGACAACACGGTCAGCGTACGCCCGGTTACCTTGGGTGTCGTCGATGGCGAAAAGGTTGCGGTGACCGCGGGCCTCAAGGCCGGCGAAGTCGTCGTCACGGAAGGCGGCGACCGCCTGCGCGACGGCGCGCAAGTTCAATTGCCGAATTCCGCACCCGCACCCGCACCTGCCGCCAACGCGCAGGCGCCGGGCAAGCCGGCTGCTCCCGGCACTCCGGGTGGGCGACGCGGTCGGCCGGGCGGCGGCAGACCCCCGCAATCGCAATGATGCCCATTTCTGGCTTCATTCTGGCCGCATGAACCCCTCACGCATCTTCATCCTGCGGCCCGTCGCCACCACTCTTTTGATGGTGGCGATATTGATCGTGGGTGCGATGGCTTATCTGCAACTGCCGTTGTCGGCACTGCCGGAAGTCGCCTATCCCACCATTCAAGTACAGACGTTTTATCCCGGCGCGAGTCCCGAGGTGATCACCTCCGCCATTACGGCACCACTGGAAAAACAGTTTGGCCAGATGCCGGGCTTGAGCCAAATGTCGTCGACGAGCTCGGCCGGCGCATCGGTCATCACTTTGCAATTCACCCTCTCGCTCGCCATCGACGTGGCGGAACAAGAAGTGCAGGCGGCCATCAGCGCCGGTCAAAACCTACTACCACAGGATCTGCCGGCACCGCCGATCTACGCGAAGGTCAACCCGGCCGATGCGCCGGTGCTGATTCTCGGGATTACCTCGAAAACGATGGCGCTCACCGAGGTCGAGGATTTGGTCGACACGCGAATTGCTCAAAAGATCTCGCAGGTCAAAGGTGTCGGTGTCGTCAGCATCAGCGGCGGTCAAAAGCCGGCAGTACGAGTGGTCGCAAATCCTCGCGCCATGGCGGCCTACGGCATAAATCTGGATGATTTGCGCACCACCATCAACAATGCCAACCAGAACGGTCCAAAAGGCACGCTCGATGGGCCTGCCAATGCATACACGGTCAACACCAACGATCAGATCAGAAGCGCCGACGATTACGGCAGCGTCGTGGTGGCTTACAAGAACGGCGCGCCGGTACGCCTCAAGGATGTGGCGACGCTCGTCTCGGGAGCGGAGAATTCCAAACTCGGCGGCTGGATGAACTCACTCCCGGCGCTGATCCTCAATGTACAGCGCCAACCCGGCGCGAACGTCGTCGACGTGGTTGACCGGATCCAGGCCATGTTGCCGGCGCTGCAAGCGGACATGCCGGCCGGCGTGGACGTCGCCCTCCTCACGGATCGCACCACGACCATCCGAGCCTCTGTCAAAGATGTCGAATTCGAACTCGCGCTCGCGGTGGTCTTGGTGGTACTGGTGATCTGGCTATTTCTGCGCAATATCCCGGCCACGATCATTCCCAGCTTGTCCGTTCCGCTGTCGCTCATCGGCACTTTTGCCGTGATGTACCTGGCCAATTTCAGTCTCAACAACCTGTCTTTGATGGCATTGACGATTGCCACCGGCTTCGTGGTCGACGATGCCATCGTCATGATCGAGAACATTTCGCGCTACATCGAAGCAGGCGAATCGCCGCTGCAGGCGGCGCTCAAGGGCGCCGGGCAGATCGGCTTCACCATCATTTCACTGACCGTCTCGCTCATCGCCGTACTCATTCCGCTGCTGTTCATGCAGGACGTCGTCGGCCGATTATTTCGCGAGTTCGCCGTCACGCTGGCCGTGACGATTTTGATTTCTGCTGTCGTCTCCCTGACGCTGGTGCCGATGATGTGCGCGAAGCTGCTCAAGCATCGGCCGCAGAGTGCGCACTCGCAGACGGAGTCTGGGAAATGGTTCACCGCCGTGGTCGATTGGTATGGAAAGAAACTCACCTGGGTGCTCGATCATCAAAGATTGACCCTGTGGGTGGCTCTTGGAACGCTGGTCCTCACCGCCGTTCTCTATGTGCTCATTCCGAAGGGTTTCTTTCCCGATCAAGACACCGGCTTGATCCAGGGCGTTTCCGAGGCGACGGAGTCGATCTCCTACTCGGCGATGGCGAACCGCCAGCAGGCGCTCGCCGCCGCAATCCTCAAGGATCCGGACGTCTTGAGCCTTTCGTCATTCATCGGCGTCGACGGCAACAACGTGACATTGAACAGCGGCCGATTTTTGATCAATCTGAAACCGCGCGCGGATCGCTCTACGACGGTCGCCGATGTCATCCGCAGGCTGCGCGATGAGACTGCCGATGTCACGGGCATCACCGTATACATGCAGCCGGTACAGGACTTGACTCTCGACAACACCATCAGCCGCACCCAGTACCAATTTACCTTGGAAAGCGCCGACGCGGCCGCGTTGTCGACGTGGGCACCCAAGCTCGTGACGGCGCTGAACAAACTGCCGGAGCTGGCGGATGTCGTCAGCAATCAGGAAGACAACGGCCTCGCTGCCTACGTCACCATCGATCGCGACAGCGCCGCGCGCCTGGGCATCAGCGTGGGCACTGTCGATAACGCTCTTTACGATGCTTTCGGCCAGCGCATCGTCTCCACCATCTTCACGCAGTCGAATCAGTACCGGGTCATCATGGAGGCGGACCCCAATTCTTACCGATCCGTGGACTCGTTGGCGTCCATCTACGTACCATCCGCGGGCGGCGGTCAAGTGCCGCTGTCGGCGATTGCCAAAGTGGATATTGAGACTCGCCCGATCCTCATCAATCATTTGGCGCAATTTCCCGCCACCACTGTTTCCTTCAACCTGGCGCCGAACGCTTCGCTCGGCTCCGCCGTCACTGCCATCGAAGACGCTGAACGTACCTTGGGAATGCCGAGCAGCATACGCACCACATTTCAGGGGGCCGCGCTGGCGTTTCGCAGCAATTTGAGCAATGAACTGCTGCTTTTGGTCGCCGCCGTACTCGTGATGTACATCGTGCTCGGTGTTCTGTATGAAAGCTTCATTCACCCCATCACCATTCTGTCGACATTGCCCTCGGCGGGCATAGGCGCATTGCTGGCGCTCATGTTATTTGGCGACGACCTGACCATCATCGCGTTGATCGGCATCATCCTTCTCATCGGCATTGTGAAAAAGAATGCCATCTTGATGATCGATTTCGCTGTCGTCGCGCAGCGTGACGAAGGCCTGGCGCCCCGCGACGCGATATACAAAGCCTGCTTGTTGCGGTTCCGGCCGATTCTCATGACGACGGTAGCGGCGATTTTCGGCGCGCTGCCCTTGATGTTTGGCACGGGCACGGGCTCCGAGCTGCGCCATCCCCTCGGTGTTAGCATCGTGGGTGGTCTTTTGGTCAGCCAGGTTCTGACGCTATTCACGACGCCGGTCATCTACCTGGCGTTTGACCGCATAGCGGCACGCGTCCGCGGCCCTTCTCCGTCCGCCGAGCACGACGCACCCCTGCCGGAAGGCTCCACGTGAACATTTCCGCGCCCTTCATCAGGAGACCGGTTGCGACCACCCTCTTGACGGTGGGCGTGGCCCTCTGCGGCGGCGTGGCTTTCATGCTGCTGCCGGTCGCACCGCTGCCGCGCATCGATGTGCCGGCAATATTCGTATCGGCCCAACTGCCGGGCGCCAGCCCGGAAGTCATGGCCAGCACGGTGGCCACACCCCTCGAGCGGCATCTTGGCGCTATTTCCGATGTAGACGACATGACCTCGACGAGCGGCGTGGGCACCTCGAATATTCAACTCACCTTCGGTGTCGATCGCGACATTGACGGCGCGGCGCGCGATGTGCAGGCGGCCATCTCGGCGGCACACGCAGACCTGCCCACCTCCCTGACCCGCAATCCCACCTACCGCAAGCTCAACACGTCGGCATTTCCCGTGATGTCCATTGCCATGACCTCTAATGTGCTCACGCAAGGACAAATCTACGATGCTGCCGATGCGGTGATTTCACAGCGGCTGTCGCAGCTCCCCGGCGTCGGCGGAGTCAATGTCAACGGCAGCGCCCTGCCGGCCGTTCGGGTGGAAATCAATCCGCTATCGCTGTCGAAGTACGGCATCGGCCTTCAAGATGTTCGGGCGGCAATTTCGAATTCGAATGCCAACGCGCCGAAGGGCGCCATCGAATCGGACGATCTGCGCTTCCAGATTTATACCAACGACAATGCACGCGATGCCGGACCCTATCGCGACCTGATCATTGCGAATCGCAAGGGAGCGCCGGTGCGCCTGGGTGATGTCGCGACCGTGCTCGATATGCAGGATGGCGCCACCGAGAACATCCGCACCTACGGGCTGTACAACGGCAGGCCTGCCGTGTTTGTGACGGTTTTTCTTCAGCCCGGCGCCAACATCATCGAAACCATCGATGCGGTGAAAGCGGAGTTACCGGCTCTCAAAAGCTCGATCGATCCCAAGATCGACTTGGTGGTGAACTTCGACCGCTCCATCACGATCCGCGCGTCTCTGCGGCAGGTCGAGCAGACGCTCATGCTGGCTGTGGCCATGGTGATCCTGGTGGTCTACATTTTCCTGAACAGTTATCGCGCCGCTTTGATTCCCGCACTGGTGGTGCCGGTATCGCTGATCGGTACGTTCGGGGCCATGTATCTGCTGGGCTACACGCTCGATAACTTTTCTCTGATGGCGCTCACTGTCGCGACCGGGTTCGTCGTCGACGACGCCATCGTCGTCATGGAAAACACGACTCGGCACATAGAAGGGGGCATGACGCGTACCCGTGCCGCGTTCTTGGGCGCCCAAGAAGTGGGTTTCACGGTGGTTTCAATGAGCCTCTCGCTGGTGGCCGTATTCATTCCGTTCATGTTTGCGGGTGGCATCGTCGGACGTATTTTTCGCGAATTTACCGTCACCCTGTCCGTGTCGATCCTCATATCGCTGGTGATTTCGCTCACCACGACACCCATGATGTGTTCGCTGGTGCTGCAAGGACGGCGGCATCACAAATCATCCAAATTCGGACAGGCATTCGAGCGGGCTTTCGAGCGATTTCGGCTCAACTATGAGTCGACGCTCGACTGGGCGCTGAACCATCGCCGCATCATGATCACCATATTGCTCATGACCATCGGGCTCAACGTGTACCTCTATATCGCGATTCCAAAGGGATTTTTTCCACAGCAAGATACCGGCCAATTGCAGGGAGGCATCCGCGGCGATGCGTCGAGTTCCTTTCAATTGATGAAAGGCAAGCTGAAGGAAGTGGCCGCCATCATTCAAGCGGATCCCGCGGTGAAGACCGTGACAGGATCAGTGGGTGCCGGCGGATTTGGTCCCGGGGGCGGCGGCGGCGCGAGCGCCAATGTCACCATCGCTCTGAAACCCTTGAAGGAGAGGAATATTTCGGCGGATCTGGTCATTGCGCGCCTGCGGCCCAAACTGGCCAGAGTCGCGGGAGTGTCCGCTTTCTTGCAGGCGGTGCAGGACATTGGCGGCGGCGGCGGCCGGTCCGCCAACTCCCAATATCAATACACTTTGCTCGGCGATGATTTGTCGGAACTGCGCACGTGGTCGCAGAAGCTGCGGCTTGCGCTTCAGGACATTCCTGAAATCACCGACGTGGATACGGACTTGCAGCCGGGCGGACTGGAGACCGACTTGATCGTGGATCGAGATAGCGCATCCCGCTTGGGGTTAACAGAAATCCAAATCGACAATGCGCTGGGCGATGCCTTTGCCCAAGCGCAGGTTTCAACCATCTATAATCCCTTCAGTCCGCAGCAATATCACGTCGTCATGGAAGTCGCTCCGCAGTTTTGGCAGAACCCGGAGATTCTCAAAGAGCTGTACGTGAGCACGGCGGGCGGTGCGGCTTCCGGCACGCAGCTGACGCAGGCGGTGGCCGGAACCACGGTGCTGAAGCCTAAAACAGCCCTGTCCAGCACGTCCGTAGCACAAGACGTGGCACGAAATCTGGCGTCGAACTCGTTGGCGAACGCCGGCCGCGGCAACACGTCCACAGGGTCGGCCGTCAGCGTGGCACAGGAAACCATGGTGCCGTTTTCGGCATTCAGCCATTTCACCACCGGGACTACGCCGGTGTCGGTGAATCACACCGGCACTTCCGTTTCGACATCCATAGCCTACAATCTGGCGGACGGCGTATCCATCGGCACCGCTCAAAGTGCCATTGCCAAAAAGATGGCTGAAATCCACATGCCGGTGAGCATTCGCGGCGGCGCCTACGGCACGGCGCGGCTGTTTCAACAGAGCAACGACAACACGCCGTTGATGTTGCTGGCGGCATTGGCCGCCATCTACGTGGTGTTGGGCGTCCTGTATGAGAGCTACAGCCAACCGCTGACCATCCTGTCGACGCTGCCGTCAGCGGGCATCGGCGCGCTGTTGGCATTGATGGCTACCAAAACCGAATTCAGTCTCATTGCGTTTCTGGGTATTCTTCTCCTAATCGGCATCGTGAAGAAGAACGCCATCATGATGGTGGACTTTGCGCTCGAAGCGGAGCGGACTCTCGGCATGGATCCGAAGGCTGCAATCGCGCATGCCTGCTCACTTCGTTTCAGGCCCATCATGATGACGACTTGCGCCGCCATTGCCGGCGCCCTGCCGCTGGCGCTCGCCACCGGTGATGGCACGGAGATGCGCCGCCCCTTGGGTATAGCCATCGTGGGCGGATTGATCGTCAGTCAGCTGCTGACCGTTTATACAACCCCCGTGGTCTACTTGTACGTGCACCGCTATTGGAAGCACCTCAAGGACGGCAAGTATTCCGCGCCGCCGCGGCTCACCTCAGGACGCGACCGGAGTGGACACGGTCTCGACCCACTCGGAGCGGGCGCCTGATGAATCTCTGGCTGCGCGGTTTTTGCATGGCCGGTGCGAGCACGCTGGCTGCCTCCTGCGCGGTCGGCCCTGACTATCATCGCCCCGCATTCGACACGGCAGCCAACTACAAAGAAGCGGGCGATTGGAAACCCAGCGAACCGAATGACGTGCTGTCGCGCGGGCCCTGGTGGAAGATTTTCAATGACGATACGCTCGATGCGCTCGAAGCACAGATCGATATTTCAAATCAAAACGTCAAAGCGGCCGAGGCCGCCTTCGAGCAGTCGCGAGCGTTGGTGGCGCAGGCGCGTGCCGGATTTTGGCCGAACATCGCCGCAACCTTAGGGGCACAGCGGCAAAACGCGCCTGCTGTCGTCACCAATGCCGCGGGCGCACCAACCACCGTATCGCTCAGCAAAACCACGGTCACGGCCGGTGCCTCCGGAAATTGGGACATCGACATCTGGGGCCGCATTCGCCGCAGCACGGAAAGCAACGTGGCTTCGGCTCAGGCAAGCTCGGCGGCATTGGCTGCCGCTCGGTTGTCGGCGCAGGCCGAACTCGCCACGGATTATTTCGAATTGCGCGCACAAGATCAGCTGCAGAAACTGTTGGACGACACGGTCGACGCTGAAACTCAATCGCTGCACATCACCGAAAGCCGCTACAAGTTCGGCGTCGCGGCCAGAGCCGATGTGGTCACTGCTCAGACGCAATTGCTGTCGAGCCAGGCGCAACAGGTCAATGCCAAGATCCAGCGCGCCATACTCGAGCACGCCGTCGCGGTATTGGTCGGCAAGCAACCGGCGGATTTCTCGGTCAGCCCCTCCGCGATGCGCGCCGACGTGCCGACCGTGCCCGCCGGCGTGCCCTCCACCCTGCTCGAAAGGCGTCCGGACGTCGCTGAAGCAGAGCGCAGGATGGCAGCCGCCAACGCGCAAATAGGCGTCGCCAAAGCCGCCTATTTCCCGGACTTGACCTTGACCGGAAATGATCAGTATTCCAGCAATACCTTCAGTCATTTGATCCAAAACTCCAATCGCATTTGGGCCGTCGGACCCCAGCTTGCGCAAACCTTGTTCGACGGCGGCCTGATCCGAGCCCAGGTGAGAGGTGCGCGAGCCGCGTATGAAGGAACGGTTGATGCCTACCGGCAAACGGTGCTGACCAGTTTTCAACAGGTCGAAGACGAAATCGTGACGCTGCGCGTGCTCGAACAAGAAGGCGCCATTGAGGATGAAACAGTGAAAGCGGCGCGCGAAGCCGAAGCGTTAACGCTCAATCAGTACAAGGCCGGCACGGTTCCTTACAGCAGCGTCATCACCGCCCAGACAGTTCGATTGGCCGCCGAGGAAACGGCCCTGCAAGTGCTGTCCACCCGGCTGCAAGCCAGCATCGCCTTGATCGAGGCATTGGGCGGCGGCTGGGACGCATCCATGGCCACTGCGAAGTAGGCGGCCATCGAATCAAGACAACTGCTTCACCATGTCCGCCAGGACGATGTGGCGCGCGGTATTGAGAAGGCGAATCTCCTCCGCCTTGGGTGCCTGTTGGGCGTTTTCGTACTCAATCTGTTCGATGAGGCGATCGGCTTTACCGAGTACGGCTCTGCGCATGCGATCGAGGTTTCGCTGGGCGGTGGCGGCGGCAATCCCGAGCGCGCGCGCAGCCTCGATCACGTGCGAGCGGCTCACTTCGGCAAAAGTGGCCGCCTCGCCGAGCGGTATTGCGAGAGGCGATTGTGGCCAATGCGCCTTCTCGTCGGCAAAGGCTTTGGTGTCGTACGCGGCTGTGCACAGCAGAGAAGCTATAGAAAAGCAATAAAACGATGCGATAGCATCTATATTCGCCAGGAATGACGGCTAAGCATGCAAAAAGATGCGATCGCATCTTGCACGCCAGCTCTGGTCGACTCGCAGTCAACCTCAAGTGCTATTCGCCGGCAACTCCAAGTCATCCAATGCAATGGGCACGTGGCGGCGCAAGAGCGCGGTCTGCGCCTGCCATTGTTCCTTCGGCGGCAGATCTTCCAGGTAATGAACCTCGCCCGCCGCGAGAGTGGCCAGCGGCAAACCGTCCCGGTAGAGCAATCGGTTGCCGGCCAGTGACGACAGTCTGGATTCGGGCGTTAAGATACCGATCAAATTTAAGGGATCGGCGGCGGACAGCGAAACATATTGTTCGGTCGGAGGTTTGCGCCGCACGTCGCGGAGCAATCCAATGGCTTCAGGCGTCGCAAATTGCTCGCCGGAAAAACCGGCGACGAAACGGCCGCCGCGAATCTCTCCCCGAGCTTCGAGGCGGCGGCAGCAGCTCAAGATATCGCGCCAAGGCGGCAGCCAATCAGCTTCCCGAGTGAGCAGCTTCCAGAAGACCACCCCCCACCGCCGCAGCAGTGTGCGCACGATCTGTTCGACCGCTTCGTCTTTGCGCTCCTTGGAGTCTCCGCTCACGCGGCGAACCAACGCCCACCGGCCCGCATCCGCCATGCCGAATAGCGCCAGGCGGCGCTTGTGGCGCGCCGCGTAAGAGGTGGGCCTGCCGGCGCGCCGTCCGCTCGGCATCAAAAGCACGCGCAGCCCCGCGAAGCTGTCCGAATTCACCAGGCCCGCTGCCACCAGTTCAGCCAAGGCCTGCTCCACTTCCACCGGCAGCATGCCCACATCTTCCGCGATCTCGTCAAAGAACGAGGCCCCGTGTTCGCGGATGAAATCCGCCACCGCTTGCGCTTTGGATGTCAGATGCGCCGGGTCCGATTGGTCCGCGAACTTCGACCAGTGCAGCACATTGCGTCGTCCCAGCAAGACGATCGGCGTGGAACGAATCGGCGATGCGCCGCGCGCAGCCGCATCATCGCCGCGCGCGCCGCCGCTGTGGGCCGCCAAGCGCGTCCAGATGAATCGTCCCGCCCGGATGTTCTCATCCAACCACTGCGGTTCGTACTCGGTGATCCGCGACGGGATGACCTCCGTCTCCCAGGCGCCGGCGGGGGATTCGAACCCTTCGAGCTGCGCCAGCACCGCTGCCAGCGCGTCGGAGCCCTGCATCCGCGCACCCGGCAGCACCCTCTGCCATTCGCACAGAAAGCGCAGGAAATCTCGCGCCGCAACCGGTTCGATTTCGGCCCGCAGGCGTTTGACGGTGTAACGATGAATTCGCGCCAGCAAGCGGCGTTCGCACCATTCCTCTTGCGCGCCTTCGGCGCTGAAACGGCCGCGCATTGCGAATCCTTCTGCTTCCAGCGCCATCAGCGCGCTGTTGATCTGCGTTTCGGTTAGCCCAAGCGAATCGGCAATTTGTGCGGCGGTGACGGGACCCAAACCCTCCAGCCGGCCGCGAACGACATCCACCAGCGATTCGTCCAGCGCTTGGAACAGTGCGCGTCTTTCGGCCGCCACCCATATGCCGCGCTTTTCCAACGCGATGCGCGACACCCTACCCTGCAAGGCGAGACCTTCCATCAACGGTGGCCACTCGGCATTGGACCGGCTTTCCTCCTCGGTCATGAACGTCAGCCACAACAGTGCATCGTGCAGCTCATCGGGCGTGGTGGCATCGGGCCAGGCCTCGGCACGCACGCTGGCAATCGCTTCCGCGTCCAGCTTGCCGATATCCGCCGCTTCGGCCGGATCCAGCCAGCGGCGGCTCATCACCGCCTGGGTTCGTCGTTCCTCGAGCGGCGCATCGTCGAGATAGGCGTACGGACGCGCGCTCAAAGCCTCGAGCGCCAGCGGCGAAGGTTCAGTCAGGTCTCGTGCGACGACGCGAATGTCGCCGCTCTCCAGCCTGCGCAGCACACCTTCGAACCCATCGATATCCATTGCCTCTTCCAGGCAATCGCGAACGGTTTGTCTGACCAGGGGATGATCCGGAACCTCGATCTCCCCCTGCAGATTCTCGGCGCAGGCGACTTGGTCCGGAAACACCGAAGCCAACAAATCCTCCGCGTTCATGCGTGCAATCTGCGGCGGTACCTTCTTTCCGCCGCGAAACCTCGGCAGCGCGAGGGCAATGCCGGCATCCCACCGCCACCTAACCGCGAACATCGGCGCTGCGCACAGTGCCTGGATCAGCACTTGCCGCACCGAATGCGAATGCAAATAGCGGGCCGCTTCGGCCAACTCGAAGCTGTGGGCGTGGGTGAGCGAGAGCACGATGTGATCTTCGGTTGCCGCGGCTTGCAACTCGAAGTTGAAGGTGCGACAGAACCGCTTGCGCAAAGACAGGCCCCACGCGCGGTTCACGCGGCTGCCGAACGGTGAATGAATGACGAGCTGCATTCCGCCCGATTCATCGAAGAACCGCTCGAACACCACGGTATCCAAGGTCGGCAGGCAGCCGAGCGCTGCCTTGCCGGCGCTCAAATACTGTACGAGCTGAAACGCGCTCGCCTCGTCGAGACCGACGGTCTCACACAACCACGTGAGTGCCGCGCCCGGCTCGCCGTCCAGCCGCTCCTGGATTTCCTGGCGCAGCCGCGACACAGCCGCTGACAACTCCATGCTGCGGCCCGGCGCTTCGCCGAGCCAGAACGGAATCGAGGGCGGCTGCCCGCGCGCGTCCTCGACGCGTACCGTGCCGCGCTCGACGCGCAATATCTTGTACGAGGTATTTCCCAGTTGGAATATATCCCCCTGCAAGCTTTCAACCGCGAAGTCCTCGTTGACCGAGCCGACCAAAATAGACTCCGGCTCCAGCATCACGCGGTAGTCCGCATTGTCGGGAATCGCGCCGCCGGAAGTGATGGCCGTCAACCGCGCGCCCTTGCGCGGCCGCAGCACCTTGTTCACTGTATCGTGATGCAGCAGCGCACCGCGGCGTCCGCGTCGGGTGCTGAATCCTTCCGCGAGCATGCGCACGCAGGCAGCGAATTCCTCTCGCGCCAGATTGCGGTAGGGATAGGCGCTGCGCATGAGCGCGAACAATTCATCCTCCGGCCATTCACGTGCCGCCACCTCGGCGGTGATCTGCTGGGCCAGCACGTCCAGGGAATTCTCCGGGATCTTGAGCCGATCCAGCTCGCCGCCGCGGACCGCCTCGAGCAGCGCCGCACACTCCACCAATTCATCGCGGGACAGCGGAAACAATCTACCCTTGGAGGTGCCGCCGACCGAGTGCCCGGCCCGGCCCACGCGCTGCAGGAAGGAGTTGATGGAGCGCGTGGATCCGATTTGGCATACCAGGTCCACATCGCCGATGTCGATGCCCAGTTCCAAGGAAGCCGTGGCCACCAACACTTTCAGCTCGCCGCGTTTCAAGCGTTGCTCGGCGTTCAGGCGGCGCTCTTTGGACAGACTGCCGTGATGGGCGGCGACATGCTCCTCCCCTACGCGCTCCGACAAATGCCGCGCCACGCGTTCGACCATCCGGCGCGTGTTCACGAACACCAGCGTGGTGCGATGATCCAGAACCAGCGCCGCCACTCGATCGTAGACCTGCGTCCACACCTCGCCCGACATCACCGCTTCGAGCGGCGCGGCGGGAACTTCCAACGCCAAATCGCGGCGGCGAACATGACCGCTGTCGACAATGGCGCAAGGCACCTCATGCGCCCCGGTTAGAAACTTCGCCACGTCTTCGATGGGCTTTTGCGTCGCGGACAATCCGACCCGCGTCAAAGCGCTGCCCGTCAAAGACTGCAGGCGCTCCAGGGACAAGGCCAGGTGCGCGCCGCGCTTGTTGCCGGCGATCGCGTGGATTTCATCGACGATCACGGTGCGGCAGGTCGAAAGCATGTCGCGGCCGGATTGCGATCCTAGGAGGATGTAGAGCGATTCGGGCGTGGTGACCACGATGTGCGGAGCCCTGCGCCGCATGCCGGCGCGCTCGGACGAGGTCGTGTCGCCGGTGCGGACCACCGCGCGAATCTCGACATCGGGCAGACCCAAGGCCGCGAGTTCTTCCCGAATTCCATTGAGCGGCGCCTCGAGGTTTCGCTGGATGTCATTGGACAAAGCCTTGAGCGGCGAGACATACAGAACTCGCGTCTCATCGGGCAGCGGTACCTGCAATCCTTCCTTCACGAGCTGATCGATGGCCGCGAGGAACGCAGCGAATGTTTTGCCCGAACCGGTCGGAGCGGCAACCAATACATGTTGGCCCCGCTGAAGCGCCGGCCACGCCGAAACTTGCGCATCGGTCGGCGCATCAAAGCTGCGCGAAAACCACGCGGCGACGGCGGGATGGAATGAGTTCAGTACGCTCATGATTCGGCTCGACGGGGAAACCACAGTCTAGCAGGGATGACATCATTGGGTGTTTCGTGATGAACGCGCGCATATGGCGTTCATGGAGTTGCAAGATGTACAGGAATTGACCAATTTCTTCGAGCGCAAGGTCTCCGCCTACCAGGTCGCCGTGCAGGGCGAGGTGGCATTCGACCAGTCGCTTTGAACGCGTATACTGGGGCACTTTCACTGCCAGGAGCACTAGCATGAATGTAGCCATTCACCCTGCCGTGGATAGCGGCGTCAAGGCTGGGAATCGATCATTCAGCGGCGGAACCCTGAAATGCGACTGCCCGTCCCCGGTCACGGTGACCATCAAGAGCGACGTCGCGTTCAATCACGTGTGCGGCTGTACCAAATGCTGGAAACCAAGCGGCGCGACATTTTCACTGGTGGCGGTGGTACCCCGCGATAAACTCTCCGTGGCTTCGAATGCGCAGAAATTGAAAGTAGTCGACGCCGCGGCGGCGATTCAACGCTACGCATGCTCCGGCTGCGGCGTGCACATGTACGGTCGCATCGAGAACAAGAGCCATCCGATCTACGGTTTTGATTTCATCCACCCAGAACGGTTGGATTCGGCCGGCTGGGCTGCCCCGGAGTTCGCCGCGTTTGTCTCGTCCGTCATCGAATCCGGTACCAAACCCGATCAAATGGGCGCGATCCGCGCGCGTCTAAAGGAATTGAAACTCGAACCGTATGATTGCCTGTCGCCGGCATTGATGGATCTCATTGCGACGCACACGGCCAAGGCAAAAGGCGTTCTCGCCGCCTAGGGACTGCTGGAGCAGTTCGAGCGCCCCGAGAGCGCGCAATCCTGCAGGCGCGACATGCCGCCCAATATGTGCGTCAAAAGCAACCCGCCGAGGATGAGAAGCACGATCATCATCAGGCCGATCAGCGCGCCGCGGCGCGTGGGGAGTGCCGGGCGAGGCTCCCGCTCCGGGGGCTGCCAATGGTCTGGATTTCTCATGTTGTATCTTTTTCGCCACCACTATGACTGAGTCTTCCTGGCGGACAAATCAAGCAAGTGGCGCCATTTGTCAATCAAATGTCGCGGAAAGCGTGGTGCTTGCGCCACGATTTCCGTAGGCTCAAGATACGCAACTATAGGGAACGCGTCCACAGATCGTGTGGTGCCTTGATATCGGCTTTGGCTGGCTTGTGTCCGGGACAATAAACCAAGAGTCGCCGTGCTTATAAGGCCGGCGCAAATAACGCATGAAGAGAACTCATTGTTTCTAAACCCTTGGGGTTGCCTCAACGCAGCCCACGCGCGCGCATCTTAAATTGCGCAAAATTCCATTCGATCAACCAGGTGTATGACCGTATGACAAATCAAACTGTGTCCTCCCGACGAGCTATTTCACTCGTCCTTGCAATGACGGCGGCATTCGCCGGTGCGGAGGCGCTAGCAGCGGACGCTTCGGGCGCGCCGGCGCTGGAGGAAATCATTGTGACCGCGCAAAAGCGCTCGGAAAATCTGCAAGACGTGCCTATTTCCGTGGTGGCGTTGTCGGCGCAGCAAATCAAGGATGCCGGCATCACCGACATCAGGAACCTCGCCATCCTGACCCCGGGTCTTACCGTGACTTCCGAAGGTAATGAAGCCATCACGACGGCGCGTATTCGCGGCATCGGTACGGTTGGCGATAACCCGGGCCTCGAGTCTTCCGTCGGCGTGAACATCGATGGAGTCTATCGGCCGCGCAACGGCGTCGCGTTTGGCGATCTCGGCGAAATAGAACAAATCGAAGTTCTCTACGGCCCCCAAGGCGAATTGTTCGGCAAGAACAATGATGCCGGCGTCATCAACGTCACCACCAAGAGGCCCTCGAATACTTTTGGCGTGATGGCGGAAGTGACCGGCGGAAACTTCAACGATAAGGAATTCCGCTCGTCCGTCACCGGACCGTTGAGCGACATCATGGCGGGACGCCTGTACGTTGGCTTCCAGCAGAACAGCGGTTACCTCCGAGTGGTCGACGGCGTCGGCCCCAGCACGCAGAACAACACCAACGACCGCCACGCGATTAACACCCGTGGTCAGCTGCTGATCACGCCCAGTGACGATGTGGATTTCTTGCTTATCGCCGACTATGCCAAGCGCAATGAATCCTGCTGCGGTGCTGTCGTGCAGTATCCGGGACCGTTCCAAGGACTGGTCAATTTTTTTGCTTCGACACCGATACCTGGCTTGGGCGGTAAACCCGGCGCGCTCGGGGACTCCCCGCTCATCGGGCAGCCCGGCGTGACTCGGCTGCCCAACAGCTACGTAGCGTATGCCAACCAGATTGCCAAACAGTATGTGCGCGACATGGGCGTATCGGGAGAACTCAACTGGAATTTGGGCTTCGGAAAATTCACATCGATCACCGCGTGGCGCGACAACACGAACTCCGGCGGCAATGATGTCGACTACACGGGCATCGATCTCTTTTCGTTCCCGAACAACGGCAACGCCAACTCGACCGATTTCAAGCAGTTCAGCGAAGAACTGCGCTTAGCCGGAAAGGCGGGCTCTTTGAACTGGTTGGTGGGAGGGTTCTTCAACAACGAAATCCTCTCGACCCGAACCCTGGGCGCGATCGGCAGCCAATTCGAGGGCTATGTGAGCTCAGTGGCGTCCCTGGCAGGAGGATCACCCGCGCCCAACCCTCTGTTGATATCGCAGTTGACTGGCAATCCGTACGGCACCACCTTTGGCGGCACCGGGCAAAACGATGGTTATGCACAGACCGCCAGAAGCTTTGCCCTGTTCACCAACGAAACCTGGAACATCACGCAAGGACTGGACCTGACGTTCGGTTTGCGAGGCACGGAAGAAAAGAAAACGGCGACCGCAAGCTACAATAGTACCGGCGGCGGCCAGGGTTGCGGGGCGTTGCTGAACAACGCCGGTAAAGTCCTCACGCAACCAGGCAACGCGGCGCCGTTCCTGATCGGCTATGGCTGCTTCACCGGCCTCGACCCTGCATTTACCGGCACGGGATTCGACCAGTCGAATACGGAAAACAACTTGTCGGGCACGGTTAAGTTATCCTATCGCTTCAACGAGGAAGTGATGACTTACGCGTCGGTCGCGGATGGCTACAAGGCGGGCGGCTACAACCTGTCGCGCACCACGTTCCCCGCGACCGTCCCCCCAGTCGGCACGCCGCCCGCAGTCGCGTTGTTAGATCGGCTCGGCTTGACGCCGAACGACAACACGCATTTCCCGCGGGAAACGGTCGACTCGGGAGAAGTGGGCATCAAGACCACGCTGTTCGACAAGACGCTGCGTTTGAATGCCGCGTTCTTTTATCAAAGATACAAGAATTTCCAACTCAACACTTTCACCGGCACGCAATTCGTGGTCACCTCTCTCGACACGGTCGTGTCTAAAGGCGTCGACGTGGATTTCGCGTGGGCAACCCCGATCTCGGGACTGACCCTCGCCGGCGGCGTGACTCAGGATCTGACCAACATCGACAATTTCGGCAATGCCTTGCCTGACTTCTGCGGCGGTCCGAGAAACACCGCCTGCCCTAAGCGCAACAACGATCGTCTGTCGTTTGCGCCGCTGTGGTCCGGAGCGCTTTCCGCCAGCTACCTGATACCGCTGTCTGGGGCTGTGGGCATCCGCACCAGCGTGGAAGAGAAGTACAACTCGTCGTACAACACGGGCTCGGATCTTGATCCTCGAAAGATCCAATCCGGCTTCGGACTCCTCAATGCGCGTATCGGCCTTGGCGCACTGGATGAATCATGGGCAGTCGAAGCATGGGGAGCCAATCTGGCGGATCGATACTATTACGCCGTTGCCTTTGACTCACCGTTTCAATACAACACCATCACCTCGTACCTGGGCGCTCCGCGAACTTTCGGTCTCACAGTGCGGGTGAAGTTCAAATAACACAGAAGATTCTGTAGCTGATTCGAGTAAAACGGCGGGCCTCAGAACCCGCCGTTTTTTTGCCCTGAAAACCGCCGCCCGGTGGGCCGTTGGGCTGATATATAAGCGTGAGCCGCCGATGTGCGGCACACTACGAGTCGGCTCGGCAGATCTCTTTTTTCGGGGAGTATAATTAATGTCTGTTAGTCCGCAATCGCTCGAAGGTGGCGTCCCCGTCGACCAGACCACCGGCGTCATCGCAAAGGCCGCCACGGGCGCGAAGTTTGCGTTGTTCCTCCTGTTCGCCATCAATCTGCTGAATTTCTTCGACCGCCAATTGCTCGGATCATTGGGCGAACCGATTCGCAAGGAATTTTTGCTGAGCGATACGGCGCTGGGATTCCTGGGCAGCGTGTTCATCTGGATGTACGCCATCGTCGGGCTGCCCATGGGCCACTTGAGCGATAAGTGGCATCGAACCAAGCTGATTGCCATCGGCACAACTGTATGGAGTCTGCTCACGGCGGCGACCGGGATGGCGCAGAATTTCGCGCAGCTATTCATTGCGCGTTTGGGGGTGGGTTTGGGCGAGGCCACCTGCGCCCCCGCGGGTCAGTCCCTGATCGGCGATTTTTTTCCGCCGAACAAACGCGCTTTCGCGATGGGCGTATTCATGCTCGGCCTGCCTGGGGGGTTGTTTCTTGCCTATGCCGCTTCCGGAATCATTTATGCGCACCTAGGATGGCGCGCCGCCTTTTATATCGCCTGCGTTCCCGGATTGTTGTTCGCTCTCCTGGCGCTGATCATGCGCGAACCGCTGCGCGGTGGGCTCGATCCCGGCCGCGTGGTGACCAAGCCGGGCGGATCGGTGGTCGCGCCGTACCTCGCGGTTCTGCGCCTTCCGACCATGTGGTGGATCATCCTTTCCGGCATTTTCCACAACTTCAATATGTATGCCTTGGGTTCCTTCAACTCCGCGTTCCTGCAGCGTTTTCATGGAATGAGCGTACGGGACGCGAGCGTTGCGTCATCGTTTGCGGTGGGCGCGGTAGGCGCCATCGGCTTGATCCTGGGCGGCTGGCTCGCGGACAAAATGAGCATCAAGCGCCGCAATGCCAGGCTGGTACTGTCCGCCTGGTGCATGAGCATCGCCGCACCGTGCATTTTCTTCGCCGTCAACCAGCCCAAGGGGTCGATCACCGCTTACATTCTATTGATGGCCATGGGTACGATCACGATGTATGTGTATTACTCAACCGTTTACACGGCAATACAGGATGTGATCGAGCCGCGCCTGCGCGGCACCGCGGTCGCAATATATTTCTGCTGCATGTATATCTTTGGCGCGAGCATGGGACCGGTCGGAACCGGCATGTTGAGCGATCACTTCGCGCACAAGGCGATGCTCGATGCCGGCGCCGGCACCATGACCGAGTCGTTCAAAGCCATCGGCCTGCATAACGCGATGTATGCCATCCCCCTGCTGGCCCTGGCCGCAGCCGCCGTGCTGTTTGCGGCGTCGCGCACCATGGACAAGGACGTGCGCAAGCAGGAGCTTGCGCATAACGCCGCCTGAAGCTCAAGCGCTGGGCGGTGAGAGCTCAGGTCGTGCGCGTCACGGATCGTCGCCGGGTGCTTGGCTCTCAGTCCATGCTCGGTGAAGTCGCGCCGCAGCCCACCGCAGGCGGGGGTTTCTCGCTTCCGCCTCGGCATTGAAATCCAGCATGTCTTGCAAATCCTGTAAGCGCTGCGCGTAGGTAGACTTGAGCGCCATGCGTAGCTGATACAACTCCGCCGCCTCAAAGCTGCCGGGCGCCGGTTCACGCTCGCGGCTCATGGTGGCGCATCTCCCTGTTCATCAAGAAGCCGTTTGATTTTCTCGAGCTGTTCGATGTCCAGCAGGTCCTGCGGCCGGCTTGCCTGACGTTTCATCAGAATCAAGTGATCGATCCAGGCAATGCGCAGCACAGTGTCCGGCAAATCGATCTTTGTACCCTGATCCCACAACTCATCAAAATCCAGCGGGTACCGCACGAAAATGTCAATGCTCATCCTCGTCTGGTCGCTGTACATTTGAAAAACCATCATTCCTTTGTCGCGAATCCACCCTTCACGGATAGCGGGATCGGCAAAGTCGGTCAGCTTGACCGGCACAGTGGGTCTATATCCAATGGCTTCGAGCGCTTGGAGAACCTTGAGCGCGCGATCTGCAACCAGCTCGATCACCAGGTCGACGTCCTTGGTGAACCGTTGGTAGCCGTGCAGATTCACTGCTACGCCCCCGACCACCACATAGCGCACACCGGTCCTCTACAAGGCCACCGAAGGAGCAGCGTCATTTTTGCGCCGGAAAGTAGTTAGCATTCAATTGAGCAATTTCTCTTTCTGAAGGCGGTTAGTTATTTCCGTTTGCAATCCCGGCAAAATCGACGTCGCCCATTCGCGACCCACCGCCGCCGATTCGAATGTGATTTGAGGGCTCAAACTTACTAGCTTTCTCCCCACAGGCGACTGATAAAATTCCGTTAATTGCCGTACGTCGCCCTTCGTTAAAAACTTCATGTAAATTGGTGCAAGTCGATCGACCAAATGATCCTGATCGGCTCGTTGGCGTAAATAGCTTAAAGTCACTTCCACCACAATGTCTTGCACGTGTTGAGAAATATTGGGATCCGCTTGGCGAAGCGCAATTATTATTTGTTGCGCCAGGGTGGGACAAGCGATGTGGCAATATCTCCGGCGCCGCTGGCTCGCAGCAGCGTCGCAACTTCCGAAGGAGTCGGTCCAACAGACAGCCCCTGCGCGATCGTGCATGCGAAAAATATCGCTAGCGAGAGCGCTGCCGAGTTTTTTGTACGTCCCAATGAAATCACTTAATGTCTTTGTTGAAGTTGATCTTCTCGCCGTATGGCGGCAACGTTTTTCCTCAGCAATACTGTTCGTATAATGACATCAAAGATGACTGGACGAGTCGAGTCGAGCAGAGTCATTATCTAGATAAGACTGCAATCTTGATCTAGCTCGAACCATCAACGACAAGTATACGAGGTCTAGCGCCAGCAATGCGCCGCATAACCCCGCCATTACTCCGCCGTACAGGGGGCTCAAATTGGCGAAGATAATTATGCAAACTATCAGCAGTGGTACCCAAAGAGAATATATCCAAGCTGACGCCCCGAAAGCAGTATGAGCAGTTTGGTCGGAATACGCTAGAACGGCTTTTGTATTTCTCAGCAGCGGCACATTTTGATAAACAAGGCGAACGAACCCTCCCCGCTTGAGCTGGCTCTTCCGAAAGGGGTACACACTAAGAAATCCGACGCACTCGCCGTTTACTTTTGCGGCGTGTGAATTGTGTGTGACCTCTTCGATTTTACCTGAGAGCATTACTTGCCCCATACCAATATTCTTGCAGCCGGATTGGAAAGAGGCCTCCCCAATTTTATGGCTATTTGCCCCCTCCTCTTTTTCGCCGCTTTCCCCCTCGTATTTCAAAATGCGTTGTATAAATCGTAGCCACACTAATGCTGGAGGGAAAATTATTACGGCCATGGCGAATTTAATTACTCCGACTCCAGCCGGTGTGCAAGTGAATGGAACGCGGCCACCGATAGACTGGGTGCAGTCGTCTGCTTGCAAGAATACGAATAGGATCGCTATCGCGCCTGGCAATACAGTTAACATCGTGCCAAAGAGCGCAGTCCAAGCGAAAAGCCGCCTCTTATCGGGCTGCCAGCGAGAAATCCAGCGCGGTAGGGGAGACTGAGCGCTCATTCTGTACAGCCAAAGACTGGAGAAAGTAGTTTATCAAGGGCCAATGTCGTCGTCAGCCCTAGTGCGATAGAAGACCCGACTGCACCCCCAGCTCCGAGCGTGCCGAGGCCAAATTCGGCTGCCTCCCCCCCGAGCGCGGCGGATTGACCCTGCCTCATATCCACATACATCAGGAGTTTATAATCTGATGATGTCTGGAGGCGAGTATGGGTCACAAAAAGGTTGGGGTACCGAGCCGTCGGTACACGAGTGAGTTCAAGGTCGAAGCGGT
>JALYIH010000050.1 GCA_030775865.1 Pseudomonadota bacterium | reverse complement strand
GCGCAGATGCACGTCGAGATTTTCCCCCGCGTCACCGAGTCGCTCGAATCCGCTCAGCCCTGGGATGCGGTTCGCAAGCGCTTGAGCTACCACGCTGTCCCGGTGCCGGCGGCGGATCTTGAGGCGTGCCGGTTCCGGATGCGATCGAGTCATGTGCTCCTCAAGCAGTCATTTGAGGACTACGCCAGGGACTGTTTCGTGCCGGGCCGTTCGATTGCCGCGGCTTCCAATGAACTCATGCGCAAGATCCATCGCGAGTTCAAATACGTTGCCGGATCCACGACCAATCGGACTTCGGTTGTCGAGGTCCTCAAGAGCCGCCGCGGCGTTTGTCAGGACTTTGCGCATTTCATGATTGCGTGCTTGCGCTCTTTCGGCCTTGCCGCCCGCTATGTGAGCGGTTATATCCGAACGGTCCGCAAGGGCGGTGAGGCCGCAGTAGGTGGAGATGCCTCGCATGCGTGGGTGTCCGTCTATTGCCCGCCGCTGGGTTGGCTGGATTTCGATCCCACCAACAATTGCATGGTCGGCGAAGACCATGTCACTCTGGCATGGGGCCGGGATTTTGGTGACGTGTCGCCGCTCCGCGGCATGATTGTCGGCGGAGGGCGGCACAAGCTGAAGGTCGATGTGCGAGTGCAGCCGTTGTAGTTGACCTCAGGCTCGGCCGGTCGTAAGCCACGGCCGGCACATGCAGTAGCGCCGTTGTCATGCGCCCGATAGATCCGCTATCGGCGCCCACCCAACTCAATCGACAGATCATCGACCACGCGTCCATCGCCCGCCGCCTTCTTTGCGATGCGGACGGCATGGATGAGATCCCATTCGGTAAAGACAAATCCTTGCAATACCACGGTGCCGTTCTTCAGCAGGACCGTGACGTGCGAGTCGTTGAAGTAAGGATCATCCCGCAGCGCGGTCTCGACGCGCAGTCTGCGCGCCTCATTCGCCGCTGACTCGGCGGCTGGCGCTGGCGCCGGCGCTGGCGATGATGTGACCGGACGAACGGCTTCGGTCGGGGATGTGCCGTCTTGGGCGCCGGCCTGCAGGGCAAAGCAACCTGCAAAAACGGCTATGGCGCCAAGAAAACTGAGGTCCGATCGGCAGGACTTCATGGAGTAGAACATTGGGCTGCCCTCGGAATCGATAAGAGTGCTATTCCGAGAATTAGACAGGCGCGGGCGATTTAGTTTCACCAACCATGGCGCAACGCAATCCCGATCCACGTCATGGTTGCTTGGCAATCGAGCGTGCCTGGTTACCGTATTTCGCGATAGGCGTCGCCCGGACCCGTCCACGCAAAAACTTCCGGATGAACCAGGTGGGCGATGAGCTCGACACCGTCGACGAGGCGGGGGCCCGGGCGCGCAAAATACGCATTGCCATCGACCGCGTAGACCCTGTGCTTCCTGACCGCGGGCAGATCATTCCAACCCGGCCTGGATTTCAACAGTTCCGCCTGGTCCACCGCATTCTGGGTCTTGAAGCCGCAAGGGGAAACAAGAATGACTTCGGGCTGGTGGTCCATCACTTGCTCCCAGGGAATTCTGACCGAATCGGTGCCGTCCCTCGAATTGCGGTCTTCGGCGCCTGCCCATTCCAGCATCTGCGGGATCCAATGTCCTCCGCAGTAGATGGGATCCACCCACTCCAAAAAGGATACCCTGACCTTTTCGAGTGCCTTCGTTGCGGCAGCAATGCCCTGAACTCGAGCCACCGCTTTCTCTACCCACGCAGTGGCCTTCGCTTCGGTACCGGTCTCTTTGCCGAGAGTGCGTATGGCATCGAAAACCTCTTCGAAGTTTCGCGGCGTCTGCCAGACAATCTTGGGGGAAGCGCTCATTGACTTGAGGACCTGAGTCACTTCGTTGCCGGCCGGGCCGCATACCTGACACAGATTTTGTGTCACCAGCAGATGTGGAGCCGCTGCGCGAAGCTTGGCTTCATCGACCGTGTAAAGACTTTTGCCCAGGGAAAGCTGGTTGCTCACCGCGACGTCGATTTGCGCCATGGTCATCTTCGACAGGTCTAAGGCGCAATCCACGATGACGGGCGTGTTTTTTGCCTCGTCGGGATAGTCGCATTCGTGACTGCGGCCCACCAGATCATCCTCCAGTCCCAGGAGGTAGATCATTTCGGTTGCTGCCGGCAGGAACGAGACGATTCTCATGGCGCGGGCACCGACACGATGTCGCAGTAGTTGAAGCGCTCTGAGCGCATGAACCGCTCGCCTGCTTTGCAATCGACCGGATTCTTAAAAATGGGCCCGTCATAGACGAACGAGTGATATTCGCCGTATTCACCACAAGGATCGGCGCTATCCGGAAGATCGCGCAATAGACTGTGATCGATTTCTCTGCCGGCGAAGGATGCCGAGATCGCCTGTGTGTCGACGCATGCAAGGATGGCTTTGAATCCCAATCCAATGAATGTACGCACGAGTTCCTCCGTGTCGCGCATCCAAATAGGATATACGCCCGTCATACCGGATCGCGCGAGGCGCTCGTCCCGATATTGCTTCACATCCTCGAGGAATAGATCCCCGAAAGCTATCTTGGTGATGCCGCGGGCTTTGACGTGGCTGAACGCCTCTGTCATGCGGCCCTCGTAGACCTCATTGGGGCAATCTTTTGGAATCATGACCGTGTGCAGTGGAAGCGCCAGAGAATCGGCCTGCTGCTCCAACAACTCGCGCCGGACGCCGTGCATGCTGATGCGATCGTAGTCCTCCGTAACGGTCGTCAATAACGCCGTTATCTCATACTTCTGAGAAGCGAGCAGCTGGTAGGCGGCCATGGTGCTGTCCTTCCCCCCGCTCCAGGACATGACCACCGGTTCCCTGGCGGGTTTTCTGCGAGGCAAATTCTCAACTGTCATATCAGCCTTATGAACGCAGTTCAGCGTTGCCAGGAACGCGGGGCGGCACAAGGTATTGCGTTTGCTTTGGAGCGTCAATGGGTAACGCGGCATTCATTCGTCAGTTGACCGTCGACGCGTTTTGCGGCAACGTACGCGGACACAACAAGTTCCCCTGTATGGGGATTTAAGGGAACTCGGGTCGAAAGCCCGGGCTGCCCCCGCAACTGTAAGCGGTGTGCCCGCATCGAAGACCACTGGATTGACGAGATCCGGGAAGGTGATGGTGGGACTCCAAGCCGCGAGCCAGGAAACCTACTTGTCGTGGTCGCCCATCGAGCAGCCGGGGTGTGCTGATCGAGAGGAAAATTCCCTAGTGGCGACGGAGTAGGCTGCGCGTGCGCAGGCCTGCGCCGCTGCGCCCACCCCCCGGGTAACGCGACGCGCGCCCTCGTCCGATGCGGTCATTGGATCATCGTCATCGGGAGCAAGTTTTGAACGCCCAGGTTTTCGTTTACATCGCCGCTGTTTTGGTTCCATTGTCGGTGTCCGCCGCGACGGACTTCTCAGCTGACGATCAGCCGCAGAGCGTGGTCGTGACCGCCACGCGTATACCAACCCCCGAAAGCCAGGTTGCCAGCAGCGTTACCGTCATCTCGGCGGATGAGATCGCCGCAAGGCAGCTGCGCACGGTGCCGGATTTGCTGAAAGAAGTTCCTGGGTTGAACGTCGTTCAATCGGGCGGCCCGGGCGGTCAAACGTCTGTGTTCATGCGCGGAACCAATGCCAACCACACAAAAGTGCTGATCGACGGTATCGACGTCAGCGATCCGAGCAGCCCCAACGCCGCATTTGATTTCGGCCAATTGCTCACGCAGGACATTCAAAAGCTCGAGGTCCTGCGCGGCCCGCAAAGCGGTCTATACGGCTCTGACGCAATAGGCGGGGTCGTCAACGTCATCACCAAGAGCGGCTCAGGACCCGCACAGTTCAGCGCCGGACTCGAGGCTGGGTCGTTCGACACGTTCAACCAAGTCGGAGGCGTGAGCGGCTCTCTGGAGCGTTTCCACTATGCGGCAACTGTCGATCACTTTCATTCCGGCGCAACCCCGGTAACGCCGCTGGATTATCTGCCGCCGGGCCAGCACCGCATCGACGATGACTACGACAATTTGACCGGTTCGACCAAGCTCGGCTTCGATGTCACAGAGCACTTGGACTTGGGATTTGTCGCGCGCTACACGGATACGCACCTGAAATTCACCGGTGACAATTTCGCCAACTTTCCCTCGACACCGGACACGTCGCAAAGTGAATCCAACACCCGACAGTACTACATGCGAGCGACCGCGCACTTGGTCAGCATCGACGGTGTCCTCGATCAAACCCTGGGTGCCGCCTACAGCAATATCAAGACCACCGAATTCAGCCCCGACGGACCTGCCACCGATAGTTCCGGTGCACGGGCAAAATTTGACTGGCAAGGGATAGTGGCCCTCGCCACGAACGAAAAGCTGCTGCTCGGCGCCGAACATCAGCGGGATGACATCACGGTGCCGATCTCCGCGAGTACCACGATCAATTCCGGTTACGTTGAATTGCAATCAAGCTTTCGCGACCGTCTGTACGATACGTTGGCGGTGCGCTATGACGACAATGACCGCTTCGGCAGCAAGGTCACCTATCGATTTGCGCCCGCGTACGTCATCCAAGAAGCCGGCACCAAGCTGAAGGCGAGCGTGGGTACAGGATTCAAGGCACCCAGCTTGTCTCAGATGTTTCAGAGCTTTCCCGACTTTGGCTTTTTTGCCAATCCGAATCTCAGGCCTGAAAGCAGCTTGGGCTGGGACCTGGGTGTAGAGCAGGCCTTGGCGAATGACGCCGTTCGATTCGGCGTCACTTATTTTCACAACAACATCAAGAATTTGATCGATACAAACGCCACGACTTACGTCAACGTCGGCCGCGCAGTAACAGATGGCGTCGAAAGCTTCGCATCCTATCAGCCGATACGATCGCTCACCTTCAGACTGGATTACACGTACATCCAGGCGACGGACGAAATTACGCACCTGGAATTGCTGCGCCGGCCCAAGAACAAGGAGAGCCTGAATACGGCCTGGCAGGCGACAGACCGGCTTTCGCTGAACGCCACGGTCTTGTCTGTCGGCTCATGGGTCGATGTCAATCGGGATGGCTCGATTCCGCGGCTGAACGCGCCAGGCTACACGACGGTGGATCTTGCCGGCGGCTACGATTTGACGAGCCATTGGACATTCATTGCGCGCGTTACCAATTTGTTAAATCGGCACTACCAGAACCCCGACGCTTTCGATCAACCCACGATCGGCGCATTTGCCGGAATCAAGACCAAATTCTAAAATGCAGCGCAGCAGCACAACGAGGAAACCAAGGATGACCATCCAGAAGCAAGACTCGGCATTCTTTCGGCGTGCCGCCTGGGGCGGGATTTTGACCGTTGTCACAGTGGTGAGCACGTTGGCGGTGGCCTGCGGCATGCCTTTCGCGGCGCTTGGCACGCTCGCGGCTTTATATCTTCCACGCCGCGACGCATTCGTTCTGATCGGCGTGAATTGGATTGCCAATCAGGCCATCGGGTTCGGCTTCCTGCATTACCCGCTGAATTGGGATTGCTACCGAGGAGGAATCAATCTCTTAGCAGCCGCTGTTGCCGGCACGGCCGCAGCGATGCTCGCCCAACAGGCGCTGCGCAAGGCCGGTGCGGCATTGGCCGTCATCGGCGCGTTCGCCGCTGCGTTCGTCACTTATGAGGTTCTGCTTTTCGCAATCACCCCGTGGCGCAGCGGAGGAGACTTTGCAATGCCGGTCGTGCGCTACATCCTGTACGTCAATGCCATTGCCTTTGCCGGCCTGCTGCTCCTCCAGACCGCCGCGATCGCCGTCGGCCTCGCCGCCCCGCGAGCCGTGCTCTGGAAGGATTCAGCGGCTACCTAAGGCAAGCCTCGCGAAGCAGTTCACTGAGCACGTTCTCGCACGATCGCGAGGCGCTACCGGAGGCGGCGGTTTAACTAACGCGGCAACAGCTCTCTGCGGGATGGACGCCATGAGGGGCGCGGCGACGATCGAGTCAAAGGGACGAGCGCCACGGACGAGCCCGAGGAATCGACTCTGACCTAAGATCAACCTGCTGTCTGTATCTGATCGCCGACCTCCAGCTGCGGCTGGAGGAGATGATTGAGCGACGCTACGAAAAGTAATGCGGCACGAACCGGCTGACGTTGCCCGTTATCAGTGAATCGTCCTCGCGCACACCGATGCCGGCGGCTTGCGTGCCGATGATCCACGACCCAATCACGGCCGATTTTCCGTCAGCGGTGAACAGCGGTGCGTATTGCTGATACACCAGCGGTCCCCCATAGGTGCCGCCGGTCTGGGCATGCACGTCGCCCACGATCTGAATATTGGCGCCTTCGCGGGAATGCATCGGCTTAACGACATGGGTGCCGGACAATTGGCCTGGTTCGCGGAACGCGGCGAGCAAATTCGGATGTTTCGGATACAGCTTCCACAGCAGCGCCAGTATCCCTTTACTCGACAGAATGCTTTTCCAGGCTGGTTCAATGAAGCGCGTCGTGTGTCCCGCGATTTGAGTTCCAAAGGCGTCAGAAAACATCCATTCCCAGGGGTACAACTTAAAACATCGGCGAATCGGATTTAATGTCCTATCGACGAACGCAGATGCGCGGCCTTGAACCCCGATATCTCTCATCGAGATCAATGCGGCCGTACAACCGGCTTGGCATGCCGTGTCCATGAGGTAGCGGATATTCCCAACGTCCTCGTAGGAGTCCGTATCGCAAGAAAAGTGAATGAATTCGCCCGCCGGACTGATCTCGCGCCAACGGTCAATCAAGCGTTCATGAAGCGAATTGAACTGATCTTTCCCCGCGTGCGTGTCCTTCAGCCAGTACCACTGCACCACGGCGGTTTCGAGCAGGCTGGTTGGCGTATCTGCGTTGTACTCCAACAGCGTGGGTGTATCGCCGGTGAATGCAAAGTCAAAGCGACCATATAGGCTGGGTTCTTGTGCACGCCAGCTCTCGGCCACGAGTTCCTCATACTGAAGCGGAATTCCGACATCGCCATACGCTTGGTGACGCACCACGTAATCGACTGCTTCCAGGCAGACTCTATGCAGCTCTTGGGTGGCTGTCTCGATGCTCTCGATCTCATCGAGCGTGAAGGCATAACACGCAGACTCGTTCCAATAGGGGTAATTGTCGATGGTGGTGTGAAAGTCGAAGCCGACCTCTTCACATTTTCCCTGCCAGTTTTCACGCGGGATCGAGCTTTCGCGTCTCACTCGCCCGCACCACCATGGGCACTTGCAGATTCTCCGAAGCCGCCGAAATGAGCCGCTTCGGTTGCTGAAGTGACCGAACCGCCGCCCTGCGAGACGATTCCCGCAGCTGTCCCGCTGCCTCGGCCCCAGAACGGCGATGAGCGGCCATACCAAGGGCCAAAGAAAACGAACGCGCCGTTCGACCCTCGAGACTGCCGGCAACTCTCTTCGGTACCCCAGTCCTTTAGGCAGGCTTCCTTGGAGTCATAGAACGCGCGATGTCTTTCTTCACTGTCACAGGCCGCAACGAATGCGCCCACCAATAGCAAGGTTATGGCAGATGTTGTTTTCATGCTTCGCCTCTGATGAGGGGTGCACGATATTATACGGCATCAGTCGGGATCGTATCGTCGCCGCGGCGCCAGCGCCGGGTCCGTGGCCGCCCGGTACAACTGGCGTACCGCCGCGAAATGCGCGTCATGAATTTGCCGATTGAACATGGACCATCGCTCGCTCGCCTCGAGCACCGGTACTGCCTCTGACAGCATCTCCCGAGAATGGACCAGGGCGGCCGCCGCCTCGTCGAAATGGCCGCTTCTCATGGCGCCGTTGACCTGGTGCAAGCTCAGCACGATATACTTCAGTGCACTGCGCGCTTTGCTGCGTTCCTCCACGCCGGCGGCGACGATGGAGTTCTTGCGCTCCGGGAACTGCTCGGTCAAATCGCGTAATTCGCGGTCAATGGTATCCAAGGTCATCGTGGCAATCGTCACATTGTGTTCAGGCACAGCGGTGTCCAACACCCCCATGAATCCGGATATTTCCCGGATACGCGCCTCTACATTGTCCGGCAGCAGCGCCTGTTCGCCATCCCCGATCGCCTGCAGGTAGGCGACCAGATCCTGCCGGTCCCGGGCGGACAGGCCCAGATAAAATGTGCGATCGAAATGGCCTACGACCTGCGCGTAACTGGTGTATCGGCCGTCGTGAAAGTAGGGCGAGTTGAAATTGGCATTCAACAGCGTCGGCGTCTTGAACAGGCCGCCGGAGCCGACGTCATGTTGCTGGTGATCGACGAATGCGCCGGTGGCCACATGGCATGCGGCGCAGCTCAAGGTGGGATCGTGCGGGAAAGGTTGGTGGAACAGTGCCTCGCCGTGCTTTTCCGCTTCGCTCAAAGACCCCGTGAGCTTGCCGGCGGCGCCAAGTCGCCGGTTCGGCACGAAATCGATGTCTTCGATGTAGGCGACGATCGCGTCAAGGATTTCCGGCGACGGCTCAGCGCCCGCGAATTCATTGACGATGACGTTGCGCACGAAATCGTGCAGCGACAGGGTTCGGCCGTCGTGGCCGTAGGGTGCCAGCAGATGCGCGCCACGCAGGCTGGGAATGGTCAACGGATCTAGAACGCCGTTGTCGGCTTTTGGATTGAACAGGTGTCCAGTCGTATCGAAAGTTCCGGATTGCGTCGACAGGCCGGGAATATACAGTCTTGGATTCGTGGTGCCGTTGATGTGACAGGTGTTGCAGCTGATCCCCGCCTGTCGGGCGGGGCCGCCCAGGGTCAACGGCGAGCTGAATGCCACATCGCCCAGATTTACCAAGTAAGACTTGTGGCCGCCGCTGCTTTCGGACCGAAAGACCTCGCGAGGCTGATCAAAAGCCTCTTCACCCAGTTCGGTGCCTGCCGGAAGCAGGCTCGCGTTTCCACCGATTTCAGCGAGGGCGGTACCCATCAGTGCCGCGAACGCCGTCAGAACGGCGAGTGCAGCGCGAAACGATTTGCATTTACCAGCCATGATCAATTTCTCACTCAGTTTCCGAGGCCGGGTTTTTCCAGGCCGGACGCTCGGCCAACCATCGCCAGATCATTGACCAGCGACTCACTCACATCTCGCAGGCGAACCTGATCGAGAGCCTGCAGCGTGGGCGCCGCCACCAGCGCGCGCATGAGTGCCAGATCCGTCGAGAAGACTTTCGCGAGTTCAGCGCTGCGTTTCTTGGTTGCCGGCGCGAACACCCGCTCATAGGTGGCTGCAATGGAGGCGACGTTGTCGCGAATTTCAGCCAGCGAATTGCCGCTAAAGGGCGATTCGCCACCCTCCGCCTTGTTCTCCCCGATCTCGTACATGAGTTTGGCGCTGCCGTTCAACAGTCCTTGGGCGGTCAGGGTCGTCGTACGCAATCGGCGCTCGAATTCCGTCAGGTTGGCGATGAGTTCCTCGGTGGCCGGCAGCGCCTGTACGTCGTGCGCACCGAAGAGCTTGGCCTCGATCGCGTGGAACCCCTTCTCGGCGTCGGGCCATGCGTCGATCTTCCGGTCGAGATCGGGAAAATATTCGTTGGTGATCACCTCTGAGCCTTCCCAGCCGCCGCGCGCAGCGAGCCAGTACTGCTGCGCACCGGCAAGATCGCGAGCGGCGATGCGCTCGCGCATTTTCTTGACAGCGTCGAGGCACCGGTCAATCCGCTGGAGCAGGTAAGGTTTGAATCCAGCCGCAGCCGTCTCGAGCGAAGATGAATCGCTCGCGCGAACGGGCGCCGCGAGAGCCATGCTCCCCACACACAAGGTTGCCGCGAGCACACCGCCTGTCCAAGCGCAAGCTACGTTAAGTCGATTTGCCACGGATCACCGATCTTTGGTTTCGAGCCCCGAGCGCAACTGTATTTCATTTTTTTGACAGATTTGTGTCAGCGGCCGTTCCGATCCCGCAGTGACCACTCGATGGCCGGGTCTCCAGGCCGGTCACAAAACCTTCACGCAGAGTTGGGAACATATCTTGGCGGACGATGGCCTGGTCGGTGCAGGCCGGTAATCGGCGCACCCACAACACTCCAAAAACTGAGGGAATCATATGACTTATAAGGAATCGCCCACGCGAAATAAAACGCTGGCGGGTTTCGTCGCGGCATGTCTGGCTGCGAGCATCGTGTCGACCGCCACACAGGCGAGCGAGCATGATCGAGATGACGGTTTTAGCAAGCGGCCGAAGATCAAGCACGTCGTGATCATTTTTCAGGAAAATGCTTCCTTCGATCACTACTTCGCCACCTATCCCGATGCCAAGAATACCGATGGCACCCGTTTCGTGGCCCGCAGCTCGACTCCGACGGTCAATGGCCTGACCGATGGGAACAGCAAGTTCCCCGAGCGCGTCAATGTCGCGCTTCACGACTTCAACCCGAACACGCCGGTGGGCACGCCCACGGGACTCAACCCCAATGGCGGCGCCAATCCCTTCAGAATGACGCATGACCAGATCGTCACCTGCTCCAACAACCACGACTACAAGGGCGAGCAGTTGACCACTGACAACGGATTGATGGACCAGTTCCCGCAGCAGAACTTCCAGAACGGCCCTGGTTGCGCCACGGATGGTTCCACCGTCATGGGCTATTTCGACGGCAATACCGTTACCGCCATGTGGAATTGGGCGCAGCGATTCGCCATGAGCGACAACTCATGGGGTACGACATATGGTCCTTCGACGCCGGGTGCACTGAACCTGATTGCCGGCCAGACCGCCGGCGCAGTGGTGCACACATTCAACGGCACCAAGGGCGCCACCGGCCAGTTGGCGGACACCATTCAGAACTCAACCATCCCCGACGTGTTCTTCGTCGGTGGCACCAATCCGCAGATAGCCGCGGACGTGGTCGGGTCGGCGAAACCCGTGACTGTACAAACCGGTACTCTGGTCACCGACTTGGATCCTTACCTCGATGATTGCGGCAACGACAAGGGCGGCACAGTCGCAGGCAAACTCACGGTCGAATTGACCGGCAAGAACGTCGGCGACCTGTTGAACGAAAAGGGCGTCACCTGGGGATGGTTTGCGGGCGGCTTCCGCACGGCGGCAGCAGCGAATCCGCAGACCACGGATCCGACCCACCCGATGGCCGGCGTCAGCAACGATCCGTTCGGACTGCCGAGCTTCGGCGGCCTCGCGAACGACGGTCAGGCCACCGGCGTGGGTACGCCGAACTTCGCACATGCCGTTTGCAACGCGGCCCACGTTTTGCATCCTGATGCGACCACGTCATTCGATGGCAACGCCAAAATCATTCATCCGGTGCGCACCGATTACAACCCGCACCACTCGCCATTCCAATACTATGCATCGACCCGCAATCCGCATCACTTGCCGCCTTCGTCGGAGGCCATGATCGGCAAGACGGACCAGGCGAACCATCAGTATGACCTGCTCGACTTTTACACCGCGGTTCAGAACGGCAACCTGCCAGCGGTCTCCTTCCTCAAGGCGATCAATCGTGACGACGGTCACCCGGGCGGCGAGTCCGATCCGTTGGCGGAGCAGCGTTTCCTCGCCCAGACCATCAATATCCTGCAACAGTCGCGGGAATGGGCAGAGACGGCGGTGTTCATCGCGTGGGACGATTCGGATGGTTGGTACGACCATGCCGCGCCGCCGCTGGTCAATGCGTCTGCCGCTGCAGGCTTCGACGCGGTCAGTGCCGCGAACGGGGGCAATTGCGGTACGCCGAAGGCCGATGCCATTCAGGGACGCTGCGGCTTCGGTCCGCGACTCGTGCTGAACCTGGTATCGCCGTGGGCGAAGGTGAACTACGTCGACCATTCACTGACGGACCAGTCCTCGCTTCTGCGCTTCGTCGAGGACAACTGGAATCTCAACTATATCGACGGTCCTTCGGCGCGTGATCCCAGCAATGGCGTGCGTCGGCCGGCGTTCACCGTGGCACCACAGAAGCAGTCCTTCGATGTGGTGACCGGGTCGTTCGACAACATGTTTGACGATGAACGGCACATGGATCGGTTCATCCTCAATCCGGTGACCGGTGCAGTGATCGCGGACGATCGCCGCTGATCTGCTGATCCCAACTCGCCCGCTGCCGGTGGTTAACGCCATCGGCAGCGGGCGATCTCTTTAGCAGCACCGATGCTTGTAGTTTTGGGAAACGTCGGCGCGCGATTGCCGTCCCTGCAGCCATTTCATGGCGTGGCGAGCGTATGGTGTGGCTGCATTGAGCACCGCAGACAGCCCACCGACGGCACCGAGTGCGCTGATGGTAGATCGCAACCACTGAAACATTGACCGCCGTCTCCGATTGCGCCACGGCGTCCTCCGCGTCGAGCTGCGTGCGCTGCGCGTCGAGCAATACCAAAAAGTCCGCCACACCCTCACGATATTGAATTGCGGCGAGATCCGCGGCGCGCCGCGAAGCTTGCGCCTGTTCGCTCAGGCTCTTCAGCTGCGCTTGCGTCGAGCTGTAGGCGACGAAGCTACTTTCCATATCCTCCAGCGCCGTGAGCACGGTTTTCGCGGATGCCGGCATCCTCAAGAGCTTGCCGCGCAATGCCGTCCACATTTCGTGCAGCACCATCAGTGTGGAGTTGTCGAAGAGAATGGCAGCGGCCCACGAGGCCGCCGGGCAGCATTTCCTGTCCGCGCCGGTGTTCGGGCGTCCCGATGCTGCCGCAGCCGGCAAGTTATTTGTCGTCGTGGGCGGCGCGGCCGACGTCATCAAAATCTGCATGCCGCTGTTCGAAGCCATCGGGCAGAAAACTTTTGTCATGTCTGAAAGGCCCGAGAACGCGAACCTCGTGAAGCTCAGCGGAAATTTCCTCATCGCCTCGGTGATCGAGGCGCTGGGCGAGGCTATCGCGCTCGTGGGCAAGGGCGGGGTGGGTCGTCAGAAGTATCTTGAACTCCTCACCTCCACGCTTTTCAACGCGCCTGTCTACAAGACCTACAGTCGGGGTCACCGCGTCTCGCGCCGGTGAAAATCAGCTGAAGTCTTGCGTCGGTGTGCGCCTGGCGATCAGACCGGCCTGATGCTCATTTCATGGGCACGGGGACGGCAAAAAGCAGCGTTCCGTGCTCTTTGGTCATGGCGGTGATGTCTTGCAAGCGGCTCGCGGCCAGTTCGCCGAACTCGCGTTCGAGGGCGCGGTAGCTATCGACCAAGGACTCGCCCAATTGGGTGAGGCAGATGCCGCCGCCGCCGCTGCCGCCGCGGGTGGCGAGGGTGACGGGGGATTGGAAGGCGGATTTCAGACTCTCCGCCAGCTGCCAGGCGTGCCGATAACTGATCTTAAGATCACGTGCCGCCTGGGATAAAGAGCCGGCGTTTCGGATCGCTTCGAGCAACTCGATTTTCCCGGGACCCACGTGAGTGTGTTTCG